>NZ_JBFMVT010000002.1:618678-928017 GCF_040786275.1 Buttiauxella gaviniae
TTGCTCTGTCACCCGCCAGCACTGCGCCGGGTTATGGATATTTAACGCCTGCGGGATCTGCGTCCAGTTCCACGGCGCGATGTCGTTATAGCGCTGTTCCGCACCATGAATCGCGCGTTCAACGGTATAACCGTCGTTGTTGAGTAAGAAAATCACAGGCCGTTGTCCATCCCGTAACATCGAGCCCATTTCCTGAATCGTGAGCTGCGCCGACCCATCTCCTACCAGCAAAATGACACGGCGATTTGGGCAGGCGGTTTGCGCCCCAAAGGCCGCAGGCAGGGTGAAACCAATCGAGCCCCAGAGCGGTTGCGAGATAAACGTCGCCCCTGCGGGTAGCGTCAACGTAGCCGCACCAAACGCAGCAGTGCCCTGGTCCGCAAGAATGATGTCCCCCGCCCGGAGGAAGTTTTGGATTGCCTGCCAGAATGCGTGCTGATCCAGTTTTCCAGGCGTAGCAGCGGGCAGCACAGGCGGTTTTTGTTGCGGCACTGACCATCCCGAAACCTGGTGTTTGCATAGCTGGTGAAGCACGTCTACCGCATCCGCCATCGTGATACCGCTGAACCAGCGATCACCGATTCGGGTCGCGTGCGGTTGGATATCAATTGTCTGCTCAAGGGTGAAGTGCTGGGTGAATCCGGCAGTAATCGTGTCGGTGAATTTCACGCCCACGCAGACAACCAGTTCGGCTTTTTCAATCGCCTGAATCACGGAAGCATCACTGGCCGCCGCGCTGTAAGTTCCTACAAATCCCTGCTGCCCTTCATCAAATAAGCCTTTTCCCATCAGCAACGTGGCATGAGGCATTGGCGTGTCATCCATCCACTGTTGCAGCGCTTTTTGTTGCCCAAAACGCAGCGCCAGAAAATCAGCTAATAACGCTACGCTGCGGCTTTCCGCCAGGCGCTCTTGTACACAGGCACGGAAATCCGCCAGTAACTCGGGGTCTGAGCGAGCGGGCGTCGTCAAAAGTGGCTGGGTGGGACGCGTTGCGCAAGCCTGAGAAACATCGCTGGGCAGAAGCAAATAACCCGGACGGCGTTGGGTTATCGCCTGCTGTAAAACGCGGTCGATTTCGTAACAGGCATTTTCCACGGTGAGTGAAGCCTGGGCCACCGTCACTTCTTGCGCCATGCGGGCAAAATGGTTGAAATCGCCGTCGCCTAATGTGTGGTGCATCAGTTCCCCGCGTAGCTGGGCCCCCAAACACGGGGCGCCAACCACATGGATAACCGGTAAGTATTCGGCGTAGCTTCCGGCAATGCCGTTTATCGCGCTGAGCTCCCCCACACCAAAGGTGGTGAGTAAAGCCGCGGCACCGTTGCAACGGGCGTAGCCATCGGCAGCGTAGGCCGCATTAAGTTCGTTGGCACATCCAACCCAGGCGAGGGTTGGGTTATCAATCACATGGTCGAGAAACTGCAAGTTGTAGTCACCGGGAACGCCAAACAGATGGTTGATCCCGGCTTCGGTGAATCGGTCCAGAAGATAGTCCGCGACACAGTAAGACATGACTCATTCCTTCTCAGAGGGCTTACAGTGAGTATTGGGCATATGTGATCGCTGTCGAGGAACGGGGAGAATAAGACCGTGGAAAGAGGGATTTACACTTAACTGGGGTGTAGTCTGATAGCCAGAAATGTTGTGAAAACGTATACACTAAGTTGAGCATTATTCACTTAACGGGAATCGAAAATGGTCTATCAGGCAAATCCTGCACGTTATGAATCAATGGAATATCGTCGTTGCGGACGCAGCGGCCTCAAACTCCCCGCTATTTCGCTGGGTTTATGGCACAACTTCGGTGATGCGACGCTGCTCGACAACAGCCGTCAGCTTTTACACCGCGCATTTGATTCGGGCATTACGCATCTTGATCTCGCCAATAATTACGGGCCACCTCCGGGTTCTGCTGAAGAAAACTTTGGGCGGATCCTGCGTGAAGATTTCCTTCCGTACCGCGATGAGCTGATTATTTCGTCGAAAGCGGGCTACACCATGTGGGATGGACCGTATGGGGATTGGGGTTCGCGCAAGTATTTAATTGCAAGCCTTAATCAAAGCCTCAAGCGCATGGGACTTGAGTATGTAGACATCTTTTATCATCACCGCCCGGACCCGGAAACGCCGCTTGAAGAAACCATGCAAGCGCTCGACACCGTGGTGCGCCAGGGCAAAGCGTTGTACGTAGGGATCTCAAACTACCCCGCAGAACTAGCCGCGCAGGCAATTGATATTCTTAACGATTTAGGCACACCATGCCTTATTCATCAGCCACGTTATTCCATGTTTGAGCGCTGGGTTGAAGGCGGGTTGCTGGATGTGCTGCAAGATAAAGGCGTGGGCAGTATCGCGTTTTCCCCGCTGGCGGGCGGCCAGCTTACGGATCGCTATCTGGACGGGATCCCAGCCGATTCTCGCGCAGCCAGCGGGAGTAAATTCCTCAACGCCGAACAACTCACCGAGCAGAAGCTGGATAAAGTTCGCAAGCTGAATGCGCTGGCACAACGCCGTGGCCAGAAACTTTCCCAAATGGCACTGGCGTGGGTGCTGCGTGATGACAAAGTGACGTCGGTATTAATCGGCGCCAGTAAAACCAGCCAGATTGATGATGCGGTTGGCATGTTAGCTAATCGTCATTTCACGGCGGCTGAACGGGCAGAAATCGAAGAAATATTAGTGTAACCGCTAACACTTAGCTGATGTAAAAGTCAGCTAAATTAGCAAAAAGTGCTCTCCTTCGTGATTTAGGAGTTGTGGCGATGAAACACTTATTTACCACACCTTAATATTACGCTAACAGACCGCCTGGCGGTTACCGTGTTTAAGGAGAGAGTATGTTCAGGTCACTGATTCTTGCGATTGCATTACTGGCATCGGTACCGCTGGTGGCCAATGCGGGCGAAATCACCCTGCTGCCGTCGGTTAAGCTTCAAATAGGCGATCAGGATTATCGCGGTAATTACTGGGATGGTGGCGGCTGGCGCGACCGGGATTATTGGCGTCGTCACTATGAGTGGCGCGAAAACCGCTGGCACCGCCATGATAATGGCTACCACCGTGGATGGTACAAAGACCGTGGCCGTAGCAGTTTCGAAAAAGGCTATCGCGCGGGCTGGAACGATCGTGACGATCATCGGGGTCGGGGTCGTGGCGGTCACGGACATGGCGGCGGCCATCGCCATTAATGACGCGATAAATGATTTTAAAGTGGGAGCTCAGGCTCCCACTTTTTATTTGATGAAGGGTTAGAGCAGCCGGTAGTTTTTATCCGGAGTGATTTTTTCAGGCACCCGCCCCTCATGAATCATCTCCAGCAAATCAATTTCAATGGTATTGCAGATAGCATTTAAAGGCAGGTCGTTGTCTTCACGTCCAAAAGGGTCTTCTAATTCGGTAGCAATGGCATCCAGCGCCAGTAAGGCATACGTCGTAAACAGTGAAAACAACAGCGAAAGAAACCCAAAGCTATCAATGATCAGCAGCGGATAAATCGTACAATAAATATAAACGGTGCGATGCAAAATCAGTGAATAAGCAAAAGGAATTGGCGTATTACTGATGCGCTCACACCCGCCCTGAATGGTGCTGATATTATTCAGGTAGTGATTAAAGTTTTGATAGTCTAAAGCGTTTCTCTTGTGACGAAAAAGCCAGGTACCAATCTCTTGCAGTAACGCATTACAGGGAGTGGCGACATTCAATTTCTCATACATATAGGGCGTTTGTGTTGTCACCTCAACCGGGATCCGCTCATGCCTCAGCATGGATTTTAATACATTGCAGTAACAGACAATAAAGTTGAGCAGCACTTTCATCTCTTCCTGATTCGCCTGCGTCGTGCTTTTAATTTCCCGCATCAGCGAGCGCGCGGTAATTAACAAATCGCCCCAAAGTTTTCTCGCTTCGGAATAACGAATCCATGCGGCATTATTGCGAAAGCCGAGGAAAATAGAGATAGAAATCCCAATGAATCCAACCGGACTCTCTTTCGCATCAATGCCATGCATATGCAGGAGCGGAAGCACAAAGAGATAAACAATATTAAGCATAAAGAAAAAGAGTAACTGGTAAGAGATTTTCCTCATGATTGAGCCGCGCCATGAGAACAACCGCCTAAACCAATGCTGCTCAGGTCTGACGATCATTATTTATCCTTTGAGCATAAATTCGCCATGTATGCGTATACCGGTAGCAATTTATTTAAGTAATGCTCAAAAACCTGTTTTTTATCAGAAATTAAAATCTCTCCGTCCAGGAGACCCTGTTGATTAATGTATGAGGAGGGAATTTTCATCACGTTATCACCCTGGGTAAGCGGCTGATAATCAATTGTAATTGGCCCTAAAAAACCGGTGCGCACAATGTTCAGCTTGATTGTGCCAAAAAGACTGATCGTTAATTTATTGCTTTGACACTCTGCCACCTGATGGTGATACAGGCGCTCAGTTAATGTGATATTTTTCAGCAGAACCAGAGTATAATTATTCCATAAATTATCCATATGATTTTTTTGATTGTGAATATTACTGGCGTACTCTTTTAAAGATAAATATTGTGACATAGCGTTGGGGCTCCCACCTCAGGTTGGATAATATAATGTCGATAAAATAGAATGGTAATAAATTAACTAGTCGGTGCGCCCACTTTTGGTTAGCGCTTTGATAGTGTCACTCTGGAGAATGAAATCAATATAATTGCGTAGCGTCAGCGTATTGTTTTTATTGCTGGGGTAGATCATCCAAAGCTCAATTCTCTGCACGCTCCACGACGGGAGAATCACATTAAGCTGGCCGCTTTTCAGATACGGCTCAACAATATACTCCGGCAAAATCGCTAAGCCTGTACCCTGCAAAGCCTGCTGTAAAATATAGGTCAGGTTATCGCTGGTATGGCGCAGCGTCATAACCAATTTATAATTACTGCTATCTTGCGAGAGCGTTACGCTTCGCCAGGTTTTATGCGTAATTAAATCACATGAATGTAATTCATCCGGGGAACTCACTTGATGCTTGTGTGCGTATTCAGGCGTGCCGACAATAAATCGATTAAACGTCCCGAGAAAACGCCCGATAAAAGAGTCATCCGAAGGCTTACCGATGCGGTAAGCCACATCAAACGTATCGTTAACCGAACCATAGAATGAGTCAGCAGTGACCAGCTCCAGTTCAACTTGAGGATGCGCTTTTAGAAAATCATGATGTGGCGCAGGCAATGCACTGTACATGAAGCCCGGCGGGGCAATTATTCTCAATTTTCCATTGGGGCTTTCGCGTAATAACTGAATGTGTTCGTCTGCCCGGCAGGCAACATCCATTATTTCATGGCAGTACCGCAAATAACTTTCGCCCGCATAGGTCAGCGAGATTTTTCGCGTAGTGCGATTAAGCAAACGCAGACCAAGATATTCCTCAAGCTCACTTATTTGCTGACTGACGCGAGATTTCGTCATATTCAACTCTTCAGCGGTCCTGGTAAAATTGCCATTTTTTACCAGCGTGGCAAAAAGCGCCATATGGTTAAAGTGTTTGAACATGATAAAGCCCTGGTGTTTCTAAACATCAGTAGAAATCATACATAACCTGGCTGAGGTTGCACAGAGCTGATTGTTCAATAAATCATGCCTGGTTGTTCTGGAAGTAATGACTAATCGAGAGAGGTTAACCGGATATAATCGGCGAAATTGAAAGATAAATAATACTTAATATGGGGTATGAAAGTGACGTTTAATAGTAAAATATTGAGTATACCCTTACTTTTAATATTGCTACTCAATGCTTTTATTGATGTTTTTTTAGGTTCTATTGCTCTGGCAAATCACAATTTTATGATTGTGGGTATTCTGGCTACCGCTTTCGCTATTCAGGGAATGTTTATGACAAGCGTCGCGAAGGGTAAATTTTGCTGACCCCCAATTAATGCGGCCACGAAAACCGTAGCCGCAAAAACTTGCCACTTTAGAGCCCAAGTACTGTGCCGATCAGCAGCCATAAATTCAGGGCCACGACGATCGCAACAATCACCCATCCTACCAGCTTCACCATTCGGGTATTAACCAGATCGCCCATCAATTTGTCATTGCTGGTGAAAATCAGTAGCGGCACCAGCGCCAGCGCAATACCGAAACTTAACAAGACCTGACTCATAACCAGAATACGGGTTGGATCAAGCCCCATCAGAATCACAATAAATGAGGGAGCCATGGTGACCGAGCGACGCACCCAGAGTGGAATATAGAAACGGACAAACCCTTGCATAACGACCTGCCCTGCCAGCGTCCCCACAACGGTGGATGACAACCCTGCCGCAACAAGGCTTAAACCAAAGATGGTGGCAGCGGAGTGGCTCAGCAACGGCTCGAGTGTCAGGTACGCTTCATCAAGATCGGCAACGCCCGTGTGGCCAGAGAAATGGAACGCAGCGGCGGCGGTTGCCATCATCGCCAGGTTCACAAACCCGGCAATCGTCATCGCAATGGCAACGTCCCATTTAGTAGCTGAATACCGTTCCGCACGATTACCACCGTGTAGATGCTGCGTGAGCGACGAGTGGAGATAAATTACGTGCGGCATAATGGTTGCGCCCAGCACACCGGCTGCCAGGAATACCGCCTCGCTGGTTGGCAAACTTGGGATCAACATCCCTTTCCCCAACTCAACCAGTTTTGGCTGGGAGAAAATCAGCTCCACGATGTAAGCCGCCGCCACGAATAGCAATAATCCGCCGATCACTTTTTCAAGCGGCTTTTGCCCGCGCCGTTGCAGCATCAATATCAGGAACGTGGCGATACCCGTTAGCACCGCACCTTGTAATAACGAGACGCCAAGAATCAGTTTAAAACCAATAGCCGCGCCGATGAACTCGGCGAGGTCCGTCGCCATGGCGATAATTTCGGCTTGTATCCAGTACAACCACACCACCGGACGCGGGTAATGGTCACGAATTTGTTCGGCGAGATTTTTGCCGGTGGCGATCCCAAGTTTTGCCGACAGGATTTGGATAAGCATCGCCATCAGGTTGGCCCATACCACCACCCACAGCAATTTATAGCCGAAGCTGGCACCGGCCTGAATGTTGGTCGCAAAGTTACCGGGGTCGATATACCCGATGGCAGCAATAAATGCGGGGCCCATTAGCGCGAGGCGTAATCGGCGCGCTGTGCGGGTACCACTGTTTTCAACGCGACTGTTTGTCATCATCTGCCTCTGAGATATAGCCTTTGCTATGTTTCAAACTATCAAAAGTGAGAATGATTATCAAATTCATTTAGAATGCATAAACTGATTATTTTGATAGACAGAAACAATGAGGGATTACAGGAGCGATTTTATACGCCAGTTAACGTTCTTACGCAGCGTCAAGCGTTATGTTAAGAATCTAAGCATTGACGCAACTTTTACCTTCTTTACTTAACATAGCAGAAATGTATGGTTGATCACTAATTTTGAGATTGGTCACATGACATAACTATAGTGTGCGATTGCTCTCGTTTTCTTATTGCTTGTTTCATAGAATGTGCAACGAAATTAAACCTGCCTCATGTTTGGAGCAATTATGTCCCGCGTTCTTCACTTTGTTTTAGCGCTTGCTGTGGTTGCGCTGCTTGCATTGCTTGTAAGCAGTAACCGTAAGCAGATCCGCATTCGCTTTATTGTTCAGCTATTGGTGATTGAACTTATCCTGGCCTGGTTCTTCCTGAACTCTGAAGTAGGTCTGGGCTTTGTAAGAGGTTTCTCGGAGATGTTTGAGAAACTGCTGTCCTTCGCGAATGAAGGCACAAACTTTGTATTCGGTAAGATGAATGACCAGGGACTCGCATTCTTCTTCCTGAAAGTACTTTGCCCAATCGTCTTTATCTCAGCATTGATCGGGATTTTGCAGCATATCCGCATCCTGCCGATTGTTATCCGCTTTATCGGTACTCTTCTGTCAAAAGTGAACGGTATGGGTAAACTGGAATCCTTTAACGCCGTAAGCTCGCTGATTTTGGGACAATCAGAAAACTTCATCGCCTATAAGGATATTCTTGGCAAGATGTCGCGCAACCGCATGTACACCATGGCCGCAACCGCCATGTCTACCGTGTCCATGTCGATTGTTGGCGCTTACATGACGATGCTGGAACCTAAATATGTGGTCGCAGCGCTGGTATTGAACATGTTCAGTACGTTCATCGTGTTATCTCTTATCAACCCATACCGTGTTGATGAAAGCGAAGAAAACCTGCAAATGTCTAATTTGCACGAAGGTCAAAGTTTCTTCGAAATGCTCGGCGAATACATTCTGGCAGGTTTTAAAGTTGCGATTATCGTTGCAGCGATGCTGATTGGTTTCATCGCCTTGATTTCTGGCCTGAACGCACTGTTTGCAGCGGTTCTGGGTATCTCCTTCCAGGGCATTCTGGGCTACATCTTCTACCCTGTTGCCTGGGTGATGGGTGTGCCTTCTCATGAAGCGTTGCAGGTTGGCAGTATCATGGCTACCAAACTGGTTTCCAACGAATTCGTGGCGATGCTGGATCTGCAAAAACTGGCGGGCACACTTTCCCCACGTGCGGAAGGTATCCTGTCTGTGTTCCTGGTTTCCTTCGCTAACTTCTCTTCTATCGGGATTATCGCGGGTGCGATTAAAGGCCTGAACGAAGAACAAGGTAACGTGGTTTCTCGCTTCGGCCTGAAACTGGTTTACGGTTCTACCCTGGTGAGTATTCTGTCTGCGTCTATCGCAGCACTGTTCCTGTAATTCTCACATTAAAAAACCGGGGTTTTTACCCCGGTTTTTTTACGCCTGAATTTCGTCGTCCTGCCAGCACACCTGATTTCTGCCGCGCGCTTTCGCGGTGTACATTCGCATATCTGCCACTGACTGGACCTGTTCAAGCGTGTATTGCGGATGTTCGCTGGAAGACGCCACGCCCAACGAAGCGGTAACCGGTAGCGCGGTGCCGTCCTCGAGAATCAACGCTGATGCCTCAAGCTCCCACTTAATTCTGGTTGCCACCATAATGCCCGCTTTGAGATCGGAGTCAGGCAGGTAAATGCAAAATTCTTCCCCGCCGATGCGCCCCAGAATATCCTGGCTACGTATCGCCCGTTGTATACGTCGGGTTGCATGAATCAGCACGTTATCCCCGACCAAATGCCCATAGACATCATTCACTTTTTTGAAGTGGTCGAGATCCAATTGCACGAGGGTGTAATCCACATAATTGGGGCTAATTTGCGAGGTCTTCGCAAAGAAACCGCGCCGGTTGAGCGCCCCGGTCAAATCGTCGTGAAGCGCGTGATGCTGCATTTCGCGCTGCAAACTTCCCATGTTCCGCACCAGGCGACAAATCATGCGATGCGCGCCCCACAGGAAAAGCACGAATATCACCCACATGGTGATGAGCAAAATGCTGAAGCGCCCAAAGTCCTCATGTAGCCCCTGGCTAAGGGTTTGGGTACTAATCAATACCGATTGCGTGCCGACAATTTTGCCAAAAGTAATAAATACCGTGCCTGAACGCATCGTGCCACGGGACGTACTTTCCAGCGTTTGGCGTATCGTCTGGAGCTGTTCCGCACTCAGTTGAACGTTATTTACCGCCCCCACGACGCCGGTTAAGGGCTGTAATTGTTCATCAAACAGTTGATAAGCGCTCTGCGTGCTTTCTGGCAATGAATCCGCAAGAAATTCCTGAACCGCCTGGTTATCAAAAGCAATGCCTAACAGCCCAATCCACTCCCCGCCAAAATCAACAGGAATAGAGCCATTGATAAGGGTTTTATTGTCTGTCGCAATATTTTGCCGCGTCCAGAACGGTTCCCGGTGTGGGTTTAGCAGCGGAGAAGCCAGGACAAAACTCCCTTGCTTCTCATGGGGGTTGTAGCTCCTGATTAATAGAGAGTTCACCTCTTGCGATAGAGAGACAATAAATTCACCGTCGCGCGAGATGTAGTACAAATCAGCTGACAATTCGTTTTCCGCCGAGGCCAACGGGAAAAGCCCCTGAATTTTACGTAGGGCATAAAGCTCCTGGCGCACTTCCATTGTTTCTTCCCCACGAGCCACCAGGTCTTCAGCGATAATATCGGGTAAGGGTAATTCGCCTATCCATAGCGGCGAACTGTCGGAATCGCCTTTAATTTCTGACGGAACAATAGCCGCGCCGGGGAAAATAGGGTCATCCATCGCTTCTATAAAGATACGTTTCAGGAAGCGCAGATTATCAATTTTGTAATGGGCTTTGCTCTCAATCCGCGCCACCACGCTTTCAAGATGGCTAAGTTGGCTGGTGCGATACCCGTGGCTAAACAATTTCCCCTGCTGCCAGAATAAAAAAGTTGTCAGCACAAAGACTGAGATAAAAACCAGATGTATCACACGGAGTGTTTTTGCCAACGGCAAGCGAAATCTATTCGCTAAAGAAGTGCTCACAAATAAGCCCTTTCGTCATATACATCTAACATCCTCTTACCTCTCAGCAGCAAGCAGGGGAAGAGGTTCTGGTTTGCCAATCAGATATCCTTGTAAATACTGCACGCCTAACTCATTCAAAAGCGTACGCTGTTCTTCCGTTTCTACAAACTCAGCGACGACAATTAACTGTTTCGCCCGGGCCATATCGCAGATGGATTTAACAATGAGAGGGTCGAGCGAGTCAGAGGTTATGTCTTTGATAAAACAGCCATCAATTTTAATAATATCCGCCTGAAGCCGTTTGAGACGTTCGTAATTCGCATACCCGGTGCCGAAATCGTCAATGGCAATCTTGAAGCCGTGATCACGCAGCAGCGTAATATTCTGCAGCGGAGTTTCTGAGTTTGAAAAAGCCTGTTCTTCGGTCACTTCAATAATGACACTGCAGGTAGGCACCTGATATTGACTAAACAGAGAAACAATTTTCTGGGCAATATCCTTTTGCATTAACGTCAACGGCATAAGATTAACAGAAAAGCGAGGATGCTGGCTGGTATTGGGATGAAGAGATAAAAACTCTACCAGTTTATTTATCACTAACATATCGAAGCGCGTGCTGAGGTTGAACTCAGCAATGACAGGAATAAACTTATCCGGCGTAATAATTTCATCGTCAAAAATGATGCGACTAAGTATTTCGTGATACCCACAACCCGCTGCATTTTTTATCGGCTGCGCATAGAGTGCGACAGGATCCTCTTCATTTAGTGCGTGCTTAATTTTTTGCAGAAGCAACACGCGCTCTGTTGTTTTATCCGATACATAGTCGATTCGGGTATTAAGGCTCAGTACGCGCATTGAAGCGCTCGCCTGATCGGAGAGATAACTTAATTGCCCTAAGGTCCGGTGTAATTCATCAAGATTATTGTCGATAACGCTATATGCAGCGCCGTACTCAATTTCCAGCATCGTGTTGTGCCAGTTTATTTTTTTGCTATTGAGTAAATCAACAATGTGCTCAAGGCGAGCATCGGTTTCCTGGCCAAGGAGAAAAATTAATAACTCACTTCCGGGTAATTGAAAGACTTGTTCATCTTCATGAAGATAAGGGGTTATTTGGTTGGTGATAACGCGTTTGCAATGAATACGCATCATCATGCCGTAATGTCGGCTTAGAAACTCCAGGTTAGACATGCGCAGACAGCAAAGCGTCCCGCCTGGATGGCACTGCACATGATGTTCGAGAGCGCGTAAATTGGGTAACTGCGTGAGCGGGTCAGTAAATGCCTGGGAACGGAAGATGCGTTTCATCCACTCGTTTTTCTTGAACATCATCGTCAAATACAACATACAGACGGAAAACGAGATAAAAACCGAAAGGATAAACGACAGGGAAAATTCGGTATTCACACCGTAGAGAAAACCGTCGTTATAAGTCAGCAGTAGCCACGCAGAAATGGCCCATAGCAGCGCCATTAGACGCGGGCCAAAGTGACGGATACCCAGCGTGAACAATACGAAGATAACCGGCACCAGGTAGCCTGAAACCTGCAACATTCCCCATGATGAACAGAGCACGGCGAGAAGCGCAATCAGGCAAAAACCCCAGGTGAGAGAGTAAAGACGGCGTGGCCCACTAAAATCACGCAACACACAACGCCGCCAGAATGCCCGGGCGTAATTGGGATTTAACATCATTCTTAGCGGATAATAAAATAACACGGTAAAAATGAGTGATGCGGCAATTAAGTTTTGTACATCCACTACCATAAAGATAAGGGAGTTCCCGCCAAAATAGGCAGCCACGTTATCGGGGAAATGAATATAGTGCCCCGCGATATACATTAGCGCTTTAATACTGAGTGGAGCAATAAAGCCTAGCCAGAAGATTCTAATCCCCATGCCTTTATCGGCCAGGGAGTGACGCCACCGGACACCCAAATAATAACGTGCCATAAAACTACAAAATGTTATTGGGAATATCAGGCAAAACACAAATACCATTAACGGCATAAATGAGAAATGAAGGCATAAAGAAAATGCCGCCGCTGAGGCTAAAATCAGAGGAAGGATTGCCACGCGCCCGTAGATAAACACCATCGCAATCATCAAACTCAATGGAAGATAAGCGAGATAAATCTGCTTGCCATCAATAGTGGTGGAAGGTGAAATGTAGCGAGAAAGTGGAACAAGTAAGAGGCATAAAACCAGTGCTGTGACGGATTTTTTGATTGTTGTATTTAAAATCATAAGCTCTGGTGTGAGTATTCTGTCATTGTTTGGCAGCATTATTCGGTGATAAATAATACGTTTATTTATTGCACAAATCAAGTTGACAGAATATTACATCTCTTTCAATTCATTCATTTTTAATACATTTCTACAAAGCGAAATAGTTTGATATACCCTCCTGAATAATTCCTGAATACTGTTTTTCGTAAAAATGCAGAGGTCTGAAACGAAAAAACCCCCGCCATCAGGCGAGGGTTTTAAATTTTGGTGGAGCTAAGCGGGATCGAACCGCTGACCTCTTGCATGCCATGCAAGCGCTCTCCCAGCTGAGCTATAGCCCCACGAATGGGTTTGGTTTTAACGATTCAAATCTTGCTGGTAAAGATTTGGTGGAGCTAAGCGGGATCGAACCGCTGACCTCTTGCATGCCATGCAAGCGCTCTCCCAGCTGAGCTATAGCCCCGTAACCGTGAAACCGTGTCGTATCGACGGGCGGCATCATATGAAACCCATTCCATAGTGTCAACGGCAAATTCTTCTTCTGCGATCAATCGTCGAAAAAGCAAGCAATCCAGGCAAACCTAATTGCATCTCGTCTTGCTGTAGTTAATCCTGTCACAGTTTCCAGTAAAATGTTCCTCTAAAATGAACCTCTAATAACCCTTTTGAAATTAAGGAAAATCTTGTGCTCAAGGAACGTATGACCCCGGAAGAGCTGGCGGTGATCACTGGTTATAGCCGCCAAACAATTAACAAATGGGTACGAAAGGAATGTTGGCTCACTTCGCAGAAGCCCGGTGTTCAGGGTGGGAAAGCTCGCCTGATTCATGTGGATGAACGTGTTCGCGAATTTATTAATAACGCAAAACGCGTTTCTGAGAAGTTAGGCAGTTACCACGTCAATGACACCTCACTCGAAGCCATTCTGATGAACTCGTTGAAACAGATGTCGATTTCAGAACAAGAAAAGATGTCAGCTTTGCTTTTGCGGGAAGGGATTGCGGGCGTGCTAAAACGTTTAGGTATTCGCGATGACTAACGCGAGTACTATAAAGCCGGCATAAGCCGGCTTTATAGTAAGTACGCTCAGTTACTGATTTTTGCGTTATTGCTGTGCTTCGCGCGCGGCAATATATTCCAGAGCCTTATTGATACGGGCAATAGAACGTTGTTTACCAATCGCATGAACGGTAACGTCAAGACCCGGTGACTGGCCTGCGCCAGTTACCGCAACGCGCAGCGGCATACCCACTTTACCCATTCCCACTTCCAGCTCATCAGCCGTTGCCTGAATGGCGTTATGGACATTTTCCGCCGTCCAGTCGCTTAAAGCTGCCAGTTTGTCGCGCACGACTTCCAGCGGCTGGCGCGCAACCGGGCGTAAATGTTTCTTCGCCGCATCCGCATCAAATTCGCTGAAGTCTTCATAGAAGTAGCGGCAAGTTTCCGCCATCTCTTTCAGAGTCTTACAGCGATCGCCCAACAGTTTCACCAGTTCAGCAAGCTCAGGGCCGGTACGGGTGTCGATGTTTTGCTGCTCGATGTGCCATTGCAGATGAGTCGCAACGTATTCCGGCGCCAGATGATTAATGTAGTGGTGGTTGAGCCACTGCAATTTTTCAGTGTTAAACGCGCTGGCGGATTTGCTCACTGAATCTAGCGTGAACAGTTTGATCATCTCTTCACGCGTGAAGATCTCTTGATCGCCATGGGACCAGCCCAAGCGCACCAAGTAGTTCAGCAGCGCTTCTGGCAGATAGCCGTCATCACGGTACTGCATAACGCTGACCGCACCGTGGCGTTTAGACAGTTTTTTACCATCGTCGCCGTTAATCATGGAAACGTGGGCATAAAGTGGAACCGGGGCATTCAACGCTTTCAGGATGTTGATCTGACGCGGCGTGTTGTTGATGTGGTCTTCACCACGCACAACGTGGGTAATTTCCATATCCCAGTCATCTACCACCACGCAGAAGTTATAGGTTGGAGAACCATCGGTGCGGCGAATGATCAGATCGTCCAGCTCCAGATTGCTGAATTCGATCGGCCCACGGATTTGGTCATCAAAAATAACAGACCCTTCTTGCGGGTTGGCAAAACGCACAACGCAAGGTTCGTCGGTTGCGTGATGCTCATGACCGTGACGGCAGCGACCGTCGTAGCGTGGTTTGTCGCCATTCGCCATTTGTTCTTCGCGCAGCGCTTCAAGGCGTTCTTTAGAGCAGTAGCATTTATACGCGGTGCCCGCCTCTAACATTTCATCGATAACGGCGTTGTAGCGATCAAAGCGTTTGGTCTGGTAGTACGGGCCTTCGTCCCATTCCAGGCTCAACCAATTCATGCCATCCATAATAGCTTCGATAGCTTCAGGCGTTGAACGCTCAAGGTCAGTGTCTTCTATACGCAGCACAAACTCGCCGCCGTGGTTACGAGCAAAAAGCCATGAGTAAAGAGCAGTACGAGCACCACCAACGTGCAGATAGCCCGTTGGGCTTGGCGCAAAGCGAGTTTTGATTTTCATTGAACGGCCTTAATTACGCAAAAGTACCGGGAAACCGGCAAATGCCAGGGAATATTTAGTCGACAACATTCTACCACTCCAGTCTGATTCCTCAATGTCGATACCTTTCAATGTCAGCAATCCCTCTATTCTGGTGGCAAATCAATCGACAATGGGTATTTGTTGATCGCATTGATTATTTTTACGACGAACGAACAAAATCTTTAGAAAAGGCGTTGACTCATTTTCAACTCTCCCTATAATGCGACTCCACACAGCGGGGGTGATTAGCTCAGTTGGTAGAGCACCTCCTTTACACGGAGGGGGTCGGCGGTTCGAGCCCGTCATCACCCACCATTCATCAGTGAGTGATACCGCAGTGTAGCAAGAGATAAGATTTGGGTGATTAGCTCAGTTGGTAGAGCACCTCCTTTACACGGAGGGGGTCGGCGGTTCGAGCCCGTCATCACCCACCATTATCTTTTCTTGCAATAGCAGTACCGAAGTTTGGGTGATTAGCTCAGTTGGTAGAGCACCTCCTTTACACGGAGGGGGTCGGCGGTTCGAGCCCGTCATCACCCACCATTCGGGGCGTTAGCTCAGTTGGTAGAGCAGTTGACTTTTAATCAATTGGTCGCAGGTTCGAATCCTGCACGCCCCACCAATGTAGAAAGGCGCCCTAAAGGCGCCTTTTTGCTATGTGCGATTTACTCCACTCTTTCCCTCAAGTTTTCCCCTCTTCAGGCCGATACCTCTTCTACTCAGTCTTTCAGGGAAACATCATGAGCAATACCATTACCACATCTACCCCTTCGCTACAGTCCAATGCTTCCAACTCAGCAAGTTCTGGTGGAAATGACCTTGCTTCACAAATCAGCCGTATCACTCTGCAAATCACCAAACTGACGCAACAAGCGAAAGATATTGCTAACGGCAGTGGCTCCGTTGATGAAAAACAAAAGCAGCAAGAGCTGATTCAGGCGCAAATTAAAATGCTACAGGCTCAACTGGCACAGTTACAACGCCAGCAGGTTGAAGAAGCGCAGCAAAAACAACAGCAGCAGCAACCCAAAGTGGAAGGTGTGAACAAACCTTCTGAAGCACACCAGATTGATATCTACATCTGATCGTGATTAAAAAGCGGATCGCCCTTGCGCGCAGCGGTTAATTGCTGCGCCTGCTGGCGAACAGCCTGCCAGATAGCCTCCGCCGCGCGGGAAAGAGAACGGTTCTTGCGGCGCACCAACATTAATTGCCGATCCACAACCGGGATCAGAGGCCGTACAACCAGCGAGCGTTCCTGAGGTAATGGCAGCGCCAACGCGGGAAGCACGCTAATACCAATCCCCGCTTCCACCATTGGGAAGAGTGTCGCAGGGTGGCCAATCTGTTGAACGATATTTGCTTCAATGCCCTGGCGCATCAACGCATCATCAATCAGTGGTCGACTGCCTGAGGCGTAATCCTGCAATACCAAATTTGCCCCTTGTAGCGCTTGCCAGGGCACCTGCGCCTGCGCCGCAAGCGGATGATCATTGCGGCAAAGTAATAGAAAGGGTTCAGAGAGAACCCCTTCACAATCCAAATCGCCAGCCTGAATGGGGTCGATAACCATGCCAAAATCAACTTCACCCTGGCGAATACTTTGCAGCACCCATTGTTGTGGGCGGTCATGCAGCACAAAGCGAATGGCTGGAAACTCGAGTGCGGCGGCGGCAATAGACTGCGGCATCAAATGAGCCGAGATAGTCTGGCTTGCAGCGACTCGAACGGTTCCGCTTAACTGATGGCCGACGCTTCGTGTATCCAAAAGCGTCGCGGTAAGTTCTTCCAACAGGCGTTCAAGGCGCGCCGCGAGTTGCTGCCCGGCATCCGTCAGCACCACTTCACGCGTGGTGCGATCCAGCAGTTTGACGCCTAACTCACTTTCCAGCTCTTTTACACTGTGGCTCACAGCCGATTGGCTGAGGCCAATTTGCTCCCCTGCCCGGCTAAAACTGCCAGCATGCGCGACTGCAACAAAAACTTTTAACTGACGTAGGGAATAATTCATCTAATAAATTCATTAATGCATTCAATAAATCAATTTTATTTCTAAAATCGTTAAAAGCACAATAGCGCTACACCAGTTTGAGGAATGATGATGAAACTCTTTCGCGTACTCGACCCTTTTACCCTGACGCTCATTTTTGTCGTCCTGGTAGCGTCTTTCTTTCCCGCTCAGGGAAGTTACGTTGGTTTTTTTGAAGGACTGACAACCGCCGCCATTGCACTGCTCTTTTTTATGCACGGCGCAAAACTTTCTCGTGAAGCGATTATCGCGGGCAGCAGCCACTGGCGTTTACACCTGTGGGTGATGTGCAGCACGTTTGTTCTTTTTCCGGTACTGGGCGTGCTCTTTGCCTGGTGGGCTCCGGTAAACGTCAGCCCTGAAATTTACACGGGCTTTCTTTATCTGTGCATTTTGCCTGCCACGGTTCAATCGGCCATTGCCTTTACCTCTCTTGCCGGTGGTAACGTGGCCGCCGCAGTATGTGCCGCTTCAGCTTCAAGCCTGCTCGGTATCTTCCTTTCGCCGGTATTAGTTGGCATGGTCATGCATGTGCATGGCGCTAGCGGCAGTTTGCAGCAGGTTGGCAGCATCATGTTGCAGCTATTAGTTCCATTTGTGGCGGGCCACCTTTCTCGACCGCTGATTGGCGATTGGGTCGCGCGTCATAAAAAATGGATTGGTAAAACCGACCAGACGTCAATTCTACTCGTTATCTATACGGCATTTAGTGAGGCGGTAAGGCACGGGATCTGGCACAAAGTCGGCCTGGGTTCGCTGCTGTTTATTGTTGTCGTGAGCCTGGTTTTACTGGCCATTGTCATCGCCATCAATACGTTTGTCGCAAGACGCATGGGCTTTAGTAAAGCAGATGAGATCACTATCGTATTTTGCGGTTCGAAAAAGAGCCTGGCGAACGGTATTCCAATGGCGAACATTTTGTTCCCGGTGGCTACTGTCGGAATGATGGTATTGCCGCTTATGATCTTCCATCAACTGCAATTAATGATTTGCGCAGTGCTTGCCCGGCGTTATCAGAAAGAGACACAGATGGCGACCAAAGCCGCCACCGATAATAGCTGATAAGCGTTTAGTGCCGCTTGAGGGGCTTTACCAGCCCCTCTAATCCTTCCGTTTTAATCAATAATGTGAGTCGCATCAGCTCGCCAAGATGCCCCTGAGGAAACTCGTCTTTGCGAGCAAACCACAGCAGATACTCTTCTGGCACGTCAATCAACACGCGGCCTTTATACTTGCCGAAGGGCATCACGGTATTGGCTATCTCAATAAGCTGTTCTTTATCCATCTCACTCACCTAATAAGCGAATCATTTCAGCTTCATCAATCACATCGATGCCAAGCTCCTGTGCTTTGGCAAGTTTTGAGCCCGCCGCTTCACCGGCAATGACCAGATCCGTTTTCTTCGACACGCTACCCGCAACTTTAGCCCCCAACGCGACCAGTCGCGCTTTTGCATCGTCACGCGACATAATGCTTAGCGAACCGGTTAGCACCACCGTTTTACCGGCAAATGGGCTGTCAATCTCTTCTGCTTTGATAACAACCGGGGCGGGCCAGTGAACGCCTGCTTCTTCCGTCAACTGGCGGATAACTTCCCGATTGCTCTCTTCTGCGAAGAAGTTGAAAGTATGGGTGGCGACGACAATGCCCACATCAGGTACTTTTTGCAGATCGTCAACAGTTGCCGCAATCAGCGCCTCAAGCGTACCAAAGTGCGCCGCTAAACCCGCCGCTGTCGCCTCGCCGACTTCACGAATACCCAGCGCATAGAGGAATCGCGCAAAGGTCGTTTCTTTAGATTTCGCAAGTGCTTCGACCACATTTTGCGCGGATTTCGGCCCCATACGGTCCAGGCCGGTCAGTTTGCCTGCCGTCAGGCGAAAAAGATCTGCAGGCGTATGGACGTACTCTTTTTCGACCAATTGATCGATGATCTTATCGCCCATACCGTCGACATCTAATGCGCGGCGAGAGACAAAATGTTTGAGCGATTCTTTGCGCTGCGCGCCGCAAATCAGGCCGCCCGTACAGCGCGCCACCGCTTCGCCCTCCACGCGCTCTACGTCTGAGCCACATACTGGGCAGTGGGTCGGGAAAACAATCTCCGTGGTATGTTCCGGGCGCTCAGACTCCACGACACCAACAACCTGGGGGATAACGTCTCCGGCACGGCGAATAACCACACGGTCGCCAATTCTCAAACCCAAACGGTCGATTTCATCGGCATTATGCAGCGTGGCATTGCTGACCAGCACACCTGCAACCTGAACCGGCTCCAGACGTGCAACCGGCGTAATCGCCCCGGTACGCCCGACCTGGAACTCAACATCACGAACAAAGGTCATTTGCTCTTGGGCCGGGAATTTGAACGCTACGGCCCAACGCGGCGCACGGGCAACAAAGCCCAGCGTTTCTTGCAGCGCAAGGGAATCAACTTTAATGACCACGCCGTCAATATCAAAACCTAACGTCGGGCGGTCAGCCTCCACCTGGTGGTAAAACGCCAGCACTTCTTCTGGCGTTTTGCACAGACGAATGCGATCGCTAACCGGTAAACCCCACTCTTTAAACTGCTGTAAACGACCGTGATGGCTGGAGGGTAATTCGCCACCTTCCAGAAGGCCGACGCCGTAGCAGAAGAATGTCAGCGGACGTTTAGCAGTAATTCGTGGATCGAGCTGGCGCAACGATCCCGCCGCCGCATTACGCGGGTTAGCAAAGATTTTCCCACCGGTGCGACGTGCCTCTTCATTTATCTTTTCAAAACCCGCCTGCGGGAGGAACACTTCACCGCGCACTTCGAGGCGACGAGGAATATTCTCCCCGCGGAGTTTCAGTGGAATCGCGCGGATAGTGCGCACATTGGCGGTAATATTTTCCCCGGTCGTTCCGTCGCCACGCGTGGCAGCGCGAATCAGGACACCCTCTTCATACAATAGGCTCACCGCCAGGCCATCCAGCTTCAGCTCGCAGCAAAAAGTGACGGCTTCAGCACTTTTCAGGCGATCTTGCACTCGTTTGTTAAAGGCCAGATAGCTGGTTTCATCGAAGACGTTATCCAGCGAAAGCATCGGGACTTCGTGGCGGACCTGGGTAAATTCGCTGAGCGGAGCCGCCCCAACGCGCTGCGTAGGGGAATCAGGGGTGATGAGGTCTGGATGCGCCTCTTCCAGAGCGCGCAACTCTGCCATCAGGCGATCGTATTCCGCATCCGGGACTTCTGGGTTATCAAGCACATGATAAAGATATTCATGATGGCGAAGCGTGGTTCGCAGTTGGGTAATTTGTTGTTCGATTGTGTCCATATCGCACCATCAATATAAAAAACCCCCGACATGCGGGGGTTTGGGAAGAAACATGTTCAGGACGGCTATTAGTGGCTGGCGTTGGCTTCAACCACTTCGCGGATACGATCCTGATACTCACGCATTTTTTGCGGTGTCATCATGCGACGTTGATCATCCAACACGACGCCACCGACTTCATCAGCAATGTGCTGAGCAGACTGGAGCATCAACTTAAAGTTCTGCGCTGGATCGCCATAAGACGGCACTTGCATGAAGATTGTTACGCCAGGCGTTGCAAAGTTCGTCATGCCTTCGGGGTCAAATGAGCCAGGCTTAACCATATTCGCGAGACTGAACAGAACCGGACCGCTGCCATCAGGGCTGAGGTGACGATGGAAAATGTTCATTTCACCAAAGATAAAGCCTGCTTGCTGAATACTGTTTAACAGCACATCGCCATTAATCATGCTGCCCGCATGCGCAGAAACGTTCAGAACAATCACCGTCTCTTTACGACGAACCGGAGCTTCCGATGCCGGAGCAGGTTGCGCCGCTACAGGTTCAGGTGCCAGTTCAACATGCTGAGCAGGTGGAACCGCAGGCTGCTGAATGGTTGGCTGTTGAACCGGCGCTTGCGGTGCCACTGGCTGCGGTTGCTGTACCGGCTGTTGGTAGGCCGGTTGCTGATGAACAGCAGGCTGCACATGTTGCTGAGGTACCGGCTGGTGAATCGGCGCAACAGGCACTTCCTGACGCGGCGCAACCGGTTCAGGTTGACGCACGGGTGCACTCTGACGTGGCTCAGCCGAAGCGTATGGCGGTTCGTACTGGTGTTGAGGCACCTGCGGCTGACGAGGCATTTCTGACTCGCGAGTCGTTGTTTCCGGCGCAGGGTTAACCCGACGCACGCGCACCTCACCTACTCCATCATCTTGCTCATCGTCAGCCTCGTCGTCATCCGACTCGTATTCGTCACGCTTAGATTTCAGGCGCTTCATTGGACGATCACGAAAAATGGATGAACGTTCCTTACGACTCGTCCACAGACCGTGAACCAGTAAGGCTATTATGGCGATCGCGCCAACAATGATTAATATCAGACGCAAATCCTGCATCATTATATTCTCTGTTGTTCTAACACCTTGCCACCGCGGCAAACATTTACTCACTAAGAGTATTTGCCCATCTGCTCAAGTGCAAGTGCGCACACGGTTTTCTCAGCATAAAGATGTATCGAAATCGGTTTTTTGCTGATTTTTCGACCATTTCCTAATAAGTTTTTCTCCTGACACTCAGTTATGATAGGTCTGCATGTCAAAGTAATGACTAAAAAGGAGTTCGTTCAAATATGGTTTCACCATCAGGAACCGTGCCACGCAGTGGCGTTTATTATTTTTCGCAGGGCTGGAAGCTCGTCCATCAGCCTGGGATCAAACGTTTTGTGCTCCTGCCGCTGCTGGTTAACATTTTATTAATGGGAGGCGCCTTCTGGTGGTTATTCACCCGCCTGGATGTGTGGGTTCCTACGCTTCTTTCTTATGTACCTGACTGGTTACAGTGGCTGAGCTACCTCATATGGCCCCTGGCGGTCATCTCCATTCTGTTGGTGTTTGGTTATTTATTCTCAACGCTTGCAAACTGGATTGCCGCGCCTTTTAACGGATTACTGGCCGAACAGCTCGAAGCACGCCTGACGGGAGCAATGCCACCCGATACCGGTATCTTTGGCATCATGAAAGATATTCCGCGCATCATGAAACGCGAATGGCAAAAACTTGCCTGGTACCTGCCGCGTGCGCTTCTATTGTTGGTTCTCTATTTTATTCCGGGTATCGGTCAAACCGTTGCTCCGGTTTTATGGTTCTTATTTAGCGCATGGATGTTGGCTATACAGTATTGCGACTATCCGTTTGATAACCATAAAGTGCCCTTCAAAGAAATGCGTATTTCGCTGCGCGAGAAGAAACTCATTAACATGCAGTTTGGCTCCCTCGTCAGTCTGTTTACGCTTATCCCCTTCCTTAATTTAGTGATCATGCCGGTCGCCGTCTGCGGTGCCACCGCAATGTGGGTCGATTGTTATCGCCAGAAACATGCCATGTGGAAGTAATTTTTTCAGGAGCGGCTTATGTCGCTCCTTATTCCTTCTTGCTTCTCCTTATTTCCCTTCATCATATAGATATGCGATTTCTTTACTTCCCCATAACGTCTAAGCAGGTATGCTGATGAGGTTTCCCAAATTTCATACAGTTAAGGACGGGCTATGAGCAAGATCTATGAAGACAACTCTCTGACAATCGGCCATACGCCGCTGGTTCGACTGAACCGCATCGGTAATGGACGCATCCTGGCGAAGGTCGAGTCCCGCAACCCAAGCTTTAGCGTCAAATGCCGTATCGGAGCCAATATGATTTGGGATGCCGAAAAACGCGGTGTGCTCAAGGCCGGCGTCGAGTTAGTCGAACCAACCAGCGGTAATACCGGTATTGCCCTGGCCTATGTTGCCGCCGCGCGTGGCTACAAGCTGACGCTGACCATGCCTGAAACCATGAGTATTGAACGCCGTAAATTGCTCAAAGCACTGGGTGCCAATCTGGTCCTGACGGAAGGCGCGAAAGGCATGAAAGGCGCCATTCAGAAAGCTGAAGAAATCGTTGCCAGCAATC
This sequence comes from Buttiauxella gaviniae, assembly GCF_040786275.1. Taxonomy (NCBI): domain Bacteria; kingdom Pseudomonadati; phylum Pseudomonadota; class Gammaproteobacteria; order Enterobacterales; family Enterobacteriaceae; genus Buttiauxella; species Buttiauxella gaviniae. Next base: position 641,839 of record NZ_JBFMVT010000002.1, read on the forward strand.
CAGAAAAATTCCTTTTGCTCCAGCAATTTAGTAACCCAGCAAACCCAGAAATCCACGAAAAAACCACCGGCCCAGAAATCTGGGAAGATACCGACGGCGAAGTGGACGTCTTTATTTCTGGCGTAGGGACTGGCGGTACGCTGACAGGTGTGAGTCGTTACATCAAAAATACCAAAGGCAAAACGGATCTGATTACCGTTGCCGTAGAGCCTACAGATTCCCCGGTCATTGCTCAGGCCCTGGCGGGTGAAGAACTGAAACCAGGCCCTCATAAAATTCAGGGTATCGGGGCCGGTTTTATTCCTGGTAACCTCGATCTGAAGCTTATTGACAAAGTGATTGCCATCACTAATGAAGAAGCGATTTCAACGGCACGGCAGTTGATGGAAGAAGAAGGTATTCTTGCCGGTATTTCTTCCGGCGCAGCCGTCGCTGCTGCACTAAAACTTCAGGAAGATGAAGCATTTGCCAACAAGAACATTGTGGTTATACTGCCATCGTCTGGCGAACGCTACTTGAGTACCGCTCTCTTTGCCGATCTTTTCACGGAAAAAGAACTGCAACAATGATGCCTTGCTCGTAAATATGAGTAAAAAAGCACCCGTCAGGGTGCTTTTTTGTGGCATGCGTCAAACTTTTGGTTACCCTACCATTGCGTCACTCTGTCAGGTCTGGTATCTATCCAGCAAATTATTTCGATGCGCGAAATTAATCAGAATGTGAGATACCTCTGCTGAATCGATTTAACGATTTGGTGCTAAATCACATTTCACGGCATAATGATTAATGACGAGCGAGCCGCGAAGCGCATGGATCTTGCCAGAGCACATTTCGCGGTTCCCGAAAGCATCCTATGTCGCGTACAGTTACAGTTCACGTTGACGCTAACTATACAGGCTAAAGTTTTGCCACCAGGCTAGACTTTAGTTCCACAACACTAAACCTATAAGTTGGGGAAATACAATGTTCCAGCAAGAAGTTACCATTACCGCTCCTAACGGTCTGCATACCCGCCCTGCTGCTCAGTTTGTTAAAGAAGCTAAAGGCTTCACTTCTGAGATCACTGTGACCTCCAACGGCAAAAGCGCTAGCGCAAAAAGCCTGTTCAAACTGCAAACTCTGGGCCTGACTCAAGGTACCGTTGTGACCATCTCCGCTGAAGGTGAAGATGATCAGAAAGCAGTTGAGCATCTGGTAAAACTGATGGCTGAACTCGAGTAAGTTCTGGGTTCTTCGTAAATATCAGTCACAAGTAAGGTAGGGTTATGATTTCAGGCATTTTAGCATCCCCGGGTATCGCTTTCGGCAAGGCACTTTTGCTGAAGGAAGATGAGATTGTCATCGACCGGAAGAAAATTTCTGCCGACAAAGTTGAGCAGGAAGTTGAGCGTTTCATTAGCGGACGCGCAAAGGCGTCTTCGCAGTTAGAAGCGATCAAAATTAAAGCTGGCGAGACCTTCGGTGAAGAAAAGGAAGCTATCTTCGAAGGCCACATCATGTTGCTGGAAGACGAAGAGCTTGAGCAGGAAATCATAGCCCTTATCAAAGATAAGTTAGTGACTGCTGATGCAGCGGCTCACGAAATTATCGAAGGCCAGGCAGTGGCGCTGGAAGAGTTAGACGATGAATACCTGAAAGAACGTGCGGCTGACGTACGTGACATCGGTAAGCGTCTGCTGCGCAACATTCTTGGTCTGGCAATTATCGACCTTAGCGCTATTCAGGATGAAGTTATCCTGGTCGCTAAAGATTTGACCCCGTCAGAAACCGCACAGCTTAACCTGCAAAAGGTTCTGGGTTTCATCACTGATATCGGTGGCCGTACTTCCCATACCTCTATCATGGCGCGTTCTCTTGAACTGCCTGCGATTGTGGGTACCGGTAGCGTGACCAACCAGGTGAAAAATGGCGATTACCTGATCCTCGATGCTGTTAACAATAAAGTTTACGTTAACCCAACCAACGACGAGATCGAAGCGCTGCGTGCTGTACAGCAGCAGGTTGCTTCCGAGAAAGCTGAACTGGCAAAACTGAAAGATCTGCCAGCAATCACTCTCGATGGTCATCAGGTAGAAGTATGCGCCAACATCGGTACCGTTCGTGATATCGACGGTGCAGAGCGCAATGGTGCAGAAGGTGTAGGTCTGTACCGTACAGAATTCCTGTTCATGGACCGTGATTCACTGCCAACTGAAGATGAGCAGTTCGCGGCGTACAAAGCTGTTGCTGAAGCCTGTGGCTCACAAGCCGTTATCGTACGTACCATGGATATCGGTGGCGATAAAGAGCTGCCTTACATGAACTTCCCGAAAGAAGAGAACCCGTTCCTGGGCTGGCGTGCAGTGCGTATCGCTATGGATCGTAAAGAGATCCTGCATGACCAGGTTCGCGCGATTCTGCGTGCATCCGCTTTCGGTAAATTACGCATTATGTTCCCAATGATTATCTCTGTTGAAGAGGTTCGCGCTCTGAAGAAAGAGATCGAAATCATGAAGGCGCAGCTGCGTGAAGAAGGCAAAGCGTTTGACGAAACTATCGAAGTTGGCGTGATGGTTGAGACTCCGGCTGCGGCCACCATTGCTCGCCATCTGGCAAAAGAAGTCGACTTCTTTAGTATCGGTACCAACGATCTGACGCAGTACACCCTGGCCGTTGACCGTGGTAATGATATGATTTCACATCTTTACCAGCCAATGTCACCGTCCGTACTGACTCTGATTAAGCAAGTTATTGATGCTTCTCATGCAGAAGGTAAATGGACCGGTATGTGTGGTGAGCTTGCAGGCGACGAACGTGCTACACTTCTGTTGCTGGGTATGGGTCTGGACGAATTTAGTATGAGTGCCATTTCTATCCCGCGCATTAAGAAGATTATTCGTAACACGAACTTCGAAGATGCGAAGGTGTTAGCAGAGCAAGCTCTTGCTCAACCGACAACGGACGAGTTAATGACGCTGGTTAACAAGTTCATTGAAGAAAAAACAATCTGCTAATCCACCGGATGCGGCCCAATTTACTGCTTAGGAGAAGATCATGGGTTTGTTTGATAAACTGAAATCTCTGGTTTCTGATGATAAAAAAGACACCGGAACCATTGAGATTGTTGCTCCACTTTCTGGCGAAATCGTCAATATTGAAGATGTTCCAGATGTGGTGTTCGCCGAGAAGATCGTTGGTGATGGCATTGCAATTAAACCGACTGGCAACAAAATGGTTGCTCCGGTTGACGGCACCATCGGCAAAATTTTCGAAACTAACCATGCTTTCTCTATCGAATCCGATAGCGGCATTGAGCTGTTCGTTCACTTCGGTATCGACACTGTTGAACTGAAAGGCGAAGGCTTCAAACGCATCGCAGAAGAAGGCCAGCGTGTTAAGAAAGGCGACGTAGTTATCGAGTTCGATTTGGCCCTGCTGGAAGAGAAAGCGAAGTCTACCTTGACTCCGGTCGTTATCTCCAACATGGACGAAATCAAAGAGCTGATCAAACTGTCTGGTAGCGTGACCGTGGGTGAAACCCCAGTAATCCGCATCAAGAAGTAAGCTATCCGCACAATAGAAAACGGCACCCTTGCGGTGCCGTTTTTGTTTCTAAAACGCGTGAGTTAAATTCCTGAACCCTGAGAGTAACTCTCTTCGCCAAATACCCCAGTCGATAAATAACGATCGCCTCTGTCGCAAATAATCGCAACAACAACAGAACCAGGGTTAGCCTGCGCCACGCGTAATGCACCGGCAACCGCGCCGCCTGAACTCACGCCACAGAAAATGCCCTCTTCGCGCGCAAGTTTGCGCATGGTTCTCTCAGCTTCCACCTGCGACATATCCATCACCTCGTCAACAAGGCTCGGGTCGAAAATCTTCGGCAGCCACTCTTCGGGCCAACGACGAATGCCCGGAATGCTACTGCCATCCTCAGGCTGTAAGCCGACAATTTTCACCGCTTTTTGTTGCTCGCGCATGAACTGACTTACGCCGGTTACCGTGCCGGTTGTGCCCATACTGGAGACAAAGTGCGTGATGCGCCCCTGAGTTTGCTTCCAGATTTCAGGCCCGGTAGTGCTGTAGTGTGCGTAGGGGTTATCCGGATTATTAAACTGATCGAGGACTTTACCCTCACCGCGCTCATCCATCAAACGCGCCATTTCGCGTGCGCCTTCCATCCCCTGCTCTTTGGACACCAGAATCAGCTCAGCGCCATAAGCCTGCATCGCGGCTTTGCGCTCAAGGCTCATATTGTCAGGCATGAGCAGCCGCATCCGATAACCTTTCAGCGCCGCAATCATTGCCAGAGCAATCCCGGTGTTGCCACTGGTTGCCTCTATAAGCGTATCACCCGGGGAGATTTCACCGCGCTCTTGGGCACGCACAATCATCGAAAGCGCCGCTCTGTCTTTTACCGAACCCGCAGGATTATTCCCTTCGAGTTTGACCCAAATTTCACTGCCGTTATCAAGGCCGGTGCGCTGTAATTTAACCAGAGGCGTATTGCCAATCGTGCTTTCTAAGGTCGTCACATCTCAGTCCTGAATATTAAATCTTCGTAGGTCGGGTAGGCATCAGCGCCAACCGACATCCAAAAAAAAGCGGCCACAGAGGGCCGCCAGAGCGATTCGTGTAGTGAGCTAAACTTATCAGGCCGTCTGCGCCAGGTCTAGCTGACCATTATAAGTACGCTGAATTCGATTATTGCCTTCATACAAACGCGCATGTTGCAGGCCAACGAACAGGCGCTCGCCACGAACCGGAACATGATTTTCACGCAATACCACGGTCAACGGTTCGTCATACCAGCCCAGCGGCTGCACCACCAATTGCATGTAATGCCCGCGAGGGCTGATCTCAAGCACCTGCACCGGTAGTGGGGAATCCAGATTAGTACGGCGGCTAACATCCACTTCCCATGGGCGCAGGAATAAATCTACCGCGCCCTGATAAGCAGGGGTAAAGCCCAGTGGCCAGCGGTGTGCGCCAACATGGAACTGGCTACCGCGAATGGTGCCTTTCATACGGTTAACTTCGCCGAGGAACTCCAGCACAAAGCGAGTCGCTGGTTCACGCCATACCGCTTCAGGCGTGTCCACCTGTTCGATATTCCCCTGGCTCATCACCACAACCCTGTCCGCGACTTCCATCGCCTCTTCCTGGTCGTGGGTCACGAACACGCTGGTGAATTTTAACTCTTCATGCAACTGACGCAGCCAGCGGCGCAGCTCTTTACGCACCTGCGCATCCAGCGCGCCAAACGGCTCATCCAGCAGCAGAATTTGCGGCTCAACCGCCAGGGCTCGCGCCAGGGCCACACGCTGTTTCTGCCCGCCTGAAAGCTGAGCGGGGAAACGATCCGCCAGATGGGAAAGCTGCACCATCTCCAGCAAACGCGTCACTTTCTGTTTGATAGCGGCAGAAGATGGGCGCTCACGACGCGGTAAAACCGTCAGACCAAATGCGATATTGTCGAACACCGTCATATGGCGGAACAGCGCGTAATGCTGGAATACAAATCCGACTTTACGGTCACGCGCGTGAATGCGGCTCACATCCGTGCCGTGGAAACTAATCCGCCCGCTATTCTGATGTTCAAGCCCCGCAATAATGCGCAGCAGCGTAGTTTTACCGGAACCCGACGGCCCCAATAACGCTACCATTTGACCCGAAGGGATATCCAGAGAGATATCATTCAGCACCTGGGTGCGACCAAAAGATTTCTTAATATTGGTAATATCAATGCTCATGATTTCCCTCCTGTTGCAGACGTTTTTCCTGACTGTTCAGACGCCATTGCAACGCACTCTTTAAGAACAACGTAACGATTGCCATCAGGGTCAGGAGTGCAGCGGCGGTAAATGAGCCGACGGTATTGTAATCCTGTTGAAGCAATTCAATCTGTAACGGCAGCGAGAATGTCTCGCCGCGAATCGAACCGGAAACCACCGACACGGCACCGAACTCACCGATAGCACGGGCGTTAGTTAACACCACGCCGTAGAGGAGCGCCCAGCGGATATTTGGCAAGGTAACACGGCGGAACATCTGCCAGCCGGATGCGCCCAGCAGAATCGCCGCTTCGTCCTCCTGGCTGCCCTGGCTTAACATCACCGGCACCAGCTCGCGCACCACAAACGGACAGGTCACAAAAATCGTCACCAGCACCATGCCCGGCCAGGCGAACATAATCTGAATATTATGGGCATCCATAAAGCCGGCTAACGGGCCGTTCGAGCCATAAAACAGCAGGTAAACCAGACCGGCCACCACTGGCGATACGGCAAATGGAATATCCAGCAGCGTCAGCAATAACTGACGGCCAGGAAAATCAAAACGCGTCACCAGCCAGGCGAGCAAGATCCCGAACACCAGATTCACCGGCACTGTAATCAGCGCAATCATCACCGTTAACCAGATGGCATGCAGCATATCCGGGTCAACAATATTATTGAGTGCGGGCATTAACCCTTTCGAAAACGCTTCGGCAAAAATTGAGGCCACCGGCACTACCAGCAGCAAAAACGAAATCAGCACGCCGATGCCAATCAGCGTCCATTTACCCCAGTTAAAACCGGTGCGACGATAGCTTTTCAATTCAGTTACGTCCGTCATCAGTGACCTACCACGCGCCGACCAAAGCGACTTTGCAACGTATTAATGGAAAACAGCAGCAGCAGCGAAGCGGCAAGGATCACCGAGGCAATCGCACTCGCCGCCGGGTAATCGAACTCCTGCAGGCGCACGAAAATCATCAAAGAGGTCACTTCGGTTTTCCAGGCGATGTTACCGGCGATAAAAATCACCGCGCCAAACTCCCCCAGGCTACGGGTAAACGAGAGCGCAACGCCTGCCATCAATGCAGGGGAAAGCTCAGGCAAAATCACACGGCGAAAACTCTGCCAGCGCGTCGCACCCAGCGTTTCTGCGGCCTCTTCATATTCCGGCCCTAACTCTTCAAGCACCGGCTGAATAGTACGGACTACAAACGGGATACTGGTAAACGCCATCGCAACGGCGATACCAAGCCAGGTGTACGTCACCTTAATACCAAACTGCGCCAGCCATTCGCCGTACCAGCCGTTGACTGAAAACAGCCCAGCAAGCGTCAAGCCTGCCACCGCCGTTGGCAGGGCAAACGGCAAGTCCATCAGCGCATCAAGCAGGCTGCGGCCCGGAAACTGATAGCGCGTTAAAATCCACGCCATCAACATGCCAAACGCGCCATTAAAAATGGAAGCCACCGCCGCAGATAACAGCGTGACTTTATATGCCGCCACAACCTGCGGGTTGGTGATGACTTCCCAGTATTGAGCCAGCGTCATCTCGGAAAGCTGCATCACCAGCGCGCTGAGCGGCAGCAGTAAAATCAGGCAAACAAACAGCAAACTGGTGCCGAGGCTTAACGTAAAGCCCGGCAGCACACGTTTGGAGGAAACAGCAAACATTTACTTATGCCCCGCCGCTACAAGCTTGTCGAACTCACCGCCGCTTGCGAAATGGGTTTTCATCACCTCAGGCCAGCCGCCAAATTCATCTTCCACGCGGAACAGTTCCGTTTGCGGGAATTTATCCTTCAGCTTTTCCATGACCTGCGGGTTATTCACGCGATAGTAATAATCGGTGATGATGGTTTGCGCCGCCGGGGTATACAGGAAGTTCAGGTACTCTTTTGCCGCTTTTTCTGTTCCGTTGGCTTTGACGTTTTTATCCACCCACGCAACCGGGAATTCAGCCAGAATATTGACCTTCGGTACCACAACTTCGTAGCCATCTTTTTCGTACTGCTTACTAATGTTGTTAACTTCGGACTCGAAGCTAATCAGTACGTCGCCCAGGCCACGCTCAACAAAGGTGGTGGTCGCGCCACGGCCACCGGTATCAAACACTTCAACGTTTTTCAGGAACTGCGTCATGAACTGTTCGGTTTTGGCTTTATCACCACCGTCAGCTTTGTTTGCCGCACCCCACGCGCCTAAATAGGTGTAACGCGCGTTACCGGAGGTTTTGGGATTAGGGAAAATCAGTTTCACGTCCGGGCGAACCAAATCGCTCCAGTCGTGGATATTTTTCGGGTTACCTTTACGCACCAGGAATGCCATGGTGGAGTAAAACGGCGAGCTGTTGTTTGGCAGGCGGGTTTGCCAGTCGGCAGGAATCAGGTTGCCTTTATCATGCAATATCTGCACATCGGACACCTGGTTATAAGTTACAACGTCAGCTTTTAACCCCTGCAAAATCGCCAGAGCCTGTTTGGATGACCCGGCATGAGATTGTTTTATCACCAATTTGTCACCGCTATTTTCCTGCGCCCACTGTTTCTGGAAGGCAGGATTCAGGGCCGCAAACAGCTCACGAGACACATCATAAGAGCTGTTCAGCAGTTCTGTAGCTTGAGCTGAGCCTGCCAATAACGCAGAGACAACGAGCGCACTCCAGAGTTTTTTTACCGACGTTTTAGCCATTGGGCACCCTTATAAATGTGATAACCACCGAACTTCATGGTTACCAGTGTATTTATAACGAGTGTCAAAGCTGTAACGGTTTTATATATCGTTTGGTGATTTGCAATAAGAAAGGGGTATAAGACGCGGGAAGTTTTTGACGGGGGAAATGTCGGATGGCGCTGACGCTTATCGACATGGCTCATCTGATCTTTTGTAGGGCGGGTAAGCGCCAGCGCCACCCGCCATCCAATGCTACAGGCTTAATAACTTATCTAACGACGGCGCGAAGTAATACCCGCCTGTCACCGGCTTAGTGAAACGCAACATGCCGTCACGCTTACCGTCGGTTTCGCCAAACATGCTCAACAACTGCTGTTCGATATTGTGCAAACGTGCGCAATAAGCGATGAAGTACAGGCCGTGCGTACCACTGGCGGTGCCGTATGGCAGACTCTGGCGCACAATCTTCAGGCCCTTACCGTTCTCTTTTAAATCGACACGGCTCAGGTGAGATGTTTCCGGGCGCTCGTCGCCGTCAATCTCTTCGTTAACCTCTTTGGTACGGCCGATGATCATCTCCTGATCGTTAACGCTCATGCGGTTTAGCTGCTTGAGATTGTGCTCCCAGCGCTGGACGAACACGTAGCTACCGCCTGCATCCACACCGTCATTGATAACCGCTACGCCACGGCGCGTCTCTTCGCCCTGCGGGTTTTCGGTGCCATCGACAAAACCGCTCAGGTCGCGATCTTCAACCCAACGGAAACCATGAACTTCTTCTTCGATTTTCAGCGCATCGCCAAACGCAGCAAGTGCCGCTTGCGCGACAGAGAAATTCACATCATGGCGTAAAGAGAGAATGTGGATCATCACATCGTGCTGAGTCGCCGGAGCAAGCCCTTTGCCCAGAGGCGCAAAGTTTTTCAGCTCTTCGGCACCCACGCCACCGCTTAAATCGCGCCACAGGTCGTGGCCAAATGCCACTACCGCGCCTAAATTCGCATCAGGAAATTTATTCTGAAGCGCCGTTAGGGATTGATTAAAGGTTTTGCAGCCCTGGCGAATTGCATCGAAATCACCCTGAATACTCGCTTCCAGCCAGACGGCGGCGCGACAATGTTCTGGCAGGATGCCAGTTTGAACACGAGACATGAATCCTCCTGAAAAAAAACACGCCACTCTACGTGGCGTTGATTCCCTTATGATACCGAATTACAGGTGCGCCTTGTTGAGGAGACGCAAACCCGCGGCGAATTTTTATCGACGCCAGATAATTTTGCTGATTTTCCAGCTTTTGAGGGCATCGTCAGAGGGCATCAACTCTTCCGGGCCGCGCCACTCGCCGGTGAAGAGATAGCTAATATGCTGGCTGTCAGGTGCCTTGCACTCCACGCTTGCGCTGTCGTCGCCCGTGGCTTTAACACATGTGCCAAATGCTTTGCCATAGAGATCGCTAAACGGCGTGCCGATTTTCACACCGCTGTCGGTTTTAATATCGCTGTCCATCACGTCAACGCGGCTTACCGTGCCTTTTTCGCCATTGACGATAATCATCACCGTTTTGTCGTCCATCGCTTCATAAAAACGAACGATTTCACCGTTATCGGTTTTCATGCCGCTGCGCAGGCGATAATTATCGTTGAGCGCGCTGCTGACGGCTTTTTCATCCATCGGTGTGCTGGCGTTTAATTCCCCTACCCCCTGCTCACTCACCTCAAGCGACGAACCAAACCAGTTCCAGGGATTTGCCGCCGACCAGTTAACGGATGACAGCGTGGAGCAGCCGCTCAAAACCAGGGGCAAACCCAACATCATCAGGCGCAGTGTTTTCATCAGACATTCCTTTATTAAGCATGGGTACGCGCTTTGGAGTGCAAACTTTCCCAAAAGTGCCAGGTTATTCCCGGCTGAGGGTAAAGTAATCGCGTAATCGGCGGCTGGTACACAGCCACCATAAAGCAAAAATATCGGCAATTAACAGCGTAAGGGTAATGCCGGTCAACTCTTCACCCAGCCAAAGCAACACGATTTGCCAGGCTAAAACGCCCCCTTGCGCGGCATTCAATAACCAGCGCCAGGCTGACCATAAGCGGGGATATAAATGACGGCGGCCGCTTATCATAAATGCCAGCGCCGCAGGGACGCCGGGCAGCAGCCCAAACCAGAAGTTATCGCGATCGGGATAAAATACGCCGAGGATAGCATCACCCTGTTGACGGGACGCCGCCGCTAACACCAGCACAAACCAGGTTCGCGCCTGCAACAGGAGGATGCACCAGAACAAAAAAGGCGTTTTCAGATTACCGTGAGTGTCGTAATCCGAAGGTGGATACATAGGAGACATTAATATTCTTGGTCTTCAATCAGCCGCTTGCCAAGCATCACCACTTCCTGCTGCTCATACTCGAGGCGCTCATACATTCCAATCACCAGGTCGTTTTCTTCACGCACCATGATATGAATCTTCGGGCAGCCACGAGCGATCAGTTTTTTTTCAAAGCGGCTAAGCAGAGCATTGGCGATACCACGGCCACGATATTCCGGATGAACACCGAGATAATAGGCCGAACCACGGTGGCCGTCATAACCGCCCATCAGCGAGCCCACGACTTCCCCACCCACTTCGGCCACTAAAAACAGATCCGCATCGTGATTGAGTTTGCGCTCAATATCCATTTCAGGATCGTTCCATGGACGCAGTAAGTCGCAACGTTCCCAAAGCGTAATGACTTCTTCGAAATCATCCTGGCGAAAAACACGTATTTCCATGGTATTAGCCACCTGAAAAGTCTAAAACGCTGATTATGGCGGGAACTGACAATTAACGCAAAAGCAGGTAAAAAATGGCATACTTATGCCTCATTCATTTCTTGAAATGAAAAGATAATCATTTCAAGAAAATGCCTGTCGTTAAGCTACTGCCGATAAGCTATAAATGCCTATCGAGAATTTTTAAGATAAAAAAATTAGCCGCATGAGCAAAATTAAATCACTGACGCATCTGACTACCCGCCGCCAGTTACTGCTTACTGGATTGGCTGCCTTAACGTTAACGGGCGTAAATAAGGCTTTGGCCTCCCCGGAGACTAAACCCCTCAAAACCACCACTAATCACAGTAAACCGGCCAAAAAATCCGGTGCACGCCGAGTCGTAATGCTCGACCCAGGACACGGCGGGATTGATACCGGCGCGATTGGTCACAACGGTTCTAAAGAGAAACATGTGGTCCTCGCCATTGCTAAAAATGTCCGCAATATCCTGAAAAGCAACGGCATAGAGGCCAAACTCACACGTACCAGTGACGAATTTATTCCCCTGTACGATCGCGTCGAAATCGCGCATAAGCACGGTGCTGACCTGTTTATGTCGATTCACGCCGATGGTTTCACCAGCCCAACGGCTGCCGGTGCGTCGGTGTTTGCCCTTTCCAATCGCGGCGCAAGTAGTGCGATGGCAAAATATCTTTCTGATAAAGAAAACGCCGCCGATGATGTCGCGGGCAGCAAAGTGAAGCACAAAGATCAGTACCTCCAACAGGTTCTGTTCGATTTGGTGCAAACCGACACCATCAAAAACAGCCTGACGCTTGGCTCGCATATCCTCAAGCAGATAAAACCGGTGCACAAACTGCACAGCCGCAACACAGAACAAGCGGCGTTTGTGGTTTTGAAATCACCGTCGATTCCGTCCGTGCTGGTTGAAACCTCCTTTATCACCAACCCCGGCGAAGAGAAACTGCTTGGTACCGCCGCGTTTCGCCAGAAAATCGCTAATGCGATCGCCTCTGGTATCATTAGCTACTTCCATTGGTTTGATAACCAAAAAGCGCACAGTAAAAAACGTTGATGCCTATGAACTCGCCTGATATTCACGCTGTAAAACAATTCCTGCTGCAATTGCAGGAGACCATCTGCCAGCAGCTCAGCGCCATTGACGGTGCCGCGTTTGAAGAAGAGTGCTGGCAGCGCGAAGGTGGCGGCGGCGGGCGCAGCCGGGTTTTACGCAGCGGGAATATTTTTGAACAGGCGGGCGTTAATTTCTCCCACGTTCATGGCGATGCTATGCCAGCCTCTGCCACCGCGCATCGTCCGGAACTTGCCGGGCGCAGTTTTGAAGCGATGGGTGTCTCTCTGGTGGTGCATCCCCTGAATCCTTACGTGCCAACCAGCCACGCTAACGTGCGTTTTTTCATTGCGGAAAAACCAGGCTGTGAGCCCGTATGGTGGTTTGGCGGCGGCTTTGATTTAACCCCGTTTTACGGTTTTGAAGAAGATGCCATTCACTGGCATAAAACGGCGCGCGAGCTGTGCCAGCCATTTGGTGAGGATGTTTTCCCGCGATATAAAAAATGGTGCGACGACTATTTCTTCATTAAGCACCGCAACGAGCAGCGCGGCATTGGCGGGCTGTTCTTCGACGATCTCAATACGCCTGATTTTGACCACTGCTTTAGCTTTATGCAGGCGGTGGGTAATGGTTATCTGGATGCCTATTTGCCGATTGTCGAACGCCGCAAAGCCTTGCCGTGGGGCGAACGTGAGCGCGATTTCCAGCTTTATCGCCGGGGCCGTTATGTCGAGTTTAATCTGGTGTGGGACCGCGGAACATTGTTTGGCTTGCAGACCGGCGGGCGCACAGAGTCGATTTTAATGTCGATGCCGCCGCTGGTGCGTTGGGAATATAACTATCAGCCAGAAGAAGGCAGCCCGGAGGCTGCCTTGTATCGTGATTTCTTGCCGGTTAAGGATTGGGTTTAGGTCTTAACAGATGACCCCCTCCCAGCCTCCCCCTTGTCAGGTGGAGGAGTTAACGGCTCCCTCCCCTGGCAAGGGGAGGATTGGGGTGGGGTCCGAACCCGGCTCTTGATGGAGAAGGAATAAATCAATTAAAGCGGAACGGTCTGCGCTTCAACAACCGCCAACGCCACCATATTCACAATACGACGAACAGAGGCAATCGGGGTTAACACATGCACCGGTTTCGCCACGCCCATCAATACTGGCCCTACGGTCACGCCCTCTGAACTGGAAACGCGCAGCAGGTTATAGCTGATTCGCGCCGCTTCCACGTTCGGCATGATCAGGATATTGGCCGAGCCTTTCAGCGGGCTATCTGGCATACGCTCATGGCGAATACTCTCCACCAGCGCCGCATCACCGTGCATCTCACCGTCGATCTCCAGATCTGGCGCACGCTCACGAACCATCTCCAGCGTTTTACGCATTTTGCAGGCGGCTTTGGAATCTGAAGAACCGTAGTTGGAGTGCGACAGCAGCGCGACCTTAGGCTCAATACCGAAACGACGCACCGTTTCAGCAGCCAGCAGTGTAATCTCCGTTAACTCTTCAGGCGTTGGATCGTCATTAACGTAAGTATCCGCGATAAAGGTGTTGCCGCTTGGCAGCAACAGCGCATTCATCGCCCCCGCAGCTTTCACGCCTTCGCGATAACCAAACAGTTTTTCCAGTACGCTAAAGTGTTCGTGATACTCACCGATTGTGCCGCAAATCATCGCATCCGCTTCACCACGATGCACCATGATGGCACCGATAACCGTGGTGTTGCTGATAACCGCACGCTGCGCTTGTTCCTGGGTAATGCCGCGACGTTTCATGATGTTGTAGTACTCGTTCCAGTACTCTTTGAAACGTGGGTCGGATTCGTTGTTCACGATTTCAAAATCAACGCCAGCGCGCATTTGCAGACCCAATTTCTTGAGGCGCATTTCGATAACCGCCGGGCGGCCAATAAGAATCGGTTTCGCCAGGCCCAGCGTAATCAGCTCCTGAGTAGCATGCAGCACGCGCGCTTCTTCGCCTTCGGCCAACACAACGCGTTTCGGATCTTTACGCGCCTGAGAGAAAATCGGCTTCATAAACAGGTTTGTTTTGTAGACGAACTCGGTCAGTTTCTCTCGGTAAGCGTCGAAATCCTGTATTGGGCGCGTGGCCACACCGGTATCCATCGCCGCTTTCGCCACCGCAGGGGCAATCTGCACAATCAGGCGCGGGTCGAAAGGTTTAGGAATCAGGTAATCCGGGCCGAACGTCAGCTCTTCTTCACCGTAAGCCGAAGCCACCACGTCGCTTTGCTCGGCGTGCGCCAGCTCTGCAATAGCATGAACCGCAGCCAGTTTCATCTCTTCGTTAATCGCCGTTGCGCCCACATCCAGCGCACCACGGAAAATGAACGGGAAGCACAGCACGTTGTTAACCTGATTTGGGAAGTCAGAGCGACCGGTACAGATAATGGCATCCGGGCGTACTTCTTTTGCCAGCGGTGGCAGAATTTCCGGCTCAGGGTTTGCCAGCGCCAGAATCAGCGGCGAGCGCGCCATTTTCTTCACCATCTCCTGGCTCATCGCTTTCGGGCCAGAACAGCCGAGGAAAATATCCGCCCCTTCAATCACTTCATCAAGTGTGCGCTTGCCGTTGTCGTCCACCGCATAGGCCGCTTTGGTTTCCGCCATGTTCTCTTCGCGACCTTTGTAGATAACGCCTTTTGAGTCGCAAACCACGATGTTGTGTTTCTGAACGCCCAACTGCACCAGCAGGTTCATACAGGCGATGGCAGATGCGCCCGCACCGGACACCACCAGACGCACATCGGAGATATTCTTCTCAACGACGCGCAGGCCGTTAAGCACGGCAGCGGTACAGATAATTGCTGTCCCGTGTTGATCGTCATGGAACACAGGAATATTCATGCGCTCGCGCAGTTTTTTCTCGATGTAGAAACACTCTGGCGCTTTGATATCTTCAAGGTTAATGCCGCCAAACGTTGGCTCAAGGGCAGCAATGACATCAATGAGTTTGTCCGGGTCCATCTCATCAACTTCGATATCGAACACGTCAATACCGGCAAATTTCTTGAACAGAACGCCCTTGCCTTCCATCACTGGCTTGCCCGCCAGCGCACCGATATTACCCAACCCGAGCACGGCGGTGCCGTTAGAAACGACGCCAACCAGGTTGCCGCGTGCGGTGTATTTGTATGCCGCCAGGGGGTCCTTTTCTATCTCAAGACAAGGTGCCGCCACGCCCGGAGAGTATGCCAATGCCAGGTCACGCTGGGTGGCCAGAGGTTTGGTTGGGGAGACCTGAATTTTTCCGGGAATGGGAAATTCGTGAAAATCGAGGGCACTTTGCTTTAGCTGTTCATCCATTTCTTCGTACCTTTTTTTATAACTCTCAAGGGGGCGGTAAGTATCACGCTTGTGCGCGCGATAAACTTTGAACATCGCCATACTATCAGCAACATCTGACAAAAATGTTAGTGAAACCGCATTACTATGTTACCAGGCATTAACAACATTGCTATGCCTATCTGCTATGCTTTTTAGTTATGCCAACGATGAATTTTCGTCGCGAGTGACATGGAACACTCGAGTAACATTATGTTTATAAAGGAAAGAGTCATGAGCCAGTTAGACAGTATTAAGAAGTTCACCACGGTTGTCGCCGACAGCGGTGACATCGAATCTATCCGTCACTACCAGCCCATCGATGCGACCACTAACCCTTCGCTGTTACTTAAAGCGGCCGGTTTAGCGCATTATCAAACGCTTATTGATGATGCTATTGCTTACGGTAAACAGCGTGGGGGCACCAAGGAAGAGCAAGTCGTGCAGGCCTGCGACAAGCTAGCGGTTAATTTCGGCGCGGAAATTCTGAAAAGCATCCCAGGCCGCGTCTCGACAGAAGTGGACGCCCGCCTCTCTTTCGATAAAGAAAAGAGCATTGCAAAAGCCCGCCAGTTGATTGCGCTGTATGAAGAGTTGGGCATTGATAAATCCCGGGTGCTCATCAAACTTGCGTCCACATGGGAAGGTATTCGCGCCGCAGAAGAGCTGCAAAAAGAGGGTATCGACTGCAACCTGACGCTGCTGTTCTCCTTTGCCCAGGCCCGCGCCTGCGCGGAAGCGGGCGTGTTCCTGATTTCACCGTTTGTTGGGCGCATCTACGACTGGTATCAGGCACGCAAACCGATGGACCCGTATGTGGTTGAAGAAGATCCGGGCGTCAAATCGGTGCGCAATATCTATGATTACTTTAAGCAGTATAACTACAGCACCATCGTGATGGGCGCGAGCTTCCGTCGTACCGAGCAGATTCTGGCGCTGGTCGGCTGTGACCGTTTAACCATTGCCCCTAACCTGCTGCAACAGCTTCAGGAAAGCGAAGAGCCGGTCATTCGCAAATTAATCCCAGGCTCACAGGGCTTCCGCCGCCCGGAACCTATTAGTGAAGCTGATTTCCGTTGGGAACATAACCAGGACCCAATGGCCGTAGAAAAACTGGCTGAAGGTATCCGCCTGTTCGCCATTGACCAACGCAAACTGGAAGATTTACTCGCCGCCAAACTTTGAACGACAACTACGGAGTGAAACATGTCATCTCGTAAAGAGCTTGCAAATGCCATTCGTGCCCTAAGTATGGACGCGGTACAAAAAGCGAATTCGGGCCACCCAGGCGCACCAATGGGGATGGCAGATATTGCCGAAGTGTTATGGAATGACTTTATGCACCATAACCCGACGAATCCCACCTGGGCCGATCGGGACCGATTCATCCTCTCTAACGGCCATGCTTCAATGCTGCTGTACAGTTTGCTGCACCTGAGCGGGTATGACTTGCCGATTGAAGAATTAAAAAACTTCCGTCAACTTCACTCCAAAACCCCGGGCCATCCGGAAATTGGTTACACGCCGGGTGTGGAAACCACCACCGGCCCGCTTGGCCAGGGGTTAGCCAACGCAGTGGGTTTAGCCATTGCAGAACGCACATTAGGGGCGCAATTCAACCGCCCTGACCATGAAATTGTCGATCATTTTACCTATGTGTTTATGGGGGATGGCTGCCTGATGGAAGGCATCTCCCATGAAGTTTGCTCGCTGGCGGGAACGTTGGGCCTGGGCAAACTTATCGGCTTCTATGACCACAACGGCATTTCCATTGATGGGGAAACCGACGGCTGGTTTACCGACGACACCGCCAAACGCTTCGAGGCGTATCACTGGCATGTGGTGCATGAAATCGACGGTCACGATCCTGAGGCGGTGAAAAAAGCGATTCAGGAAGCGCAAAGTGTGAAAGATAAACCGTCGCTGATTATCTGCCGCACCATTATTGGTTTTGGCTCGCCTAACAAAGCGGGTAAAGAAGAGGCGCACGGCGCGGCACTCGGTGAGCAGGAAGTGGCGCTCGCCCGCAAGCAACTCGGCTGGAACCATCCGGCATTTGAAATCCCAAAAGAGATTTATCACGCCTGGGACGCTAAACAGAAAGGCGAAAAAGCAGAAGCCGCATGGAATGAAAAATTTGCCGCTTATGCCAAAGCCCATCCTGAATTGAGCGCTGAGTTTAACCGCCGTATGCACGGCGAAATGCCAGAAAGCTGGCAGGAAACCACGCAGCAATACATCGAAAAACTCCAGGCCAATCCAGAAAAAATTGCTACCCGTAAGGCGTCACAAAACGCCTTAAACGCTTACGGCCCGAGCCTTCCCGAATTACTTGGCGGTTCGGCTGACTTAGCGCCAAGCAACCTGACAATCTGGAAAGAGTCCAAATCCATCAAAGAGGACATCGCCGGGAACTACATTCATTACGGCGTGCGTGAATTTGGTATGACGGCTATCGCCAACGGCATTGCGCACCACGGTGGATTTGTTCCTTACACCGCCACCTTCCTGATGTTTGTGGAGTATGCCCGTAACGCGGCGCGTATGGCGGCGTTGATGAAAGCGCGGCAAATCATGGTCTATACCCATGACTCAATCGGGCTTGGCGAAGATGGCCCCACGCACCAGGCAGTCGAGCAGCTTGCCAGCCTGCGTCTGACGCCAAACTTCAGCACCTGGCGTCCGTGCGATCAGGTAGAAGCGGCTGTAGCCTGGAAAGCAGCCATCGAGCGGCACAACGGCCCTACCGCGCTGATTCTTTCGCGCCAGAACCTCGCACAAATGGAACGCACGTCTGAGCAGGTCAAGGCTATCAGCCGAGGCGGTTATATTTTGAAAGACAGCGACGGTACGCCAGACGTGATTCTGATTGCGACCGGTTCGGAGATAGAAATTACCGTGCTGGCGGCGAATAAGCTCAGTGAAGAGGGTCACAAGGTGCGCGTGGTTTCGCTCCCGTCTACGGATATTTTTGATGCGCAAGATGAAGCGTACCGCGAATCCGTTCTACCTTCGGATGTCACCGCGCGGGTGGCGGTAGAGGCAAGTATTGCTGACTACTGGTACAAATACGTGGGGCTGAAAGGGGCGATTGTCGGGATGACGACCTACGGGGAATCAGCTCCCGCCGACAAGCTGTTCCCGTTCTTTGGTTTTACTACGGAGAATGTGGTGGCGAAAGCTAAGAAGGTTTTGGGCGTTTAGTCAGGTTCTGTTTGCCCCGACCCCACCCCAACCCTCCCCTTTCCAGGGGAGGGAGCAGTAAATTCCTCCACCGGGTAAGAGGGAGGGAGCGGTTAGCTCCTCCCCCTGGCAAGGGGGAGGCTGGGTGGGGGTCATTATAAAATCACTTCGTCACCCACAAAGTCGGCCACGACGCACTCCCATTCCACTCATCACACGTCGGCTCTTCGGCATAACGCACCAGACGGAAACGTTGCCCGTCAAAACGCCAGCGCGTCGAAACACCGCAATCGCCAATTCCACGCCCTTTGGCAAGCGTCACAAGCTCTTTATTGGTTTCGTCATAACCGGCATTCATCAGTTCAAGTTCGGTATTCCCACTTCCTGGCGTAAACGGCAGTTTTAAACGGATTTCTCGGGCAGCAAACGGTTTCTGGCGCGACACCACCCAGGCGAGATCGACCACGTTATACGCCCCAGCTTCACACCCCGTCATTAGCAACGCTTTATCGTCACTCAGGGCAAAAACGCGCACTTCACGGCGGGCGGGATCTAAAGAACACTGGCTGTTATTCATGCGCCAGGTGCCGTAATCCATCAGGTCGCTTTGCTCAATTTGCGTCAGGGGCGTGGGGGTTGGGTTGGTTAGCGTGACCTCTTTTAGCGCGGGCGCAGGCGGTACGCTAAGCGGGGGATCGTCCCCTTTTTTGATCCACGCGGTTTCGCTCCCCACACGCTGCTGTTGGCTGTCGATAAACAGGAGTGACGCTTTCAGGCCAGCAAGCGAGATATTTCCCGTCCCGTTTTGCAGCGTGATGGCATCCGCGTTAACGACTTTTTCGAGGAAGCTGTTAATCGCATCAGCATCGCCGGTTTTGAGATGGTGTGCAGTTTCCTGCCATTTGGCGCTCTCCAGCACCAGCGGTTGGCCGTCGACCACCAGGTGCTGAGCAATCGCTGGCGCTTTATTTTCTGCGGCGGTCATATTGCCTAAATCGATTCGCAGCGTCGCATCCGTATGCGCCCCGGCGCTACGAGTAAGCGTCATCACCAGGCCCTGATGCGACCCGGTGTTACGTGCGGTACAAAAATTTTGGTTATTACAGGTGACTTGCCAGTCGGAGAAAGATTTCTGCGCAGGTGCCGCGAAAACGGAGCTCGCTATAAAGAATAAAAAAATAAACAGCGATTTAATCCGGAGACACATTGGCGGCACACATCCTGGAGATGACGAAGATAAAAGACGGTCGAAAAGTGGCGATATCTTCGTCTGGTTGAGGTTTGCGCTCAATCGGATTTATCGGATACCCTTCATACTTCACGCTGTGGCGTTGTTAGCCACAACTTGAAGTATTTTGGGTATAGCAAAATAGAACCAACTGAATCTAAATTCGTTTAATCCATAATCCCGCGTAACTGCAGTTGTTGTAACAGAATGACCGTCTTTCCATCACGAATTTCACCGGACGCAACCATTTCCAGGGCTTGCTTAAAGGGAAGTTCCAGCACATCAATATCTTCATCCTCAATGCCGCCCCCGGCATTTTCGCGGTGCGTATCGTTGTATTCAGCCATGTAGAAATAGATAAGCTCCGTTACACCGCCGGGCGACATATACAGTTCGAATAATTTTTCGACTTCCCCAACCTGATAACCGGTTTCTTCCATGGCCTCTTTACGGGCACACACTTCCGGTTCGTCGGCGTCTAACAAACCCGCGCAGGTTTCAATCAACATGCCATCGGGATTACCGTTAACCCACGTTGCCACACGGAACTGGCGCGTCAGCACTACGGTTTTTTTGTCTCGGTTGTACAGCAGCATCGTTGCGCCATTACCACGGTCATAGACTTCTCGTTTGTGGCGGATAGCTTCGGCTTCGTTACGGTATAGATCGTAGGTGATATTGCGCAGGATGAAGTAATTATCTGAGAGGATTTTATCTTTGATGACTTCGATTTTGATCGACATACCGTCTCCACAAGGCGTTAGGGGAGTCGATAATCATAGGCTGGTAAGCAGTATATCTGCAACGGGGATTATCCTGAATAATTCAAGATGCGGGCGTAGGGTGGATTATTGTTAGCGACATCCACCCTACGCCCGCTGTGTCGGATGTCGCTAACGCTAATCCGACCTACGAAATTAAAAACCGTTCTTAACTTCGCTCATATCTGGCAGCTTATGCGCAATCCCTTTGTGGCAATCCACACAGGTTTGGCCATCTTTCACCGCTTTATCATGCATTTTTGCCGCGACCGTTTTCTGGGCGGTGAAATCCATGTAATCAAAGTTATGACAGTTGCGGCACTCTTGCGAATTGTTGTTTTTCATCCTTCGCCACTCGTTTTGCGCCATCGCCAGGCGATGATCATCAAACTTCTGCGGCGTATCGATTAAGCCAAACGCTTTGGCATACAACTCTTTGCTGGCCTGAATTTTACGTAAGATTTTCGGGCCCCACTCATGCGGAACGTGGCAGTCCGGGCAGGTGGCCCGCACGCCGCTGCGGTTATTGTAATGCACGGTCTGCATATACTCTTCGTAGACGTTAGCGCGCATTTCATGGCAGCCGATACAAAACTCTTCGCGGTTTGTCATCTCCATGCCGGTGTTAAAACCGCCCCAGAAAATAATCCCACCAGCGAAACCAATCAGCAGTAACGTGCCCAGCGCAAGGCGGCTCGGACGACGCCACCACTGCCATATGCGTCGGATGATGCCGGGTTTACGGGTTGATTTATCCATAATGGCCTCTAGTTTCCAAAGCCTTTAGACGGCGTGAAGGTGTTTTCGACAATCGGCGCCGCATCGGTTTGTGGAACGTGGCATTGCAGGCAGAAATAGCGGCGCGGTGCGACGTTAGAAAGCACCTTACCCTCGCTATCCATAAAATGCGTCGGGCTGACGCGTGGCGCGCCTGTCGTGCGGTAATGCTCAACGCCGTGGCATTGCAGGCAACGGTTGGTGTTTTTAGATACCTGGTAGCCGTCCACGCTGTGCGGAATCATTGGCGGCTGGTTGACGTAATTGAGCGCCATACGCCCCTGCTGCTTAGGCATATGTATCGCCCCTTCCGGCGTGCCAGAAACCTCTGGAGACTGGGTCAGATCGACGCCGTTTGCCGCCCACAGTGCGCCACTCACCAGCACAGCAAACGCCGCAACCCATTGAAATAATGTCCTGGTCTTTTTCATGATGTTATCCCCTTACACCTTCGCCAGTTTTACGGCACATTTCTTATAATCCGTCTCTTTAGAAAGCGGATCGGTCGCATCCAGCGTCAGGTTATTCACCAGTTGCGCAGCATCGAAGAACGGCATGTAGACCAGACCCTGCGGCGGCTTGTTGCGGCCACGAGTTTCGACAATCGACATCACCTCTCCGCGACGCGACATCACTTTCACTTTGTCGCCCCGGCGTAGATCGCGTGCTTTAGCATCCAGAGGATGGATGAATAAAACTGCTTCCGGGAAGGCGCGATGCAGCTCCGGGACGCGACGAGTCATACTGCCGGTATGCCAGTGTTCCAGCACACGTCCGGTGGAGAGCCACAGGTCATATTCCTGGTCAGGAGATTCAGCCGCAGGCTCATAGGGGAGCGCGAAAATCACCGCTTTGCCGTCTGGTTTGCCGTAAAACTTGAAGCCCTCACCCGCTTTCACATACGGATCGTGGCCTTCGCTGTAGCGCCAGAGCGTCTCTTTGCCGTCAACCACCGGCCAGCGCAAACCGCGCGCTTTGTGGTAGTCATCGAACGGGGCAAGATCGTGCCCGTGGCCACGCCCGAACGCGGCGTACTCTTCGAACAACCCTTTTTGCAGGTAGAAACCCAGCTCGCGGGATTCGTCATTAAGCTGATCTTCAGCCAGTTCAGTCACAGGGAATTTGCTGACGTTAGCGTTCGCAAACAGCACGTCGAACAGCGTTTTGCCGCGATATCCCGTTTTCTGATCCACTAACTCAGCAGGCCAGACGTCTTCCACTTTGAAGCGTTTGGCAAATTGCACTAACTGCCAGAGATCGGATTTTGCCTCGCCCGGCGCTTTAACTTGCTGACGCCAGAACTGAGTGCGGCGTTCGGCATTGCCGTAAGCCCCCTCTTTTTCCACCCACATCGCCGTCGGAAGGATCAGATCCGCGCTTAATGCGCTGATCGTCGGATAAGGATCGGAGACAATCACGAAGTTGCGCGGATCGCGCCAGCCCGGCATACGCTCTTCGGTAATATTCGGCCCCGCCTGCATGTTGTTGTTACACATCACCCAGTAAACATTGAGCTTGCCATCTTTTAGCGCGCGGTCTTGCGCCACGGCATGCAGGCCCACTTTCGCAGGGATCGTGCCCGAAGGCAGTTGCCACATGTTTTCGGCGATTTGACGGTGTTTCTCGTTGGTCACCACCATGTCTGCGGGCAGGCGATGGGAGAAAGTACCGACTTCACGCGCCGTGCCACAAGCTGATGGCTGGCCGGTCAAAGAGAACGGCCCGCAGCCAGGCTGAGAAATTTTGCCGGTAAGCAAATGGATGTTGTAGACGAGGTTATTCGCCCAGACACCACGGGAATGCTGGTTAAAGCCCATCGTCCAGTAGGAGATCACTTTCTTGCCGGGGTCTGCGTACAACTTCGCCAGCGCTTCAAGTTGGTCTTGTGGCACGCCGCTCATTTGCGCCGTTTTTTCCAGCGTGTACTCCGCCACAAACGCTTTGTAATCTTCAAAGCTCATCGGTTCCGAAGCATCAGACCCTGGGTTTTTGGCGGCCTTTTCCAGCGGATGCGTTGGGCGCAAACCATAGCCGATATCCGTCACGCCTTTACGCAGATTCACATGCTGCTTAAAGAACGACTCGTTGATGGCGTTATTCTGAATAATGTAATTGGCGATGTAGTTAAGAATCGCCAGATCGGTTTGCGGAGTGAACACCATACCGTTATCGGCCAGCTCAAAGCTCCGATGTTGGAAGGTTGAGAGCACCGCGACATTTACGTTTTCATTCGACAGGCGGCGGTTGGTGATGCGCGACCATAAAACCGGGTGCATCTCCGCCATGTTCGAGCCCCAGAGCACGAAGGCGTCGGCCTGCTCGATATCGTCGTAGCAGCCCATCGGTTCATCCATACCGAAGGTGCGCATAAAGCCCACTACGGCAGAGGCCATGCAGTGGCGTGCATTCGGATCGAGGTTGTTGGAGCGGAAGCCCGCTTTAAATAATTTGGACGCGGCGTAACCTTCCCAGACCGTCCATTGGCCGGAGCCAAACATACCGACCGCTTCCGGCCCTTTCTCTTTCAGGCTGATTTTGAATTTCTGTTCCATGATGTCGAAGGCCTGCTCCCAGGTGATGGGAGCGAACTCGCCTTCTTTATCGTACTGGCCGTCTTTCATCCGCAGCAGCGGCTGGGTCAGCCGGTCTTTTCCATACATGATTTTTGGCAGGAAATAGCCTTTGATACAGTTCAGGCCACGGTTAACCGGCGCATCCGGGTCGCCCTGGCTTGCGACAACACGTCCATCCTGAGTGCCGACTAATACGCCACAACCGGTACCACAAAAACGGCACGGGGCTTTATCCCATTTGATGGCATCCTGTTTCCCGACGACCGCACGGGCCACGCTCGGGACGCTAAGACCAGCGGCGGCCGCCGCGGCTGCAATAGCGTTCGCTTTCATAAAGCTACGACGACTGAGTTTCATGGTGTTTCCTCACCTTGCTCATCCTGCTGGTGATAAACCAGCGACACCGCCAGCACACCCGCAATATTGCGTGCCGACTCAATTTGATTCAGCAGCACGTCACTGCGCGCCGCTTCCATTACCACGACCAATTTGCCGTGTTCGGCATCGCTCACGGCCACTTCGCAGCCGGAGAGCGCGTTCAGTGCGTTGCTGATGTCGAGAATATTGTGTGGTTGCGCTTGAACCACCAGGCCACAGACGTGCCAGTTAGCTTGCATTTGCGTGCCTCATGGTGATGGCTGAAACCGGGCAGCCGGCGATACACGCGCCACAGGCGGTGCAATCGGTATGGTTCAAAGAAGGTTGTGCAATACCTGAAATCGAAGGACGAAAGGCAATGGCCTGCGTTTCACAGGTGTCCTGGCAGCTACGGCATTCCACGTTATTTTTTGCCAGGCAGTTATCACCAATGGACAGCGTATGCTCCCAGGGAGAAAGCTCACGCGTTAAAAAGAGTTGTTCCGGGCAGGCTTGCGCGCAGGCGTAGCAAAAAGTGCATTCGCCATGGCTAAAATTGACTTCGGGGTAACCCCCCTGGCCACGTTTTAGGACACGGGTTTCACAGGCGGATAGGCAGACATTGCAGCGGGTGCAATCAAGCAGAAAATGGTGTTCGTCTCCGCTCCAGGGCGGGCGGAACACCGTCGCGGAGCGTTGAAAGCTCCCGGTTAATAATCCACGTCGGGAAAAATCAGCCATAAGGCACATCCTTGCATCACAAATGCCAGATTTCGCAGCGCTGAAACTGGCAAACACATCTGTGTTATTTCCGTAGTTTTTACGGGTCTTTTTATTGAGTGTTACGGTATGTGACAAAGAGGAGTAGAGGCATCACCCTTTAGGGGTAAATGCAGGGGTAAGATCAAAAAGGAATTCGGTTTGTAAAACAAACACTCACCCCGGCATGGAACCGGGGTGAAATTGTCGATTAATTCACGCGTTGAGGCGCAACGTTCAGATACTCCATAATCCCTGCGGCAGCATGACGGCCTTCGGCCATTGCGGTCACAACCAGGTCGGCACCGCGCACGGCATCACCGCCGGCAAAAATCTTCGGATTACTGGTCTGGTAGCGTAGTTTATCTTCCACGCTTGCAATGATTCGCCCCCAGCTATCAAGCCTCACGTTATGTTCTTCCAGCCACGGCATACCGTGTGGATGGAAGCCAAACGCCATAATCACCGCATCGGCTGGCATGACAAATTCAGAGCCTTCAATCGGTTCCGGACGGCGGCGACCCTGCCCGTCAGGTTCGCCCATTTGAGTGCGCAGCATGCGAATGCCCATCACCTGCCCGCTTTCATCGAGCTCGATATTTAGCGGCTGGACGTTGAATTCAAACATCGCCCCTTCTTCGCGAGCGTTTTTGACCTCTTTTTTAGAGCCGGGCATGTTGGCTTCATCGCGACGGTACGCGCATGTGACCGACCCCGCGCCGTGGCGAATTGAGGTACGCACACAGTCCATCGCCGTATCGCCCCCGCCCAGCACCACCACTTTTTTGCCCGCCATGTTGATATAGGGTTCATCAGCTAATTCCGGCAGCCCCATCACCTGTTTCGTATTGGCGATAAGGAACGGTAGCGCATCGTAAACGCCCGGCGCGTCTTCATTCGGCAGACCCGCTTTCATTGAGCGGTACGTCCCTACACCGACAAATACCGCGTCAAATTCATCAAGAATATTTTGCAGAGAGATATCGCGCCCCACTTCAGTATTGAGCTTAAATTCAATCCCCATGGCACTGAAGATTTCGCGTCGGCGACTTAACAGGGATTTATCCAGTTTGAACGCCGGAATACCAAATGTGAGCAGCCCGCCGATCTCCGGATGGCGGTCAAATACGATGGCCTGAACGCCGTTACGCGCCAGAATATCCGCACAGGCAAGCCCGGCAGGCCCTGCACCAATCACCGCCACGCGGCGTTGAGTGGGTTTGACATAAGAGAGATCGGGAGTCCAGCCGCTGGCAAACGCATTATCGGAAATATAGCGTTCAATGTTGCCGATAGTGACAGCGCCATATTCGTCTTTCAGGGTGCAGGCGCTTTCGCATAAACGGTCCTGAGGGCAGACGCGGCCCGTCACTTCCGGCAGGCAGTTCGTGCGGTGCGAAAGTTCTACAGCCTCCAGAATACGCCCCGCTTTAACCAGCTCAATCCACTGTGGAATATGGTTGTGCAGCGGGCAAGTCCATTCACAAATGCTGTTATTGCCACATTTCAGGCAGCGGTCGGCCTGGTTTTCCGCCTGAGATTTATCAAAGGTGCAATAAATTTCTGCAAAGCCTGATTTACGTAATGCCAGGTCAATTTTGTTCGGGTCCTGACGCGCAGGCGTTGCGCGCATTTTATTCACTTTACTTAAATCCGCACCCGGTGACGGCTGGTGTGTCGCTTGTTGTGCAGTGCAGTGCCACGGCTGAGATTCCTGCATCGCCGCACGTAAACGCCGGTTTTTAGCAAGAGTGGCCAGTGTTTCACTACTAATAAGTTTCAGGGCTTTGCCCGGGCAATTTTCTACACAGGCCGGGCCATTTTCACGTGTAAGGCATAAATCGCATTTATGGGCATTCGCCTTCACGGATCGCCCATCATTCATCGGCGTGGTGACGATTTGCATCGCCCCAAAAGGACACGCCACAACGCAGGATTTACAGCCGATACATTTCTGCTGATTCACTTGTACGCTGTCGTTTAAGCGCGAGATCGCATCATTTGGGCAACTGCTGGCACACGGGGCATCTTCGCAATGGCGGCAGGTCACCGCATTACGCCGCCCATCGTGCTTAATCACCGTAATTCGTGGCTGAAATTTTTCTGGTGTGAGGACATGCTGCTCACCGTTGTGAGCCATAACGCAGGCGACTTCACAGGCATGGCATCCGATACAGAGCTGAGCATTGGCAAGAACAAAACGATTCATCATTACCCTTTACCCGTTTTCACAAACAGGAGGCTTATTTTTTATGGGGTGATGTTATTACCCGGCGAGGGTTTTGCTGGCAATGGTCATTTGCCCAGTTTATGGCGAAATCTGCTAATAACCTGGTACGGATCAATTTTTTTTCGTGTCTAATGAAACATCGTTTTGCGGCATGAATTTTTAGAGGTAGTTCCAAAGTGGTAGTAAAACGTTCGGTGTCCACAAGCCTTGCTCGCGCATTTTTTTACATCGTTCTACTGTCGCTGCTTTCCACTGGCATTGCGATGCTCACACTCGCCAGTAGTTTACGTGATGCCGAAGCGGTCAACGTTGCCGGTTCATTGCGTATGCAGAGTTATCGCCTGGGCTACGATTTGCAGGGCGACGGTGCGCACATAGATAAATATCTTGAACAATACAACCAATCGCTGCGCTCGCCTGCGCTGCTTAAAATCGAGAAATTCTGGGTTCCAGCCGAAGTCCGGAACCGTTTTGCGGCAATAAATCATGCCTGGGCGGAGATGGAAAATCATGTTCGCAAAGGCGATTTATCATGGTATCAGGCCAATATCACCGGCTATGTCGCCCAAATAGACTTGTTTGTGTTGGCTCTTCAGCATTACGCCGAACGCAAAATGATGCAGGTCGTTCTCGCGTCGGTCGTCGGGTTTATTGCCATTTTCACGCTGGTCTTTTTCACGTTACGCCGCTTTCGCCATCAGGTGGTCGCCCCGCTAAATAAGCTGATGGAAGCCAGCGCATCCATTCAGCGTGGCGAGTTTGAATACCCGCCATTAAATACCCAGTTACCAAATGAACTGGGTTTGCTGGCGCAGACTTTTACGCGCATGTCGGGTGAATTGCATAAGCTCTATCGCTCACTTGAAGAGAGCGTGCAGGAAAAAACCCTGAATTTGCAGGAGGCGAACCGCACGCTGGAGGTGCTTTATGCCTGCTCGCAAGCGCTGACGGTCAGCACTATCGATCAGCACTGTTTTACCCGCGTTTTGCAGCAGGTGCGCCATAAAACACCGGTCAATTATCTTGAAATGAAAACCAGTGATAACTGGAAAGTTCAGGATGGTATTCAACGCGAGAATGTCGAATGGCAAACATTGCCGATTGTTCTTGAGGATAAAGCGTTAGGTTTACTCCGCTGGCAGGCGCCCGCTGGCGTTCCACCGCTCCCACTGATGCAAAGCCTGGCGAATATGCTGGGTCGTGGCCTGTATTTCAACCAGGCACAAAAACATTATCAGCAGTTATTGTTGATGGAAGAGCGAGCGACTATCGCCCGCGAATTACACGATTCTCTGGCGCAGGTGCTCTCTTATTTACGTATTCAACTGGCACTATTAAAACGTGCTGTCCCGGCAGAAAATCAGCCCGCGCAGCGCATTATCGATGATTTTTCCCAGGCGCTGAATGATGCTTATCGCCAGTTACGGGAGCTATTAACGACCTTCCGCCTGACGCTTCAGCAGGCCGACTTACCGTCGGCGTTGCAGGAGATGATCGCTCCGCTGCGTAATCAGACTGATGCCACCATTTCCCTTGATTGCCATATCCCGACTCAGGCGCTGGATGCCTCGCAGCAGGTGCATTTATTGCAAATTATCCGCGAAGGCGTGTTGAATGCGATAAAACATGCCCAAGCACGTACAATATCGGTAAATTGTCTGACATCACCTTCCGGTATTCACACGGTGAATATTCTTGATGACGGCAACGGAATTGCAAGCCTGACCGAACCGGAAGGCCATTACGGACTTAATATTATGCATGAACGCGCTGCCCGCTTAGGTGGCGAGTTGACTATTTCTCGGCCTTCGCAGGGCGGGACGTTGATTACGATGAATTTTCGTTCGCCGCCGTCAGAACCGGCGACGCATGAAACACCCGTCAATCTATAACGATAATAAGCTGAAAAAGGGGGCCTTATGAGTGAGAAAACTGTCTGCCAAGTGTTGATTGTTGATGATCATCCGTTGATGCGTCGCGGCATTCGCCAGTTGCTGGAAATAGATGACACCTTTTGTGTCGTTGGGGAAGCGAGCAGCGGGACCGAAGCCATCAGCCTGGCAAATCGCCTTGCGCCCGACCTCATTTTGCTTGATTTGAATATGAAAGGGCTGAGCGGGTTGGATACCCTGAACGCGTTGCGCCGTGACGGAGTGAATGCGCGTATTGTGGTGCTAACCGTTTCAGATTCACGCAGCGATGTTTTCACGCTGATTGACGCCGGGGCCGATGGCTATTTGCTCAAAGACAGCGACCCGGATGTGCTGCTCGAAGATATTCGCCGTGGCGCGAGCGAAGGTGAAGCGTACAGCGAACAAGTTGCAGAGTATCTGCGCACGCGCAGCACTGACAAACGCAGTGACGACCCTTTCGCCGTGTTGACCGAGCGTGAGCTGGATGTTTTACAGGAAGTGGCGCGGGGTTTATCCAATAAACAAATTGCCTCTGGTTTGCACATTTCGGAAGAGACAGTGAAGGTCCATATTCGTAATTTATTACGCAAACTCCAGGTACGCTCGCGGGTCGCGGCAACGGTGCTATTCCTTGAAAGCCGTGGGTTTTAACAGCGTTTGAGATTGCGCCCGCGCCGCTACAGAGCGCTAAAATAATTTACATTATCTCCTCATTTTCTCCACGTTTGGACTTGCGGTTAAGGCTACAGTGACGACTGATACTTATAATCACAATCTGAAGTACTAACGAGGTCCTGACTGAATGGCGAATTTCTTTATTAATCGCCCCATTTTTGCCTGGGTGTTGGCCATTATTTTGTGCCTGACCGGGTTACTTGCGATTTTCTCGCTCCCTATTGAGCAATATCCTGACCTCGCACCGCCCAACGTGCGTATCACCGCCAACTATCCTGGCGCATCGGCACAGACGCTGGAAAACACCGTTACGCAGGTTATCGAGCAGAATATGACCGGGCTGGACAACATGATGTACATGTCCTCCCAAAGTAGCAGCACCGGCCAGGCGAGTATTACGCTGAGTTTTAAAGCCGGAACCGATCCAGATGAAGCGGTGCAACAGGTGCAAAACCAGTTGCAGTCAGCGATGCGTAAATTACCGCAGGCGGTGCAAACGCAGGGCGTAACGGTCAGGAAAACGGGCGATACCAACATCCTGATGATTGCCTTCGTTTCGACCGACGGCAGTATGGATAAGCAAGATATTGCCGACTACGTTGCCAGTAATATTCAGGACCCCATCAGCCGTATTAACGGCGTGGGCGACGTTGATGCCTACGGTTCGCAATATTCGATGCGTATCTGGCTCGACCCGACCAAACTCACCAGTTTCCAGATGACGACGCAAGATGTGGTTGATGCGATTGAATCGCAGAATGCGCAAATCGCCGTCGGCCAGTTAGGGGGCA
Source organism: Buttiauxella gaviniae (assembly GCF_040786275.1). NCBI lineage: Bacteria > Pseudomonadati > Pseudomonadota > Gammaproteobacteria > Enterobacterales > Enterobacteriaceae > Buttiauxella > Buttiauxella gaviniae. The sequence goes on from NZ_JBFMVT010000002.1 coordinate 672,702, forward strand.
CACCTTCCGTCGACAGGCAAGCGCTCAATGCCACGATTAACTCTCAATCATTGCTGCAAACGCCGCAGCAATTTAAAGATATTACGCTGCGCGTAAATCAGGACGGTTCAGTCGTCACGCTCGGTGATGTGGCAGAGGTCGAACTGGGGGCAGAAAAGTATGATTTCCTGAGTCGTTATAACGGGCAGCCTGCGTCCGGCCTGGGAATTAAACTCGCGTCCGGCGCGAATGAAATGGAGACCGATAAACTCGCCCGCGCCAAAATTGAAGAACTGTCACAATATTTTCCTCACGGCCTGGAAGCGAAAATTGCCTACGAAACCACGCCGTTTGTTAAAGCTTCGATTATTGATGTAGTAAAAACCCTGCTGGAAGCTATCGCGCTGGTTTTCCTCGTCATGTATCTGTTTTTACAAAACTTCCGTGCAACGCTGATTCCCACTATCGCGGTACCGGTGGTGCTTCTGGGAACCTTCTCAGTGCTTTACGCCTTCGGCTACAGCATTAATACCCTGACGATGTTTGCTATGGTGCTGGCCATCGGTTTGCTGGTGGACGATGCCATTGTGGTGGTGGAAAACGTCGAGCGCATCATGAGCGAGGAAGGATTATCGCCCAAAGAAGCCACGCGTAAATCAATGGGCCAGATTCAAGGCGCGCTGGTCGGCATCGCGATGGTGTTGTCAGCGGTATTCGTTCCGATGGCCTTTTTCGGCGGCACGACAGGGGCGATTTATCGCCAGTTTTCGATAACTATCGTTTCCGCGATGGTGCTGTCGGTGCTGGTGGCGATGATCCTCACACCTGCTTTGTGCGCCACGATTCTCAAACCGCTGCATAAAGGGGAACATCACGGTCAGAAAGGCTTCTTCGGCTGGTTCAACCGCATGTTTAACCGCAATGCGAACCGCTATGAAACGCGCGTGGGAAAAATACTGACCCACAGTCTACGTTGGATGCTTATTTACGTGCTGCTGATTGGCGGCATGGTGTTCCTGTTCCTGCGGCTACCGACCTCTTTCCTGCCGCTTGAAGATCAGGGCGTATTTACCACATCCATTCAGCTCCCGAGCGGTGCAACGCAGCAGCAAACCACCAAAGTGGTTGAGAAGCTCGAGCAATATTATCTGACCAAAGAGAAAGATAACGTGCTGTCGGTATTCTCCACTATCGGCTCCGGACCTGGCGGAAACGGGCAAAACGTGGCGCGTATGTTTGTTCGCTTAAAAGATTGGGACGTGCGCGATCCCGACACCGCCAGTTCGTTCGCCATTATCGAACGAGCGACCAAAGCCTTCCGCGGCATCAAAGAAGCCCGCGTTATTGCCAGCAGCCCACCCGCGATTAGCGGCTTAGGGAACGCAGCCGGTTTCGATATGGAATTGCAGGACCACGCCGGGGCTGGGCACGATGCGCTGATGCAGGCGCGTGACCAACTCCTGGAAATGGCAGGCAATGAAACGTTACTCACCCGCGTTCGCCATAACGGCCTGGACGACAGCCCGCAAATGCAGATTGATATCGATCAGCGTAAAGCGCAGGCGCTGGGGGTTTCCATTGATGACATTAATAACACCCTGCAAACCGCATGGGGCTCCAGCTACGTGAATGATTTTATGGACAGAGGGCGTGTAAAAAAGGTGTACGTGCAGGCCGCCGCTAAGTACCGCATGCTTCCGGAAGATATTAACCAGTGGTATGTGCGCAACAAAGACGGTGGAATGGTGCCCTTCTCCGCGTTTGCCAGCTCACACTGGGAAACCGGCTCCCCTCGCCTTGAACGGTATAATGGTTATTCCTCGCTGGAAATCGTCGGTGAAGCCGCTCCCGGCGTGAGTACCGGGACGGCCATGGAGATTATGGAAAATCTGGTACAAAAATTACCGAGCGGTTTTGGTCTGGAATGGACGGGCATGTCTTACCAGGAACGACTTTCTGGCGCCCAGGCCCCGGCGCTGTACGCCATTTCACTACTCGTCGTGTTCCTGTGCCTTGCCGCCCTTTATGAAAGCTGGTCGGTGCCCTTCTCGGTAATGCTGGTGGTGCCACTCGGCGTGATTGGTGCGCTGCTTGCCACCTGGATGCGCGGCCTTGAAAATGATGTTTATTTCCAGGTGGGGCTGCTCACCGTTATTGGGCTATCGGCTAAAAATGCCATTCTTATCGTCGAATTTGCCAACGATATGAATGCCCAAGGCCGTGAACTGGTCGCCGCAACGCTTGATGCCTGCCGCCAGCGCTTACGCCCGATATTAATGACGTCTCTGGCGTTTATCTTCGGCGTGCTGCCGATGGCCACCAGCAGCGGTGCAGGTTCTGGCAGCCAGCACGCGGTAGGTACTGGCGTGATGGGCGGGATGATTTCAGCCACGGTACTGGCGATATTCTTCGTGCCACTCTTCTTTGTGCTGGTCCGCAGGCGATTCCCGCTCAAGGAACATTCAGAAAACTGAGTATTCTGAAAAGCAGGCAACAAAAAAGCGACCTGACCGGGTCGCTTTTTTTATGGCTCAAAGGATATTGAGAATAAGAACATCATGTTCTTGCTGTTTGTTTCATTTACGAAGCATATCTTCGATGAAATCTTTCCAGTTCCCTACTTCGTGTTCGATCATAACCGCCTCTCTTATAATTGCTCTAATTATACGTAATCCCTTCCCTGGAGTGAAGTGACGTTACTTTGCCCTTTCACTGGCTATCAACAAATATTGAGAGTCGACTGCGTATTGCGTTAATTATCAGCTCAGCAGGTAATTTAAAATGTGACGATGCACCAGAAATAAAATGAATCGCTCACTTTCGGATTTTAGCCTACAAGCCACGTAAAATCTGACTTGTCGCCACTATCCGCAGATCGGTAATATTTTTTATTGCGGTGAAAAATCAATCAACCCTGGAAAAGAAATGCTATTACCTAACTTTTAGATTAGCAATTGAGATATATTCTTCCTTGCGACTTTTTTATCATTTTAATTATTCTCATTACCTGCATAAATAATCATTGCCAAAAATAAGGAATTGCCCGTGATAATTCTCTACGGTATTAAAAACTGCGACACAATCAAGAAAGCACGCCGTTGGCTGGAGACTCAGGGCGTGGAATACAAGTTTCATGACTATCGCGTCGACGGTTTAAATGCTGAACTATTGAATAGTTTCATCACGGAACTAGGTTGGGAGGCGCTGCTTAATACTCGCGGAACCACCTGGCGCAAACTCGATGAAGCACACCGAGCCAGCATTATTGACGCCCGCACGGCGGCAGAGCTGATGCTTTCCATGCCAGCAATCATCAAACGCCCATTGCTCTACGCGCCAGGGCAGCCTATGCTGCTGGGTTTCAATGAATCGAACTATCAGCAGTTTATCAACGAGGTATAGTCCTATGTCTTGCCCAGTTATTGAGCTGACGCAACAGCTTATTCGCCGCCCTTCCCTGAGCCCTGATGACGCTGGCTGCCAGGCGCTGATGATTGAGCGGCTGCGAGCCATCGGTTTTACCATTGAACATATGGATTTTGGCGACACCCAAAACTTCTGGGCATGGCGTGGGAAAGGTGAAACGTTAGCGTTTGCCGGGCATACCGACGTCGTGCCTTCTGGCGATGCCGATCGCTGGATTAATCCACCCTTTGAGCCAACCATCCGCGATGGCATGCTGTTTGGCCGCGGTGCCGCAGACATGAAAGGCTCCCTGGCAGCGATGGTAGTTGCCGCCGAACGTTTTGTCGCGCAGAACCCAAATCATAAAGGCCGCCTGGCGTTTCTTATTACGTCTGACGAAGAAGCCAGTGCTAAAAATGGCACGGTGAAAGTGGTAGAAGCACTAATGGCACGTCGTGAAAGACTCGACTACTGCCTGGTCGGCGAACCTTCAAGCACCGAAGTCGTGGGCGACGTTGTGAAAAATGGCCGTCGTGGTTCACTGACCTGTAATCTCACGGTGCATGGCGTGCAGGGTCACGTTGCTTATCCGCATCTGGCTGATAATCCGGTTCATCGCGCAGCGCCTATGCTGAATGAGCTGGTCACTATTGAGTGGGATAAGGGCAATGAATTTTTCCCGGCGACCAGCATGCAAATTGCCAACGTTCAGGCTGGCACCGGCAGCAACAACGTCATTCCAGGCGATCTGTTTGTGCAGTTCAACTTCCGCTTTAGCACCGAAGTGACTGACGAAGACATCAAACAGCGCGTGATTGCCCTGCTCGATAAATACCAATTGCGTTATACCCTCGACTGGTGGCTTTCAGGCCAACCGTTCCTGACATCACGCGGGAAACTGGTTGATGCGGTGGTAAATGCCGTTGAGCACTATAATGAAATTAGACCGCAGCTGTTAACCACCGGCGGCACATCCGACGGGCGTTTTATTGCCCGCATGGGTGCTCAAGTGGTGGAACTGGGGCCGGTGAACGCAACCATTCACAAAATAAATGAATGTGTTAATGCCGCTGACCTGCAACTTCTTGCCCGGATGTATCAACGTATTATGGAACAGCTCGTCGCTTGATGGGCTTCATTCAATCATCGCCAGGTAAATTGGCGTTGTCGCAAGGCGAAAGAGAGGTATTGGCATGGAATGGCTATCGCACTACTGGTGGGTTATCGTACTGGTGCTTCTGCTCGGTATCTTCCTTAATGTAATTAAGGATTTGAAGCGTATTGACCCGAAAAAGTATATGGCAAATAAACCGGATCTTCCCCCGCATCGTGACTTCAATCATAAGTGGGATGACGAAGACGATTTTCCTAAGAAAAAGCCTTAGTTTTCCCTCGTCCCTCTTCAGTGGGAGAGGGCAAATAGTTGATCTGGCTCTATCTCTCCAGGAGAGGGCTCTTATATCGATCTCGCTCTGACAATCTTTCAGGGTGAGATCTATAAGTTGCTGAGGTTTCCGTTCACCCAAGCGTTTGGTTTTTCCATGTAATAACGGCTTACGGTGAACGTGCCATGGGAATTACGCCATTCCCCTGGCGACCCCGGCGCCCGGCAAGTAAATCGCCGCTAAAGCGGTAAACCCCAGTTTTTCCCCAACATTCAGGGTCGTTCGCGACTCGTTCCTGACGATCGCTCTCTCACGTGGTTCCCGACCACGTGACCCTGACTGTTGGGGAAAAACTGGGGCGATTTAAGCCGGGAACAAGAGCGTTGCTGTAAGTTTCAGGAATATTGTAGCGTTGGCTTTGCTGAAAAATATAAAGCAATGCCGTGCAAAAGTAATAATACAGAGTGGAAGCAAGGGTTTTGGGTCCGGCTTAAATCGCCTCCCTTTTTCCTGATTTTTAGGGTCGAGCCGTCGGGAACGGCGAGAGGTTGTGATCCGTCGGGAACGAGTCACAACCGGCCCTAAAAATCAGGAAAAAGGGAGGTTTACCGCTTGCGGCGATTTATTGCCGGGAGCCGGGATTCGAAAGGGTGTGGCGGCGAACACCCTTTCGACGTTCACCAGTTCGGTTACTGCATAGAACACTGGGCATCGGGTGAACGGAAACTCCCGAAACTGACAGAGTGAATATCATCTGCACTCAACTGAAATTTATGACTAAGAGGCAACCCCTGCACGGGATTCCCCTCTACAGAAATTCAACAATATCGTCGTCTTTTGGCGTACTGCCGCTCAGTGCCTCATCAAAATAGTGCTTCGGCACCGTATAACGCAGATGATCCAGGGCAATCTGAATACTACGGTCATCAATCGCATGCCCTAAATCGTCAATCACATCCAGCGTCACATCGCCACCCGCCTGCGTTAATGCTTCCGACGCATCAAAAGCGTGTTTAACGTCCACAACCTTATCGTCATCGCCATGAATTAAATGGATGGTGGTTAAGGTTGAAGCGGTTTTTGGCAACTGCGCATAACGTCCGTTAAACGCCACGACGCGCGAAGCGAGCCCTGGCTCGGCTTTTACTCCCTCAAGCGCCATGATTGCCCCTTGCGAAAAACCAATCAACGCCGTCGCATTCGCCGTAATACCGCTCTGTTTTTGCCAGTGGCGCACCACTTCAATAAACGTCGGCATAATGGCGTCTACTCGCTGCTGGCGATTTTCTTCGCTAACACCCGCCACGGAAAACCATTCGCGCCCCTGATACGGGCCGCTTGGAGCGGGGCCGCCAATACTGACCACCAGCGCATCAGGAAAATGCGGCGCAAACCAGCTCCCGATTTCACCCATTGCAACGGGGTTATCACCAACGCCATGAAACAAAAGCAGCAGTTGTTTTGCAGGTGCCGCAGGGCTTTGGACAACAAAATGATCATGTTTCATGGTTTTCTCCTCACGTTTATGGCGTTGACTATACGCTGGCTATCCGTGATGACCATGGCATTTGATTGAACGACTTAGTGGAAAAATTGCAATTGCAAAAGCCGGTTTTTCAGGGCAATGCTTTGTTGCTCATCGCATTTTTCCAGCGCCTTTTGGGCTTCCTGGCGCATCACCGCCAACAAAGCCTTGCGCCCGGAAATCCGCCATTGCTGGCAAAGCACATCCACGCTCAGGCGTTGTTGTACCCGCCCGCGCAAAGCATTGAGCGGCAGATCGCAGGCCAGTAATAAACGATTTAGCGAACCTAAACATGCCTCCAGCGGGCGATGCCCGAAGGCGAAACCTGCGAGTTCCAGCCAGTCATCACTGTTTAGCGTAGCCTCTTCGCAAGAAATAACCGGTAATGGATGGTCAATCCACGGCTGTAACCAGTGAATATCCCGCTTTAAGCGCTGTTGTTCGTGGCGGGTTAGCGCCTTCCCACGCTCAGTTAGCGGGAGTAACGCCATCGCCGCATAACACCCGCTGCTGGCCTCACGATGGCTGCCGACACGCACCAGTACGAAGCCACAACTTTCCCAAAAGCGCCAGAGTTCATCGGTGAAACCAAAGCTGACCGAGAGATAATCGGCGGCGAACTGCGCCTGCGTTTTCACATAAGCGATCATCTGCTGGCCAATTTGCTGACGCTGACGTAACGGATGCACCGCAATTCGGCTGACGCGCAACCCTTTAAGCGTTGCGGCTAGCGGGCTACCGCCGTGTGCCGCCAGCGATTGTGCAACTAAATTCCCCCGAGGGCGCCTGAACCCCGCCCACACTGCCTGGCTCAGATTTTCATCAAGGCCCCCCTCTTCCACAAGCCAGGTTGCACCGAGAGTCTCTTCCTTGCTGATAGCGGCGATAAAATGCTGGCCTGGTGCATCAAGCATCCGCCGCCAGTCCAGCGGAGTCGTACGGTAATGTGCCCCCGAAAGGAGACGATACATCTGTTGCAGTTGAGCCGAGGGCTGCAATTCATTGCTACGTTCAATGGTTTGCAGGGAAACCGTGCCTGAGGCCGCCGTGGAAATATCCGGTTCATCAAACAGCAAAATGGCGTCGATGAGCTTTTCCAGCGGATCGTTCACCGCCCAGCGAATCGGCGTGGAGAGTGTGTAGCGCGTTAAGGTTTCAAGGCTTGCACAAAACTTCAGAACAAATCCGCGCCCGGTGCCTTCGTAGCCCTGAACGGTGGTTGTGAGTAACACTCGTGGGAAATGGGAAATAAGCCTGCGCAACTGCGGCGCGGGAATAGCAGCGGCTTCGTCAACGATCAGCCAGTCCGCCTGATAAGCGTCGGTATTAGCAAGCAGCGCATCCGGTGCGACAAAGTTAAAGTGCTCGCCAGCGTGCCCGGCAAGCACATCAGTGGCGGCTTTTCCCGGCGCGGTAACCAATCCCTTGCCTGCAATCTGGCGCAACAACATGCCCGCCAACGCAGATTTCCCACGGCCTCGTGGAGCGGTAACAACGGCTACTCCCGCAGGCATCTCTAAGAGCGCATCCAGAATGGCGGCTTGTTCGTCAAACGGCGCACCGCTCGCGGCATGCCATAAAGGGCGCGGTGTGAACACAGGAATGGATAACGGTTGATGCTGCAACCATCGCACACATTCGCTATCGGCGCGGATGCAGTGCTGCAAATGGGCGATGAAATGAGGTGTTGGGATAGCTTCAGATTGCTCGCTCCAGCGGTTCGAGTCGCAATCCGGCTGCATCAGCCAGTCGTCCCACGAGGGAGCAAGAACTACCAGCCAGCTTCCGGCTTTTAACGTGCCCGCAAGGGCTGCCAGCGCCTCAGCATCAAGCCCGTCTCGCGCATCAAAAACCGCGTGCAGAAACTCACGCCCCAGCAAAGTGCGCATAGCAGAGGTGGCGCAGTGAAGAGGTAATTCAGGCGCAGCCCCAACCCAGAGCCAGTCTCCCGGCAGTTGACGGGTAAGAGCGTGAACTTGCTGACTGCTCCACGCCCTTTCGCCCGCCATGACTATCATCCGGCGAATGCCCACATTGGCCATGCTGGCGGTGGCTTGCCTGAGCTGTTCCATGGCTTAAATCCTTGTTACATCAAGTTATTTGGTGGTGTTAGCAAAGGTGTTGCATTGCGCCGGATCGCCACTGTCAAACCCACGTTTAAACCAGGTATAACGCTGCTCTGAGGTGCCGTGAGTGAAGCTGTCGGGCACAATATGGCCTTGCCCCTTCTGTTGAAGACGATCATCACCAATCGCTTCGGCGGCGTTCAAGGCTTCCTGTAAATCTCCGGTATCCAACACTTCTTGTTTTTGCATGCTGTTACCCCACACGCCCGCGAAGCAGTCTGCCTGCAGTTCCATTTTTACGGAAAGGCGATTTCCTTCGGCTTCGCTTGCCCCCTGCTGGAGTTGACGAACTTTTGGCTCGATGCCTAAAAGCCGCTGGACATGATGCCCCACTTCATGAGCGATGACGTAGCCCTGAGCAAAATCGCCGTCTGCGCCCAGTTTGCTTTTCATTTCATCGTAGAAGGAGAGATCTATGTACACGGTGCTGTCAGCCGGGCAGTAAAACGGGCCCATAATCGACTGGCCGGTGCCGCAGCCGGTGCGTGTGACGCCCCGATACATCACCAGTTTTGGCTGCTGATAAGTACGGCCCATTTTCTGGAAAATTTCACCCCAGGTGTCTTCCGTTGTCGCGAGAATAACCTTCGTGAATTTCGCCGCTTCGTCATCATTCGGGCTGACAGAGCGCTGGGAAGATTGCGGTTGAACAGGCTGCCCGCCTGACAACATGGAAGTGAGGTCAACGCCGTAATAGCCCGCTACGACGACGACAATTAACAGGATGATGCCGCCTTTGCCACCCGGTAAGCGAAACCCGCCACCTCCCCCGCCGAAACTTGGGCCGGAAGAGCTGTTTCGTCTGTCTTCTACATTGTCGCTTTCACGACGACCTTGCCAACGCATAGCCGACCCCTTTATACACAACTTGTAATCAGTAGATCGTAGGTGGTTAACTTCAGAATTACCATAAGAAACAAGATGTGAAAAAGCCGAATGTGAAAACACATCCGGCTTTAGGGGAATACGGATGAGGAATTAGTCTAATTTAACGCCAAGACGGTGCGCAACTTCTTCATACGCTTCAATCAGGCCACCCAGGCTCTGGCGGAAACGGTCTTTGTCCATTTTATCGAGCGTTTCTTTATCCCACAGGCGGCTACCGTCTGGAGAGAACTCATCACCGAGGACAACTTCGCCGTTGAATAAACCAAACTCCAGTTTGAAATCAACCAGGATAAGACCTGCGTCATCAAACAGTTTGCTCAGAACATCGTTAGCTTTGTAGCTCAATTCACGCATGCGAGCCAGATTCTCTTTGTTCACCCAGCCAAAGGTTTCACAGTAAGATTCGTTGACCATTGGGTCATGCATCGCGTCATTTTTTAAGAACAGATCAAATAGCGGGGGATTAAGTTCAATGCCTTCTTCAATGCCCAGGCGTTTAACCAAAGAACCCGCCGCACGGTTGCGGATAACACACTCAACCGGCACCATATCAAGCTTCTTAACCAGCACTTCGTTATCGGACAACAGCGCTTCCATTTGAGTGGGAATACCCGCCTCTTCAAGTTTGGTCATAATGAAATGGTTAAACTTGTTGTTTACCATCCCTTTGCGATCAAACTGCTCAATGCGCGCGCCGTCTCCTGCTGACGTATCATTGCGGAACTCGAGCACCAACAGATCCGGATTTTCCGTGCTGTATACGGTCTTCGCTTTGCCACGATACAACTCAGCTTGCTTTTGCATCTTTCTTACTCCAGGTGTGATTTAACTAAAAATTCCGCTATTTTTTGCTACGCACACGTTTGCGTAGCCTGGTAGAAAAAAGGCCAGAAAGATCTGGCCTTAAAAATTACTTACTGAATGCAGCCTGGAATACGGCGACCAGAGCATCGTTCTGAGACTGCGTCAGCGTGTGACCTTTCGGATCGATGAACTGCAAGCTGCTGCGGTTATCGAGGTCGCCCACTTGCAGCTTATAGTCGCCGCTCACAAGGCCTGGGTCTTTCGCCCCCAAATCTTGCCAGTTGCTGTCAGACAATGGTTTGTAGGTTACCGCCATGCTGCCTGTAGAACGCGTGGAATCGGTGACTTTCATGCCCACTTTTTCAAGCGTTGCAGGTAAGCGACTCCAGACTACGTTGAACGGGCCGCGCACAACGAGCATCGGCAAGCCAGTGTCATCAGCGGCGCTTTGAACATCAAGCTGCGTCGCTGTACGGTTGTCTTTGGCGTTCTGCTGGTCGGTCTGGGTTTTATCCAGGCTTGCGCTGATGCTGTTGAGCATTTCTGCGCTGTAACGCTGCATAGATGCTGCGTCAGCAACCGGTTTACCCGCCTGCTCCAGATTCAGCAGCTTAACCACCACGGCTTGTTGATAGCCCTGCGGTTTCACACTGATTTGATAGCGCCCACGGAACTGTTGATCTTCATCAGCACGGTTCCATTGTACCCAGTCGGTGGTCAGGGTTTGGCTTGCGTCATCGCGTTTATCAATGCCGTAGTTTTTCGACTGAACGGCACTGACAACCTGCGGCCACAATGCTGCGTTGCGTGCGCTTTCAACCATCAGCGTTGCGGTATCCCCGGTAAACTGAGTGCGTGCGCCGCTGACCAATGCCAGAGGTTGAGCTGGCGGACGAATATCCAACTCTTTGCCTACTACGCCGCTGCCGTTGGTGACCGGAATATTATAATCACCATTCTGCACCGGCAGGATCATCCCCGCCGGGGAGTGGATTTCCGCGAGGGGTGCTGCATCCAGATAGGATTCGTCACCGCTAACCTGGCGCTTATAACGCTGGTCGGTGCTACATGCTGCTAACAGCATGGCTAACGAAACCACTGCAACTTTCGCCACCATCGACTTCTGTACTGAGTAAGCCATCAAATCTCCCTAAACTTTACAGCAAACCGGCGTGCTTGAGCGCGCTAATAATCACCGGGCGACTGGCTTCAGTCAGCGGCGTCATTGGCAGGCGCAAGGTATCGGTTGCCACAAGTCCCAACTCCCGACAAGCCCATTTAACTGGGATAGGATTGGGTTCTACAAATAATTTATTATGCAGCGGCATCAAACGTTTGTTGATATCGCGCGCTTGTGCATATTGCCCGTTGGCGGCCAGTTTACACACTTCTGCCATTTCACGCGCGGCTACGTTTGCCGTCACAGAAATGACACCGTGGCCCCCCAATTGCATGAAGTCCAGCGCACTGGCGTCATCGCCGCTCACCAGGATGAAGTCATCTTCAACCAGCTCTTTGATCTGGTTTACTCGTGTTAAGTTCCCGGTCGCTTCTTTGATACCAATAATATTTTTGATTTGCGCCAGGCGGCCTACGGTTTCAGGCAGCATGTCACAACCGGTACGAGACGGCACATTGTACAGCATCTGTGGCAGGTCTGTGCTTCCGGCGATAGCTTTGAAGTGTTGATACAGCCCTTCCTGGGTAGGACGGTTGTAGTATGGCGTAACGGTCAGACAGCCGACAATACCGCTGTTTTCGAAACGCTTAGTCAGGGAGATAGCTTCAGAAGTGGCATTGGCGCCAGTCCCTGCGATAACCGGAATGCGACCGTCGGCCAGTTCCAGAGTCATCAGTACCACATCACCGTGCTCTTCATGGCTCAACGTTGCAGACTCTCCGGTAGTACCTACCGAGACAATCGCCGACGTACCGCTGGCAACATGGTAATCAATCAGTTTTTTAAGGCTTGACCGGCAGACATTACCTTTCTCATCCATCGGCGTCACAAGCGCGACAATACTTCCAGTGAACATTGGCCATCCTCTGTGCTAACAAGTGTCTCAATGGTACGTTTGGTGCATGATCAAAAGCAAGTGACCAAGTGATGCCGTACGGTTGTACGCAAGTTTTTTTTATGCTTTCCTTATGTTAACTCACCGATTCACAGGAAGAATACGTTTGACTCCCTCACCACACCATTATTTGGTCATCACGGCCCTAGGGGCAGACCGGCCTGGTATTGTTAATACCATTACCCGCCATGTGAGCAGTTGCGGCTGTAACATTGAAGACAGCCGCCTCGCTATGCTCGGTGAAGAGTTCACGTTTATTATGCTGCTCTCAGGCACCTGGAATGCGATAACCCTGATTGAATCGACGCTTCCGCTTAAAGGTGCTGAGCTGGATTTGCTGATTGTGATGAAGCGCACCACCGCGCAAGAACGCCCGGCAATGCCCGCTACAGTCTGGGTGCAGGTGGAAGTCACCGATTCACCCCATTTAATCGAGCGCTTCACCAATCTGTTTGATATTCACCATATGAATATCGCCGAACTGAGTTCACGGACCCAACCCGCTCAGGATGGTAACCCCGCGCAGCTATATATTCAGATCACAGCGCACAGCCCTGCCTCTCAGGATGCGAGCGTGATTGAAGATGAGTTCAAGGCCCTCTGTACAGAACTCAACGCACAGGGCAGTATTAACGTTGTGAATTATCCACAGCAAGATGATTAAGACGGAGAGTTGTAATGAGCCCACTGAAAGCCGGTGATAGCGCACCGAAATTTAGCTTGCCCGATCAAGACGGCGAGCAAGTAAATTTGACCGACTTCCAGGGACAGCGCGTTCTGGTTTACTTCTACCCGAAAGCGATGACGCCAGGCTGTACCGTGCAAGCGTGCGGTTTGCGCGACAACATGGACGAGTTGAAAAAGAGCGGTGTAGAAGTGCTGGGTATCAGCACTGACAAACCAGAAAAACTGTCACGTTTTGCCGAAAAAGAGTTACTTAACTTCACGCTACTTTCTGACGAAGACCATCAAGTTTGTGAACAATTTGGGGTTTGGGGCGAGAAATCATTCATGGGGAAAACTTACGATGGTATCCATCGCATTAGCTTCCTGCTGGATGGCGAAGGGAAAGTTGAGAAAGTCTTTGATGATTTCAAAACCAGCAACCACCACGACATCGTAGTGAACTGGCTGAAAGAAAACGCTTAATTGCGCTGAACGTAAAAAAGCCGACTTTACGTCGGCTTTTTTGTGTCGGATGGCGCTACGCTTATCCGACCTACGGCTCTTCGGTAATCAGCCCGTCAGGCCAGGCATGTACCACCGCTTTAATCAGCGTGGCGAGCGGTATGGCAAAGAATACCCCCCAGAATCCCCACAGGCCGCCAAAAATCACTACCGAGAGAATAATCACTAACGGGTGCAGGTTTACCGCTTCAGAAAAGAGCACCGGCACCAGCAAGTTACCGTCCAGCGCCTGAATGATTAAGTAAACTGCAAACAGCGTCCAGAATTCAGGGCCAAGACCAAACTGGAATAACGCCACACAGACCACCGGAATGGTAACCACAAACGCGCCGATATAGGGGATCAGCACCGAGAACCCCACAAGCACCGCCAGCAGCAACGAGTAGTTCAGGCCAAACACCACAAAACCGATATAAGTCACCACGCCCACAACCAGCATTTCCAGGACTTTGCCACGGATATAATTGGTAATTTGCTGGTTCATCTCAACCCAGACCTGGCCCGCAAGCCCTCGATTTCGGGGTAAAACGCGGCGCACAGCATTCAGCATTTGCTCTTTGTCTTTCACGAGGAAGAACACCATCAGCGGAACGAGCACCAGATAAATCGCGAGCGTTAGCAGCCCGACTAATGAAGCGAGCGAGTATTTTACGACCTGGTCACCCATCCCCATCATGCGACCACGCATATTTTCGGCCATAGCATCAATGATGCCGGCATCCACCAGCGCCGGGTAACGCTTCGGAAGTGTGGCTGCAAAATCAGACAGTTTGTTGAGCATTCCAGGCATATCGCGAATCAGGTAAATACCCTGCTGCCAGGCGACCGGAGCAACGACCAGTACCATCAAAAGTAAAATACCGACGAATAGCACCAGAACAATGATGGCCGCCCAGGTTCGCGAGCAACCGATACGCTGGAGGCGCGCGGTGGGCCACTCCAGCAAATATGCCAGCACAATCGCCACCAACAGCGGCGCTAACAGTCCGTGGAAGAAGAACAGGATAACAAACCCTGCGACCAGAATAACCAACAGCGCGATAGCCTCCGGGTCACTAAACCGTCGTCGATACCACTGCAACAACATCTCAAGCATACATCCCTTCCCTGACTGCATTGTGCGATGAGAGATTGTAGCGAAATGTCACTATAAAGACTTCGCTTTTTAACTCTGTTCCATGGCGGTTTAAAATTGTCGCAGATAAGATAGGTTTCACTTATCTCATGGGCTACAGTTCATCTTTGTGTGCGAACAAAACCATGTAATACATGTCAAAGATTAACTTTGATTAAACAGGACAGGACGTATGTTCAAGCAGTTGAAAAAATCGCTGGTTGCAACACTGATGGCAGCTTTGCTCGCGGGCCCTGCAGCTCCCGCCTTTGCGGATGTTACCGATCAACTGCCTGATATGGGAACGTCAGCAGGAAGTACCTTGTCGATAGGCCAGGAATTGCAGATGGGCGACTATTATGTTCGTCAGCTGCGAGGCAGTGCCCCATTAATCAATGACCCCTTACTTGTGCAGTACATCAACAAACTCGGTATGCGGCTGGTCAGCCACGCAAACTCAGTCAAGACACCGTTCCATTTCTATTTGATCAACAATGACGAAATCAACGCTTTCGCCTTCTTTGGCGGCAACGTGGTGCTGCACTCTGCATTATTCCGCTACGCCGATAACGAAAGCCAGCTCGCCTCGGTTATGGCGCACGAAATTTCGCACGTCACGCAGCGTCACCTGGCGCGCGCAATGGAAGATCAAAAAAAGAATGCGCCCCTCACCTGGGTTGGGGCATTAGGTTCTATCTTGTTGGCGATGGCCAGCCCGCAGGCGGGTATGGCGGCATTGAGTGGTACGCTCGCGGGAACGCAGCAGGGCATGATCAGCTTTACGCAGCAAAACGAACAGGAAGCCGATCGCATCGGGATTCAAGTGTTGCAGCGCTCCGGTTTTGACCCTCAAGCGATGCCCACTTTCCTTGAGAAACTGCTCGATCAGGCGCGTTATTCCTCGCGTCCGCCAGAAATTCTGCTGACTCACCCGTTACCGGAAAGCCGTTTGTCAGATACACGTAACCGCGCCAATCAAATGCGTTCGGTGGTGGTGCAATCTTCCGAAGACTTTTACATGGCAAAAGCGCGAACGCTGGGCATGTATAATTCAGGCCGTAATCAGCTCACCAGCGATTTGTTGGATAGCTGGTCGAAAGGCAACATTCGCGAACAGCGCGCAGCCTCTTACGGGCGTGCACTTCAGGCGATGGGGGAGGATAAATGGGATGAAGCCCGTAAACTTTTACAACCGCTGCTTACCGAACAACCGGCTAATTCATGGTATCTGGATTTAGCCACCGATATTGACCTTGGGCAGAAGAAAACCGCCGACGCCATTAACCGGCTGAAAAATGCGCCAGGCCTGAAACAAGATCCCGTCTTGCAGCTTAACCTTGCCAACGCCTATGTTCAGGCAGGCCAGCCTAATCAGGCGGCAACCATTCTGAATCGTTACACGTTTGCACATCCGGATGACAGTAATGCCTGGGATTTGCTGGCGCAAACCGAATCCGCACTGGGTAACCGTGACCAGGAACTCGCCGCACGCGCCGAAGTTATGGCGTTAGTTGGCCGTCTCGATCAGGCCATTTCACTCCTCAGCAGTGCCAGCGCACAGGTGAAACTGGGCAGTTTGCAGCAGGCTCGCTATGATGCGCGAATCGATCAGTTCCGCGAACTGCAAAAACGCTTCCTTCAGTATTCGAAGATGTAACAGGAGTAATAAGAGTCATGACCGTTTCTATTTATCACAATCCACGCTGCTCAAAGAGCCGTGAAACGTTGAGCCTGCTGAAAGCCAATGGCGTAGAACCCGAAGTGGTGTTGTATCTGGACACCCCACCGGATGCGGCCACCATCAAATCCTTACTGAGCCAGTTAGATTTTGCCAGCGCACGCGAACTGATGCGTCAGAAAGAGGATTTATATAAAGAGTTAAATCTGGCGGATGATTCGTTAAGCGAAGAGCAATTGATTCAGGCGATGATCGACAATCCAAAGCTGATTGAGCGCCCGATTGTGCTGGCGAATGGCAAAGCAAGGATTGGCCGCCCGCCGGAATCAGTGCTGGAAATTTTGTAATGCGCAAAGAATGTCGGATGTCGCTACGCTAATCCGACCTACAAGAAAGCCGTTGTGGGTGGATTAGCACAAGTAACATCCACCAACGGCTGCAATTTAAAGCCCTAAAATCTCTTTCACAAACGGGATTGTCAGTTTACGTTGCGCGGTGATAGAGGCGAGATCGAGTTGATCGAGCGTCATAAATAACGTGCGCATTTCGCGGTCCAAACGCTTTAGCAGAAAACGACCCACGTCTTCTGGAAGCTCAAATCCGCGCAGCCGGGAACGCAGTTGCAGCGCCTGGAGTTTGTCATCATCAGACAAAGGTTGCAGCTTATAGATTTGGCCCCAATCAAGACGCGATGCCAGATCGGGCAATTGCAAATTAAGCTGACGTGGGGGACGATCGCCGGTGATCAGCAAGCGTGTTTTCCCTGATTCCAGAATGCGGTTGTAGAGATTAAAAATCGCCATCTCCCACATTTCGTCGCCCGCGACACATTCGATATTGTCGATGCATACCAGCGAAAGTTGTTCCATGCCGTCGAGCACTTCAGGCACAAACCAGGTGCGTTTATCCAGCGGCACATAGCCGACCGCTTCGCCCCGTTGCGACAGTTCCGCACAGGCGGCGTGCAGCAAATGGCTGCGCCCTCCTCCTTCCCGCGACCAGAAATAGATATAGCCGCTGTGATCCTGGCGGAGCACAGACTGGAGGGCTGCGAGTAAAGAAGGGTTATCACCCGGCCAGAAACTTGCAAAAGTTTCGTCATCAGGCAAATAGAGTGGCAGTGAGAGCTGTGCCGGCGTATTCAGAATTACCTCAACCATAACAGGCAGAAAAACGCAGAGATTCTATCACAGAATTGGAAGCCAGGAGAACCGGGCGATCGTGCCGCCCGGCTTAACGCTAAACTACGATTTTACTTCGTCTTCTTGCGCATCCAGCACCACTTCTTCCGGGCGCAGGATACTGATAAGTTTGAAGATAAGGCTCAGGCCAACACCTACGATAGTCGCCAGCGCCATCCCTTTCAGTTCAGCAGCGCCGATGTGCACTTTCGCGCCACTCACGCCGATGATCAAGATAACGGAGGTTAGGATCAGGTTTTGCGTTTTGTTGTAATCAACTTTTGATTCGATTAGTACGCGAATACCGGATGCACCAATCACGCCGTACAGCAGCAGAGAAACGCCACCGATCACCGGGACGGGGATGATCTGGATCGCCGCCGCCAGTTTGCCTACGCATGAAAGCAGAATCGCCAGAATCGCGGCGCCGCCAATAACCCAGGTAGAATAAACTCGGGTAATCGCCATGACGCCGATATTCTCACCGTAAGTGGTATTTGGCGTAGAACCGAAGAAACCGGAGAAGATGGTAGAAATGCCGTTGGCGAACATCGAACGATGCAGGCCTGGGTCACGAATCAAATCCTTCTTCACGATATTCGCCGTCACCACCAGGTGACCAACGTGCTCGGCAATAACCACCAGCGCTGCAGGCAGGATGGTGAAAATCGCAAACCATTCAAAACGCGGCGTGTAGAACGTTGGCAGAGCGAACCAGTGCGCTTCAATAATTGGCTTCACATCCACCACACCCATTGCAAACGACAGCGCATAACCCGCCAGCACACCGATAAGAATCGGGATAATCGCCAGGAAGCCACGGAACAGCACGGAACCGAAGATGGTGACCGCCAGCGTGACCAGCGAAATAATAATGGTGGTGGAATCAGGAGAGGTGCCATCAGCAGGCAGCAGCCCCGCCATGTTTGCCGCAACACCTGCCAGTTCAAGGCCGATGACTGCAACAATCGCGCCCATTGCCGCCGGAGGGAACATCACATCCAGCCAGCCGGTACCCGCTTTTTTGACAATCAGCGCAACGATACAGAACAACACGCCGCACATAATAAACCCGCCCAACGCCACTTCATAACCTAACGGCAACAGCAACAGCACTGGTGAAATAAACGCGAAGCTCGAACCCAAATACGCCGGGATTTTGCCTTTGCAGATAAAGAGATACAGCAGCGTTCCGATCCCGTTAAACAGCAGCACCGTCGCCGGGTTAATGTGGAACAGGATTGGCACCAGAACGGTGGCACCAAACATGGCGAACAGGTGTTGCAGACTTAACGGTATCGTTTGCAACAGGGGCGGTCTTTCACTCACCCCAATAGCGCGGCGTGTCATGTTGTTTTCCTCAGAGTCTATTTTTTAGAAATAACGGGTCGAACAAATCAAAAAAAAGCCGACTATCGAAGTCGGCTCATTTTATTATTTAGTACCAAATATCTTATCACCGGCATCGCCGAGGCCCGGAATAATGTATCCGTGCTCGTTCAGGCCCTGATCGATAGAAGCAGTGAACAGCTCTACGTCCGGGTGCGCTTTTTCCAGCGCGGCGATACCTTCAGGTGCTGCCACCAGAACCAGCACCTTGATACTGGTACAACCGGCGTTTTTCAGCAGGTCGATGGTAGCAATCATAGAGCCACCGGTTGCCAGCATTGGGTCAACCACCAGCGCCATACGTTCTTCAATGTTAGAAACCAGTTTCTGGAAATAAGGGACTGGCTCCAGGGTTTCTTCATTACGATAGATACCCACAACGCTAATACGTGCGCTTGGAACGTTTTCCAGAACGCCTTCCATCATGCCCAGACCGGCACGCAGAATTGGCACAACGGTAATTTTCTTGCCTTTGATCTGATCAATTTCTACCGGGCCATTCCAGCCTTCGATAGTTACTTTTTCAGTTTCCAGATCCGCCGTTGCTTCGTAAGTTAGCAAGCTGCCAACTTCTGAGGCGAGTTCACGAAAGCGTTTGGTGCTAATGTCGTTCTCACGCATCAGGCCCAGCTTGTGTTTGACGAGTGGGTGTTTGACTTCCACGATCTTCATACTCTTTCTCCCCGAGATAGTTGGCCACCACAAAAAAAATCGCCGGATTATACCGCTTTTTTGCCATGAAGCCACCGCTTCGAGATCAACCTGGTGGGATTGAGTATATACAACAATAATTCATTCCCGCTGAATAAGGGGCTCGCAAACGTTTGCCTGCACTGTTAGAATTGCGGCGTTTTTTATTTCTAACCCATACACGGGGACTTAGCAGTGACCGACAAAACCTCTCTTAGCTATAAAGATGCCGGTGTTGATATTGATGCTGGTAACGCTCTGGTCGATAAAATCAAAGGCGTAGTGAAAAAAACCCGCCGCCCGGAAGTCATGGGTGGATTGGGCGGTTTTGGTGCGCTGTGCGCGTTACCTCAAAAGTATCGTGAGCCCGTGCTGGTTTCCGGCACCGACGGTGTGGGGACGAAACTGCGTCTGGCGATGGATTTAAAACGTCACGACACTATCGGCATCGATCTGGTCGCCATGTGTGTGAACGACCTGGTGGTACAGGGCGCTGAGCCGTTGTTCTTCCTCGATTATTACGCCACCGGCAAACTTGACGTCGAAACAGCATCAAGCGTGATTACCGGTATCGCCGAAGGCTGTCTGCAATCGGGCTGCTCATTAGTCGGCGGGGAAACCGCTGAAATGCCGGGCATGTACCACGGTGATGATTATGATGTTGCTGGTTTTTGCGTAGGCGTGGTCGAAAAATCTGAAATCATTGACGGCTCTAAAGTCGCCGATGGCGATGTGCTCATTGCACTGGCCTCAAGCGGCCCACACTCCAACGGTTATTCTCTGGTGCGTAAAGTGCTGGAAGTTAGCGGTGCAGATCCTCTGACGACCGAGCTTGAAGGCAAACCGCTGGCCGATCATCTGCTCGAGCCAACGCGCATCTACGTGAAATCCATTCTGGAATTGATTGAGCAAAATGATGTTCACGCCATTGCTCACCTGACCGGCGGCGGCTTCTGGGAAAACATCCCGCGCGTTCTGCCAGATAACACTCAGGCTGTCATCGACGAATCTTCATGGCGCTGGCCTGCGGTATTCAACTGGCTGCAACAGGCAGGGAATATCAGCCGTCACGAAATGTACCGCACCTTTAACTGCGGCGTCGGCATGCTGATTGCTCTGCCTGCGGCCCAAGCGGATAAGGCGGTTGAATTCTTGAACGCCAAAGGTGAAAACGCGTGGAAAATCGGTAGTATCAAAGCTTCTGATTCCTCTGAGCGTGTGGTTATTGAGTGATGAAACGCATTGTGGTGCTAATTTCCGGTAACGGAAGCAACCTTCAGGCCATTATTGACGCCTGCAAGATTAAAAAGATTAACGCCACTATGGCGGCGGTGTTCAGCAATAAGGCCGATGCTTTCGGCCTTGAACGCGCCCGCGAGGCCGGTATTCCGGCCCACGCACTCACCGCCAGCCAGTTTGCCGATCGCGCCGCTTTCGACCGCGAATTGATGCATGAAATCGACGCCTACGCGCCCGATCTGGTTGTTCTGGCGGGATACATGCGCATTCTGAGTCCGGATTTTGTCGCACATTATTCTGGTCGTCTGATCAATATCCACCCTTCCCTGTTGCCGAAATATCCCGGCTTAAAAACGCATCGTCAGGCGCTGGATAACGGCGATGAAGAGCACGGTACCTCGGTGCATTTCGTTACGGATGAACTCGACGGCGGGCCGGTTATTTTGCAGGCGAAAGTCCCGGTGTTTGAAGGTGACGACGAAGAGGAGATAACGGCGCGGGTGCAGCATCAGGAGCATGCTATTTATCCGCTGGTCGTCAGTTGGTTTATGGAAGGCCGTCTTGAAATGCGCGGCAACGCCGCCTGGCTTGACGGCAAAGCATTGCCACCGCAGGGGTATGCGGCAGAAGAGTAATTTAAGGGGCTACGGCCCCTTTTTTAATGCCCACGTCAGGCGATGCACCAGCTTCAGAGCGGCCAAACGCGACACTTTGCGTTGCGTCGTTGGACATTCCCCGCCAAAGCTCGCCATAATGTCAGACGTGACGGCATTTTTACGTCCACGAAAACGGAGTGTGAGGGCTAATGGGTCAGGATAAGCTGTATATCGAAAAAGAACTGAGCTGGTTGTCTTTTAACGAACGTGTGCTCCAGGAAGCAGCGGACAAAATTAATCCGCTGATTGAGAGAATGCGTTTTCTCGGCATCTATTCGAATAACCTTGATGAATTCTACAAGGTCCGTTTCGCTGAACTTAAACGGCGCATTCTGATCAGTGAAGAACAAGGTACGGCTCCAAATTCGCGTCATTTACTCAATAAAATTCAGGCGCGGGTACTGAAGGCCGATCAAGAGTTTGATGGTCTGTATAACGATCTGCTGCTGGAAATGGCGCGCAATCAGATCTTCTTGATCAACGAACGCCAGCTTTCTCCCAATCAGCAAAACTGGCTACGCCACTATTTCAAACACTATTTGCGCCAGCACATCACGCCAATTCTGATTAACCGTGATACCGATCTGGTGCAGTTCCTCAAAGATGATTACACCTATCTGGCGGTGGAGATTATCCAGGGGAGCGATATTCGCTATGCGCTGTTAGAAATCCCGTCAGATAAAGTCCCGCGCTTTGTGAATCTGCCGCCGGAAGCACCACGCCGCCGCAAGCCGATGATCCTGCTGGACAACATCCTGCGCTACTGCCTGGACGATATTTTCAAAGGTTTCTTCGATTACGATTCGTTGAATGCCTATTCCATGAAAATGACCCGCGACGCAGAATATGATCTGGTGACTGAAATGGAATCCAGTTTGCTGGAATTGATGTCATCAAGCCTGAAACAGCGCCTGACGGCGGAGCCGGTGCGCTTTGTTTATCAGCGCGATATGCCTGATGCGATGGTAGAAATGCTGCGTAACAAGCTGACCATCACCAATTACGATTCCATCGTGCCCGGTGGTCGCTACCATAACTTCAAAGATTTCATTAGCTTCCCGAACGTTGGCAAAGCGAATTTAGTCAACAAACCGCTGCCGCGTCTGCGTCATATTTGGTTCGACAAATTCCGTAACGGCTTTGATGCAATCCGTAATCGTGACGTGCTGCTTTATTACCCCTATCACACCTTTGAGCACGTGCTGGAATTGCTGCGCCAGGCCTCATTCGACCCAAGCGTACTGGCGATTAAAATCAATATTTACCGCGTAGCGAAAGACTCGCGCATTATTGAATCGATGATTCATGCGGCACACAACGGTAAGAAAGTTACCGTCGTTGTGGAGCTGCAGGCGCGCTTTGACGAAGAGGCCAATATCCACTGGGCGAAGCGCCTGACGGAAGCGGGTGTACACGTCATCTTCTCCGCGCCCGGCCTGAAAATTCACGCAAAACTGTTCCTGATTTCCCGTAAAGAAGGTGAAGAAGTGGTGCGCTACGCCCACATCGGCACCGGTAACTTTAACGAGAAAACCGCGCGTCTTTATACCGACTATTCGCTGCTGACCTGCGATGCGCGCATCACCAATGAAGTGCGTCGGGTATTTAACTTTATCGAAAATCCCTATCGCCCGGTGACCTTTGAGCACTTGATGGTTTCCCCGCAAAACTCACGCCGCCTGCTCTACGATTTGGTCGATAAAGAAATTGCTAATGCACAAAATGGCGAGCCGTCTGGCATTACGTTGAAACTGAATAACCTGGTCGATAAAGGCCTGGTTGACCGGCTATATGCGGCCTCAAGTTCCGGTGTGAAAGTGAATCTGCTGGTGCGCGGCATGTGTTCGCTGATCCCTAATCTGGAAGGCATTAGCGATAATATTCGTGTCATTAGCATTGTTGACCGTTACCTGGAACACGACCGTGTGTATGTGTTTGAAAACGGCGGCGATAAGAAAGTTTACCTCTCTTCTGCCGATTGGATGACGCGCAATATTGATTATCGAATTGAAGTTGCCGTCGCCATTCTAGACCCGCGCCTGAAACAACGGGTGCTGGATATCATTGAAATACTGTTCAGTGATACGGTCAAAGCACGCTACATCGACAAAGAACTGAGTAATCGCTATGTGCCACGCGGCAATCGCCGCAAGGTGCGCTCGCAACTGGCGATTTACGATTACATTAAATCTCTGGAACAACCTGAATAACGCTATGCCGATAAAAAAACATGCACCCCGACCTCAGGAGTTTGCTGCGGTTGATCTCGGCTCGAACAGTTTCCACATGGTTATTGCCCGTGTGGTAGATGGCGCGATGCAAATCATTGGGCGCTTAAAGCAACGCGTCCATCTGGCTGATGGACTTAATGCTGAGAACGAGCTTAGCGAAGAAGCGATGGAGCGTGGCCTGTCGTGCCTTGCGTTATTTGCCGAACGCCTTCAGGGATTCTCTGCGGACAACGTGTGTATCGTCGGTACCCACAGTTTGCGCCAGGCGGTAAACGCCGAAGAGTTCCTTAAACGCGCCGAGCAGGTTATCCCCTACCCGATTGAAATTATTTCCGGTAACGAAGAAGCGCGCCTGATTTTCATGGGCGTAGAACATACTCAGCCCGAGAAAGGCCGTAAGCTGGTGATTGATATCGGGGGTGGTTCAACCGAGCTGGTTATCGGTGAGGATTTCGAGCCGATGCTGGTCGAAAGCCGCCGCATGGGGTGTGTCAGCTTCGCACAAAACTTTTTCCCGAAAGGGAATATCACTCCCGAAAACTTCAAACGTGCGCGTCTTGCCGCCGTGCAAAAACTGGAAAATCTCTCGTGGCAGTTCCGTTTGCAAGGCTGGAATGTGGCGATGGGCGCATCTGGCACCATCAAAGCCGCTCATGAAGTGCTGGTCAATATGGGCGAAAAGGACGGGGTTATTACGCCTGAGCGCCTGGAAATGCTGCGCGATGAAGTGCTGAAGTATAAGAGCTTCAATTCGATGAGCCTGCCGGGGTTATCGGAAGAGCGTAAAGCGGTGTTTGTGCCGGGGCTTGCGATTCTCTGTGGCGTGTTTGATTCGCTGGCAATCCGTGAGCTGCGCCTGTCTGACGGGGCGCTGCGCGAGGGCGTGCTGTATGAAATGGAAGGTCGTTTCCGCCATCAGGACATTCGCATCCGCACCGCGCAAAGCCTGGCGGATCAGTATCATATCGATAGCGATCAGGCCAAACGCGTGCTGACAACCACCGAGCATATTTATCAGCAGTGGGAAGTTCAGAATCCAAAACAGGCCAATCCGCAAATGGCCGCGCTACTGAAATGGTCAGCGATGCTGCACGAAGTGGGGCTGAATATTAATCACAGCGGGCTACATCGCCACTCGGCTTATATTCTGCAACACAGTAATTTGCCGGGCTTTAATCAGGAACAACAGATGTTAATTGCTTCGCTTGTGCGCTATCACCGCAAAGCGATAAAAATTGATGATCTGCCACGATTTACGCTGTTTAAGAAGAAGCAGTTCCTGCCGTTAATTCAGATTCTGCGCTTAGGTGTGTTGCTAAATAATCAACGCCAGGCAACAACTACCCCGCCTACGCTGGTGCTGGAAACGGACGAAAAACAGTGGACGTTGCGTTTCCCACATGACTGGTTTAGCCAGAATACGTTGGTTCTGTTGGACTTAGAACGGGAACAGCAATACTGGGATAACACCCCTGGCTGGAAGCTTAAAATCGAAGAAGAAGCCAGCCCGACCATTGCGGCCTGACCGAGAACGTCAACAAACGCCCTTTATCAGGGCGTTTTTTTATCTCCCCGAACTTACTTACCGAACTTACTTACGAAGCAGCGTTTCCAGCAATCGTGGGCGTCCGACTAAATAACCCTGTATGTAATCGATACCCAAATTTTGCACGGCGGCTTTAACTTCATTACTTTCCACATACTCAGCCACTAGCTGCATTTTCTTCATGCGGGCAAGCTGACAGATAGAGTCCACAATCTGGTAGTCGAGACTGCTGGTCAGGACGTTACGGATAAAACTGCCGTCAATTTTCAGAATGTCTGCGCTGATATCTTTCAGGCGCGCATAGCTGGCATAACCCGTGCCGAAATCGTCAATCGCAATCCGACAGCCCATATTTTGTAGGGCAGTCAGGGTGGCATTAGCCTGTTCCAGGTTCGTTAATGAATTGCTTTCGGTAACTTCAAAAATAAGCTGCCAGGGCTCAATACCGTAGCGTTGCAGCAGGCGTTTCACTTCGCTTGCGAACTGTAAGCGCCCCACAGAAGCCGGTGTCAGGTTGATGGAAAAACGGCTGCCCGGAAGCTGGCTGCGGTGAGTATCCATAAATTTCAGCGTGGTTTCTAACACCCATTTATCGATTTTAGACGACAGGCCGAATTCATGGGCTACCGGCAAAAAATCATCCGGCATGAACAGGCAATCCCCTTCATTATCCCCTTTCATGCGCAGCAAGATTTCATGGTATGAATCGCCACGAATCCCTTCGATGCGCTGAACCATCAGCACAAAATTGCCGGAATCAATGGCTATCTGCACACGGTTCATCATCGCCACTTTCTTTTTTACAGCATTCTGCACATGGTTGGTTCCTTGCTGCTGCAAACTCTCAGGTTTTGATGTCGTCAGCGACAAATCCGCCATGGTGCTGAGTTCACCGAGCAAGAAATAAATATGGGTAACTGGCTGGCGTATATAGCAATAACTGATGCCTACCTGCGGCTGCAATGACATGCCGTCCCACATAAAGCGGAACTGTTTTACGCGGTGGTCGAGCGCTTCAATGCGCTCAAGATAGGAATCATAATTTAAGCGCACCGCCACTTCATGGCCCGACAGATGATAAACCTGCTCATTCGTGCTTAAAATTGGCTGGAGGTAATCATTGAGCTGCTGCTTATATTGAATACGAAGTTGTACGCCGTAGTTACGCCCTAGCAGTTCCAGCTCTGGTACGCGCAAAAAAGCTAATGCCGACCATGAATGCCTGGATAAATCACGGTTAAGCGCACGGAGATTCGGCATTTGCAGGATAGGGTCAATAAACGCGACACGGCGTGCTTTGCGATGTAAAAAACGCTGACGCGTGGTGACAACCGCCATCAAGTAGATGGTTATTGAGAAAACGGCGTAACACGATGAGGCAATGGCCAGATGAAGCTGAAAGCCCATGTAGGGCGGCAAATAGTTATGAAAACCGCTGCACAGAATAACTAATATCACCGTCCAGGAGGTGGTAATAAACAGAAATCCAAAGCGCATTGCTCCCCATAACATCAGGGGCAGGATCAGCGTTAATGTGTAATCCGTGGTGAAAATGGAGCCGAAATCATTCGAAGGCGCTAGCAGCAGGCTGACCAGAATGACCACTATCGTGGCCCACAGCGTAATCTCGCTCTTGCTCACGCCTGTTTGCATCTGCGCTTTCAGTTGTGACCAAAATGAGTAGATAAAGTTTGGGTTGCGGAACATGCGAATCACGAAATAGAAGAAAGGCATTCCGGTTACGCAGCCAATAAGCACAGCCTGAAAATTGATTAACGTTCTTGTGTGAAGCGGGTTTTCTGCAACAGCGTGACCTTCGGCGTTGTACCAGCCAAAGAAGATCCCCATCTGGTAGATGACCAAAAATATCACCGAGTTAACTAACACCAGCCACAGCATGCGTTGAGACGTTAATTTTATCGCCCCGAACATCACCGAGCTGCGCTGAGGGACGAAAATACGGTAGCCTCCCCAGCTAATGGTAATGGGGATTAAAAAGTGAATGGCTGCGAGAACCCCGGTCAACTCCCCAGTAAATGAGCCGTAATAGAGCAATAGCGCAAGCGTCATTCCCGGTAGGGCTGCCCATCCAAAAACCAACATAAACGCGGTCATCAGACCAAGTGGCATATAGACGAGGAAGACAGGACCGCCGTCCATAGTGGTGTTTGCGTTACACCAGGCGGCAATGGGAAGCAGCAGGCTGGGCAGCACCAAAGGAAGCGCCCACCATCTGTTTTTATATTTTTTATACCAACTTGCCAGATACATTCGTCATCGCCAAAAACCCTGTCATCCAGCTCGGGTACGTTTCGGGCGGGTATCCATCCCAACCGATAAAACCATATCGCTATGGAATAGAGTGCAGATTCTAGTTAGGGATCGGCTTATTAATTTGATTTAAATCAATTTTCCGCAGAAGTTTCGGCTTCTCTGATTAATAATTCAAAAAACTAACTGGATATATACTAATCACCTAATAATAAGAAATGTTTATATAACAAGCTCAAATGTTTCAGAAATCAATTTACAGATGTTCAGGAATTGACCTTATGCCATCACTATGTATAAATACTCCTGTCGCCCGCGGTTGACGGGTAAATATCAAGGATCATTTGCGTGACACAGGTTACGAGTATGCGAAGACGACATAAGTTTAACAATCGTATGACCCGCATTATTCTACTCATCAGTTTTCTCTTCCTTTTTGGCCGTTTTGTCTATTCTGCCATCGGTGCCTGGTACCATCATCAGGACAAAGTAGAAGCGCAGCAAAGCAGCCTTTCCGTGGATAACACCAGCCGGTAACGCCTTCTTTTAATTAAAAATAATAACACTGACTGATAGCCAGTGAGATTCGTCACGCCTTTTACTTATTCATTTTCCAGCCAGTTGATGAAAAACTCGCTAAACATGGAAACTTGCAAAGGCTGAAAACGGCGCTGCGGATAGACAAACTGGAGCCCAACCTGTTTTTTATCGAGACGGCTAAACCCGATAAAACTATCGGCCAGCAGCACTTTTAAACGCCCCTGCTCCACATCGCGTTTCACATCCCACCAGGATTTACTGGCAATGCCTGCCCCCGCGAGCACCCACTGACGCAGCAGCGCGCCGTCGTCACACACCATAGCCGGCGCCACGCGTACGCTGTGAGTTTCTCCCGCCACGTCAAAACGCCACTCATTCATTAGCGTTCCGCGGCGTTCCATCACCAGGCAACGGTGGTTCGCAAGGCAATCCTCGGAATGAGGTTCCCCGTGGGCGGCAAGATAAGCCGGAGACGCCACCAGCACGCGATAGTTTTGCCGGATTACTTTAGTCACCAGATTGCTATCCGGCAGATTCCCGAAGCGAATACTCATATCGAGCCGCAGGCTGATTAAATCCACCACATCTTCACTGAGATACAGGAAAGTTTTCACCTCCGGATGCAGGCGAGAGAAATCAAGCAATGCGGGAGATAAATACTGTCGCCCAAAATCGGACGGAGCAGCAATTCTCAGCGTACCGCTAAGTACGCCCTCTTTTTGCCTCAGTTTCCCTTCCGCCTGCTCCATCTCTTCGAGCACGCGAAGTGCCGCGTGGTAAAACTCTTCTCCCACGCGCGTCAATGCAATAGCGCGGGTGGAGCGATTAAAAAAGCGTGTTTGATAACGTTCTTCCAATGCTTTCAGCCGCGCAGTCATCGTCGCCGGGGACAAATTCATCCTCCGCCCTGCTGCCGCCAGGCCCCCTGCTTCCACCACAGCCACCAGCAAAGCCATATCTTCGAGCTTACCCATTATTCAGGTTTCCAGAATAGACAATCAGATTTCAATGCCATTATCAAAGCGACAAGCACAACGTAAAGTCAAGGCATCGTTCATTCAGCCAGAGTCTAAAAATGAAACCACATCATCTGTTTGAAGCCACCCAGGTTGGGTCAAATAAAATTCGTAACCGTATTGTTATGGCGCCGATGACGCGCTCTCGCTCCGCGCAGCCGGGTAATATTCCCACCGCTATGATGGCGGAGTATTACCAGCAGCGAGCCTCTGCGGGGCTTATCATCACCGAAGCAACGCAGATTTCTCCTCAGGGTCAGGGCTATTCCTGGACGCCGGGCATTCACTCGCCGGAACAGGTTGCAGGCTGGCGTTTGGTTACCGATGCGGTTCATCAGGCTGGCGGCAAAATTTTCTCTCAGCTATGGCATGTCGGGCGCATGTCCCATGAAAGCTTCCACGCGGATGGCAAACCAGTAGGTCCTTCAGCGTTATCTCCAGACGCGCAGGTTTGGGTTGTCGGCGACGACGGCGTTGGCCGTATGGTTGATTGCCCGGTGCCGCGTGAATTAACGCGGGATGATATTCAACACGTCATTGCGGATTATCGTAAGGCCGCACTGAACGCCATAGAAGCGGGTTTTGATGGTGTGGAAGTTCACGGCGGCAACGGCTATTTAATCGATCAGTTCTTGCGCCGAACCTCTAACAAACGCACTGACGAATACGGCGGCAGTCTGGCAAATCGCGTACGTTTCGCACAAGAAGTGCTGGAAGCGATCGGCGATGCGATTGGCGCGGACAAAACCGGGATTCGTTTAGCTCCGTTTATTACCCAGCGCGGCATGGACGACCCCCAGGCGATTGAAGCGATTTTGGCCCTCGCCGCCTGGTGTGAACAAAAAGGCATCACCTTTATCCATCTGGCAGAAGCCGATTGGGACGACGCGCCGCAGGTTCCGTACGAATTTAGAGAAACACTGCGAGCCACATTCAGCGGCACGATTATCGTTGCCGGGAATTACACCAAAGAAAAAGCGGAGAAACTGCTCGCTGCGGGCGTCGTAGATTTGGTTGCTTTTGGGCGCCCGTTTGTTGCGAACCCAGATTTCCCGCGCCGCCTGGCAGAAAACTTGCCGTTAGCACCGATCAGCAATCCAGCCGCGCTGTTTGGTGGCAAAGAAGCGGGCTATACCGATTACCCTGCCTGGTCAGCAAGCGAGGTATAAATCCTCGTATTATCTGATAAGTTAATTCAGACATCGTGCCCAATCCCAAAACCATGGATTGGGTCATTACTCAGCTTTTCTTATCAAGGGATTACTATGAGTCATAACGATAAACCTAATGCCCAGCCACTCGTCTGGGGTCACGGCCCTCGCACGTTTGAAGTCTTTCTTGAACCAACCTGCCCGTTTTCTGTTCGTGCTTTCAATAAACTCAGCGCACTGCTGGAAAAAGTTGGCGAAGATAAAGTCACGGTGAAAATTCGCCTGCAATCGCAGCCCTGGCATCTCTTTTCGGGTGTGATTGTGCGCTGTATTTTAGCGGCATCAACGCTGCCAAAGGGTAGAGAAGCGGCGCATAAAGTCATGCAGGCCGTCGCCGATCATCGTGAAGAATTCGAGTTTACCGATCACTGTAGCGGCCCGAACATGGACGCAACGCCTCAGCAAATCATTGATCGTATCGAGAACTATAGCGGAGTGAAGTTAGCGCAGGCATTTGCCCACCCGGCCTTACAGAATGATATTAAATGGCACTGCAAATATGCGCGTCAGAATGGCATTCATGTTTCGCCAACGTTTATGGTGAATGGTCTTGTGCAGGCGGATCTCGGCAGCGGTGATGACATCAGCGTGTGGGCTGAGCGGATTTTAGCCTGAGCCAGAAAACAAAAACCCTCTAAACAGAGGGTTTTTTCATTACATCACACTATCAATGCGCGGAAGATTATTCCCACTCGATAGTTGCCGGCGGTTTACCAGAGATGTCGTAAACCACACGGGAAATACCGTTAACTTCATTGATGATGCGGTTGGATACGCGGCCAAGGAAATCGTATGGCAGGTGCGCCCAATGTGCGGTCATAAAGTCGATGGTTTCAACGGCACGCAGGGAAACAACCCAATCGTATTTACGGCCATCGCCCATCACGCCCACAGAACGTACCGGCAGGAACACGGTGAACGCCTGGCTGACTTTGTTGTAAAGATCGGCTTTATGCAGCTCTTCAATGAAGATAGCATCGGCACGACGCAGCAGATCGCAATACTCTTTCTTCACTTCGCCCAGCACGCGCACGCCAAGACCTGGACCCGGGAACGGGTGGCGGTAGAGCATGTCGTACGGCAGGCCGAGCTCCAGGCCAATTTTACGCACTTCATCTTTGAACAGCTCACGCAGCGGCTCAACCAGGCCCATCTTCATCTCTTTCGGCAGGCCGCCCACATTGTGGTGAGATTTGATGACGTGTGCTTTACCGGTTGCTGAAGCCGCAGATTCGATAACGTCAGGGTAAATCGTCCCCTGCGCCAGCCACTTCACATCTTGCAGTTTCAGGGCTTCTTCATCGAATACTTCAACGAACACGCGACCAATGATTTTACGTTTGGCTTCTGGATCGTTTTCACCCGCCAGCGCGGAGAGGAAACGCTCCTCGCCTTCAACATGAATAATGTTCAGGCCGAAATGGTCGCCGAACATATCCATAACTTGCTGAGCTTCGTTCAGACGCAGCAGACCGTTATCAACAAAGACACAGGTCAGGTTTTTACCAATCGCGCGGTGCAACAGCATAGCGGTAACGGATGAATCCACGCCGCCGGACAGGCCGAGAATCACTTTGTCATCGCCGACTTGCTCACGCAGGCGCACAATCGCATCTTCGATAATTTTTGCTGGGGTCCACAGCGCTTCGCAGCCGCAGATCTCCAGAACAAAACGCTCCAGCAGACGCTGGCCCTGGCGGGTATGGGTCACTTCCGGGTGGAACTGCACGCCATAAAAACGTTTTTCTTCGTTTGCCATAATGGCGAACGGGCAGGTTTCGGTGCTGGCAACGGTCACGAAGTCAGAAGGAATCGCCGTAACTTTATCGCCGTGACTCATCCAGACATCCAGCAGCGGTTTGCCTTCTGCACTTAGAGAGTCTTCAATCCCGCGAACCAGGGCGCTATCGGTCAAAACTTCAACCTGCGCGTAACCAAACTCACGTTCAGTAGAGGATTCGACGTGGCCGCCAAGCTGCATCGCCATGGTCTGCATGCCGTAGCACACACCAAATACCGGGACACCTGCGGTAAAGACATATTCTGGTGCACGCGGGCTGTTCTGCTCTGTGGTGCTTTCCGGGCCACCGGAGAGAATAATACCGCTTGGATTAAATTCACGAATCTGGGCTTCAGTGACATCCCATGCCCACAGCTCACAGTAAACGCCAAGCTCACGCACGCGGCGCGCAACCAGTTGAGTGTACTGAGAACCGAAATCAAGGATAAGTATGCGATGTTTATGGATATTTTCCGTCATTGACGCTTATTCCGAGGCAAGTGAAACAGATAAAGAAAACGCCCGGCATAAAGCCGGGCGCAGAAATCTTAAGAACCCATACGGTAGTTCGGGGACTCTTTAGTAATCGTCACATCGTGGACGTGACTTTCCTGAATGCCCGCACCGCTGATACGTACAAATTCCGCTTTAGTACGCAGCGCATCGATAGTACCACAGCCGGTCAGACCCATGCATGAACGCAGGCCCCCCATTTGCTGGTGAACGATCTCTTTCAGACGGCCTTTGTAAGCCACGCGACCTTCGATACCTTCCGGTACCAGTTTGTCGGCTGCGTTATCGGTCTGGAAGTAACGGTCAGAAGAGCCTTTGGACATCGCGCCCAGAGAGCCCATACCACGGTAGGATTTGAAAGAACGGCCCTGGTAGAGTTCGATTTCACCCGGAGATTCTTCAGTCCCTGCCAGCATGCCGCCAACCATTACCGCCGATGCGCCAGCCGCGATAGCTTTCGCGATGTCACCAGAGAAACGGATACCGCCGTCAGCAATAACAGGAATGCCGGTACCTTCCAGCGCTTCAACCGCATCCGCCACCGCAGTGATTTGCGGAACGCCCACGCCAGTGACGATACGTGTAGTACAGATTGAACCAGGGCCGATACCGACTTTTACCGCGCTTACGCCAGCTTCAGCCAGTGCACGTGCGCCAGCAGCCGTAGCTACGTTGCCGCCGATGATTTGCAGGTCAGGATATTTAGCGCGGGTTTCACGAATACGTTGCAGAACGCCTTCGGAATGGCCATGAGAGGAGTCAATCAGCAAAACGTCGACACCAGCAGCGACCAGAGCATCGATACGCTCTTCGTTGCCCGCACCTGCGCCAACGGCAGCCCCAACGCGCAGACGGCCCTGGTCGTCTTTACAGGCGTTAGGTTTACGTTCTGCTTTCTGGAAATCTTTTACGGTGATCATGCCGTGCAGATGGAAGTTGCTGTCTACAACCAGCGCTTTCTCAACACGTTTTTCGTGCATTTTTGAGAGCACAACATCACGCGCCTCACCTTCTTTCACGGTTACCAGACGCTCTTTCGGCGTCATGTACACGCTAACAGGCTGGTTCAGGTCAGTCACAAAACGAACGTCACGACCGGTGATAATACCCACCAGCTCGTTTTGTTCGGTCACAACCGGGTAACCGGCGAAACCGTTGCGGGCGGTAAGTTCTTTCACTTCGTGCAGAGTGGTGGTCGGCAGCACAGTCTGTGGGTCAGTCACAACGCCACTTTCGTGTTTTTTCACGCGTTTGACTTCTTCAGCCTGGCGCTCAATCGACAT
Organism: Buttiauxella gaviniae; assembly: GCF_040786275.1. Classification (NCBI taxonomy): domain Bacteria; kingdom Pseudomonadati; phylum Pseudomonadota; class Gammaproteobacteria; order Enterobacterales; family Enterobacteriaceae; genus Buttiauxella; species Buttiauxella gaviniae. The sequence continues at coordinate 706,415 of NZ_JBFMVT010000002.1, forward strand.
GTTTTTGTGAATGAAACCAAGTCCACCTTCCTGAGCCAATGCGATGGCCAGACGGGCTTCCGTTACGGTATCCATGGCTGCGGACAGCATAGGGATATTCAAACGAATGGTTTTGGTCAGTTGGGTGCTGAGATCGGCCGTGTTAGGCAGAACTGTAGAGTGAGCTGGAACGAGGAGAACGTCATCAAACGTCAGTGCTTCTTTAGCGATTCGTAGCATGGCAATATCTCAACCTGGGGTGAATGAGAACAGATAAAATATTGCCGCGGCATTATACAGAGCGGAATCGATTGCATCCACACTTTTTTGAGAAAACTCCTTGCCTGAAGTGATACGAAAGGTATTATCGACCGAATAACTTGCTGATTTAGAGTTTGATCCAGGTCACATGTCAACGATGAATACCCCTTCAATTTTTACCGTCAGCCGTCTCAATCAGACGGTCCGTATGCTGCTGGAACAAGAGATGGGGCAAGTCTGGATCAGCGGTGAAATTTCCAACTTTACCCAACCGGCCTCCGGCCATTGGTACTTCACCCTCAAGGACGATACCGCGCAAATTCGCGGGGCAATGTTCCGCAACAGTAATCGACGCGTCACCTTCCGTCCGCAACATGGCCAACAGGTTTTGGTTCGCGCAACCCTGACGTTGTACGAGCCGCGCGGCGATTACCAAATTATTGTGGAAAGCATGCAACCGGCAGGTGAAGGCTTGCTGCAACAACAATACGAAGAGCTGAAACAACGTCTGACCGCAGAAGGTTTGTTTGAGCAAATTCATAAACAACCGCTGCCAGCACCTGCCCATCAGGTTGGCGTCATTACGTCGAAAACCGGCGCGGCGCTGCACGATATTTTGCACGTGCTTAAACGCCGCGATCCGTCATTGCCGGTCATCATTTACCCCACCGCTGTGCAAGGCGCTGATGCACCGATGCAAATTGTGCGCGCCATTGAATTAGCTAACCTTCGAAAAGAGTGTGATGTGCTGATTGTGGGGCGCGGCGGCGGTTCGCTGGAAGACTTATGGAGCTTTAACGACGAGCGTGTAGCTCGTGCCATTTTTGCAAGCAAGATCCCGATCGTTAGCGCCGTAGGGCATGAAACTGACGTCACGATCGCCGATTTTGTGGCTGATGTTCGTGCTCCAACGCCGTCCGCCGCCGCAGAAATCGTCAGCCGTAATCAGCTCGAATTATTGCGCCAGCTACAGTCACAGCAACAGCGTATGGAAATGGCGATGGATTATTATCTCGCCCAGCGCGCACAGCGTTTCACACGCTTGCACCATCGCTTACAGCAGCAACATCCTCAGCTACGCTTAGCACGTCAGCAAACCACTCTTGAACGTTTACAGCAGCGTTTGACCGTGGCGATGGATGCAAAACTGCGCCGCAGTTCACAGCAGCAACAGCGCCTGATGCTGCGTTTGAATCAGCAGCAACCGCAGCCGCGCATTCATCGCGCACAGACTCGCCTGCAACAGCTGGAGTTCCGCCTTTCGCAGTTAGTCAGCGCTCAGCTTAGCCAGACTAAACAACGGTTCGGTACAGCGTTGGCGCAGCTTGAAGCCGTTAGCCCACTGGCAACACTTGCACGCGGTTATAGCGTCACAACGGCGACAGACGGCAAAGTGCTGAAGAAAACTAAACAGGTTCATTCCGGGGATACGTTAACGACGCGTCTTGAAGATGGCTGGGTGGAAAGCCAGGTCACCGGTGTTACACCGGTGAAACCCAAACTCACGCGCAAAACGGCGGCAAAAAGCTAAAATTTATTGCACAACGGGTGTGAACTCGACACGTTTTTTAGAGATTAACCCGTGACCATTCTGGCAAAAATAGTCGACGGCACCGCAGGCCTTTAAGACTTCCAGCGGCTTGTGGCAATCCGGGCAACGGGCTTCAAGACGAAAATCTTGCTCGCAGGTTTCGCAGTAAGCACCCGAGTCCGTTTGCGTTAGCGGGTTTTCACACGTAGGACATTTAATTTCCATAAAGGCTCCTGATAACAACTCACTGGCAGACACGCGTCTGCGGCACACTATTGCTCATTCGATGATAGAGATAATCCGGGGATTGATCATGAAAAAATTAATGTTGATTGCACTGACTCTTGTTCCACTGGCTTCATTTGCCGCTCCTCCGCAGGCGTTTAACTTTAGCTGTGGAAAAACCGGCGGTGTTTATAGCGACGGCAAAGGTAGCGTGTGGCTCAATGGTAAGAAAGCAACGGTAAAACAGAGCAGCCCTACCTATTGGGAAGCCGCGAGCGAAAAAAACGTCATCAGTATTATGCGTGAGCAAGATGGTAACCCCAGCATCTCCTTCACGGGTCCAAACCGTATTCACGGCGTCTGTTTACCAGAAGATGAAGTCAGTTTCGCCCCCGCCTCTCAGAAAAAAGCTGAGGCAAAATCAGGTCCATCGTTTTCTTGTGCCGCGGTAAGAAAAGGCAGTATGGAAGAGCTTATTTGCCAGAGCGAAACGTTATCCGCTCTGGATCTGAAACTGACGGAAACCTATAAGCAAGCCCTGGTAAAATCCAACAACAATTCAACGCTTAAAGCCGAGCAGCGCGGATGGATTAAGGGACGAGATGACTGCTGGAAGGCCGATGATAAAAATGCCTGCCTGAGTGATTCCTATCAACAACGGATGAGTGAACTGCAAAGTAAGTATGACGTTAAGTAACATCATAAATATAAAAACCCGGTAAAGACCGGGTTTTTTATTTTTAGCGAACGGATTAGGCCCGAACGAATTACTTGCTTTTCTTGATGTGTTTAATCAAACGCTTACGTTTACGCATCTGGTTCGGCGTCAGGGTGTTACGTTTGTTAGCAAACGGGTTTTCCCCTTCTTTGAACTGAATACGAATTGGCGTACCCATTACATCCAGCGATTTGCGGAAGTAGTTCATCAGGTAGCGTTTGTAAGAGTCCGGCAGGTCTTTCACCTGGTTGCCATGAATCACAACGATTGGCGGGTTATAACCACCGGCGTGGGCATATTTCAGCTTAACGCGGCGACCACGAACCAACGGCGGCTGGTGATCTTCCGCAGCCATGGACATGATACGCGTCAGCAACGCAGTGCTTACGCGGCGCGTGGAGCTGTCATATGCTTCACGAACGGACTCAAACAGGTTGCCTACACCGCTGCCGTGCAGGGCGGAAATAAAGTGCACGCGCGCAAAGTCGATAAAGCCCAGACGGAAATCCAGGGTTTCTTTGACTTGCTCTCTGACTTCGTTGCTCAGGCCATCCCACTTGTTGACCACAATAACCAGTGAGCGCCCACTGTTCAGAATAAAGCCGAGCAGAGAGAGATCCTGGTCAGAGATGCCTTCACGCGCATCAATCACCAGCATTACGACGTTAGCGTCTTCAATCGCTTGCAGCGTTTTGATTACCGAGAATTTCTCAACGGTTTCAGTGATTTTGCCACGCTTACGAACACCCGCGGTATCGATGAGAACGTATTCACGCTCATCACGCTCCATTGGGATATAAATGCTATCACGCGTAGTGCCCGGCATGTCATAAACCACGACACGATCTTCACCAAGAATGCGGTTGGTGAGCGTTGACTTACCTACGTTCGGACGACCAACAATCGCCAGTTTGATTGGCAGATCCTGAGGATTAAAAGCTTCTTCTTCCTCTTCAATTTCTTCTTCGTCGTCTTCAGACACAATGCCATTCTTAGCATTGAACGCCGCCCAATAGGCTGCATCTTCATCGATCTCTTCTTCCGGTTCACGCGGATTGACTTCATCGATAAATGGCATCAGAACGTGTTCAAGGAGCGTGGTAACACCACGGCCATGAGACGCGGCAATCGGGTGAATTTCACCTAAGCCTAAAGAGTAGAAATCAATAACGGCCTGATCAGGGTCCATACCATCAGTTTTGTTTGCAACCAGGAAGGTAGGCTTTTGACGAGAACGCAGATGTTTAGCGATAGCTTCATCAGCAGGCATCAGGCCCGCACGCGCATCCACCATAAACAGCACTACATCTGCTTCTTCGATTGCCAGAAGCGACTGGGCCGCCATATGCGTTTCTACGCCATCTTCCGTACCATCAATACCACCGGTATCAATAGCAATAAATTCGCGACCTTCCACTTCAGCACGACCATACTTGCGGTCGCGAGTCAGCCCCGGGAAATCCGCGACCAGCGCATCTCGGGTACGCGTCAAGCGGTTAAACAACGTGGATTTTCCGACATTAGGGCGCCCGACAAGCGCAACCACAGGTACCATGATAAAAGCCTCATTACTCAAAATTCATCATCAAACGACGCCAAAACGCGTCGCTCTCAAAAACAGGAAACGGCTCCCAGGAATCAGGAACCGTTTCGTACTCACTGCTTACACAGGAAAGTTTAGCGCTTGATAGCGTATAACGTACCGTCTTTCGCCTGAATCAGCAGCTTGTCGCTGGCGACAACCGGCTCAGTCTGGAAGCCAGAGCTGTCCACTTTTTGCTGGGCAACAAAGCGACCATCGTCGGCGTTGATCCAGTGCATGTAACCTTCGCTGTCAGCCACAACCAGATAACCGTTGTAGAGAACAGGAGAAGTCAGATTACGGTGTAGCAGATCGCTTTGCGTCCACAGCGTAACGCCGCCATCCGCATTCAGAGCCACAACACGGTCATTCTGATCGACGAGGAAAATACGGTTGGCATCAACGATAAAGTCGTTTACAGAACCCAGTTCACGTTTCCACATCACCTGGCCTGAACGCAAGTCCAGCGCCGTCAGGTTGCCGTTGTATGCCAGGGCATACACCACACCATTTACGATAACCGGCGTGGTATCGACATCGCTCAGACGGTCAATTTCGGTTGCACCGGTTGCCTGAGAGATACGTTGTTGCCAAATAAGCTGGCCTTGTTTTAACAGAACCGCGCTCACGCGACCATTATCACCACCCACAATGGCCGCACCAAACGCAACCGACGGGGCAGATTCGCCACGCAGGGAAAGCGCTGGCATATCCAGGTTTACGGTCCATTTTGCCGCACCGTCAGCTTCATCAAATGCCTGAAGCTGGCCGTTGCTGGTATGAACCAGAACTAAACCGTCGCTAACCACCGGGCGAGAAAGCACTTCGCCTGCCGCTTTGCTTTGCCATGCAATACTACCATCAGAGGTGTTAAGCGCATAAACCTGTGCTTTCTCACTCCCAACGTAAACATGTGCCCCCTCAACCGTTACACCACCAGAAAGCAGTGCTGGCAGGTTGCTGGAGTAGAAATTCGTCTTTTCAGAGAGATCAACAGACCAGACTTCTTTCCCATCGTCAGCATTTACGGCTTTGACGGTACCACGGCGGTCAGCAGCATAAATATTGCCGTCCTGCCACGCTGGATGCAGATTGGAATAGAAATCACCAATACCGCTACCCACGGAAGTGCTCCATGATTTTTCAGGTTCGAACTGGTTTTCAACTGTCGGCAGTGGAGACATCTTTACCACGTCTTCTTCACCGCTAAACAGTGAACAACCGCTGAGCAGCGTCAGAGAAATCAGCCCTGGTACAAGTAGTTTATGCAATTGCATCGGGTCCCTCTTAGCTCGACAAATTATTAATTTTCATCTGCATCATTTCGCGCAGGGCTGGAGAAGCGTCGGTTTGTGAGCCTTTGCTCCACGCATCGCGTGCACCTTGCTTGTCCCCTTTGCTGAGCAGCGCTTCACCGCGCAAATCAGCAATAATCGCTACCCAACCTTCGCCTTTAATGCTGTCGAGGGTTTTCAGCGCCGCATCAGATTGCTTCTGTTGGATTTGGATACGTGCCAGACGCAGATTAATAAGCGCCTGCAAATTTTCATCGCTGGTGCTACTCAGCCCCTGCTGCAATTGTGCTGCCGCTTTTGCGAGGTCGTTCTTGTCTGCGTATTTCTGTGCCACTTCCAATGACGCAAGCGCGCCATAGGTATTCTTGGTGCTGGCAGCAAATTTCTCTGCGGCGCTTAGCGTCGCGGGTTGATCGGCACGCACAGCGTCTGTCACAGTTTGATATTCCAGAGAAGAAGCCATTGAGCTCTCGGCTTGATGGCTGTTCCAGTAACGCCAGCCAACCAGTGCGCCAATACCCAGTACAACCCCAACTACCAGCGCTTTGCCGTTTTCAGCAAAGAAGCGTTTTACCGCATCAACCTGTTCGTTATCGTTTTCGTAAATTTCCACGCAGTCCTTCTCCTTAACGATTAATTACTGGGGAAAATTAACCCAGCAGCGCCTGCAAATGAGCCACCGCGTTTGCTTGTTCAACGGTTGTTTGCTCACCTGTGCGCAGATCCTTAACGACGACCTGACCATTTGCGACTTCAGTTTCGCCCAGCACCAGTGCGACACGCGCACCCCGCTTATCGGCACGACCAATCTGTTTCTTGAAGTTGCCACCGCCGTAGTTGGTCATCAGCTTGATAGCCGGGACCTGGTCACGTAACTGCTCAGCTAACAGCATTGCCGCAGCTTGCGTTCCCTGACCTGACGATATCAGGTAAATATCGACAACAGATTCTGCTTTAAATTCCGGATTGATAGCCTGGACCAGTAAAACAAGACGTTCCAGACCCATTGCGAAACCGACTGCTGGCGCTGCGCGGCCACCCAGTTGCTCAACTAAACCGTCGTAACGGCCGCCTGCACAAACGGTGCCCTGAGAACCCAGGCTGCTGGTAACCCATTCGAAAACGGTACGATTGTAATAATCCAGGCCGCGCACCAGGCGCTGATTGACGGTATACGCGATACCGGCAGCGTCCAGATACTGGCACAAGCCCGCGAAATGCTCACGAGACTCTTCATCCAGGTAGTCGCCAAGCGTTGGGGCGTCATCCAGCAGAGCCTGAACTTCTGGGTTTTTAGAATCCAGAACGCGCAGTGGGTTGCTGTACATGCGACGCTGGCAATCTTCGTCGAGTTTTTCTTTATGCTGTTCCAGGAACGCAACCAGCGCATCACGATAGTTAGCGCGAGCTTCCAGTGAACCAATAGAGTTCAGCTCAAGGCTAACGTGCTGGTCGATGCCGAGCGCACGCCACCAGCGAGCAGTCAGCATGATAAGTTCGGCGTCAATATCTGGCCCTTGCAGACCGAAGACTTCAACACCCAACTGATTGAACTGGCGATAGCGCCCTTTTTGCGGGCGCTCGTGGCGGAACATCGGCCCGATGTACCACAAGCGCTGTTCCTGATTGTACAGAAGACCATGTTCGATACCGGCACGCACGCAGCCCGCGGTGCCTTCAGGACGCAGAGTCAGGCTATCGCCGTTGCGGTCCTCAAAGGTATACATCTCTTTTTCAACCACGTCGGTCACTTCACCGATAGCGCGTTTGAATAACGGGGTCTGCTCTACAATCGGCAAACGGATTTCACTGTAACCGTAGCTGCCGAGCACCTGTTTCAGAATGCCTTCAATGCGCTGCCAAATGGCGGTTTCGCCAGGCAGGTAATCGTTCATGCCGCGGATGGCTTGAATGTTTTTTGCCACGTTTATTCTCTACCGAATTTATACAAAAAATGAACCCGAAATCAGACTGTTTGCTCTCGCAAAACGTCTGGCGGGTTCAATCATACACGGGAAGCCGAGCGCTTCCCATGTTTCGCACTATTTTTCCAACTGCTGGATACTAATCCGCTGCGATTCATCAAGCATGGAAGCCTTGGCACGAATACGCGCTTCAAGCTGCGCAATCATGTTTTCGTTATCCATTCGCTCTTTCTGACGCACACCGTCTTCGTAGAAGCCGCTTTTCTTATTACCGCCGGTGACACCCAGCGTTGAAACTAACGCTTCACCCGGGCCATTCACAACACAACCGATAATAGAAACATCCATTGGTGTGATGATATCTTCCAGGCGCTCTTCGAGAGCGTTCACCGTACCGATAACATCAAACTCCTGACGCGAACAGGTTGGGCAGGCGATAAAGTTAATACCGCGAGCACGAATGCGCAAAGATTTCAGGATGTCGAAACCGACCTTGATCTCTTCGACCGGATCGGCTGCCAGTGAAACGCGTAACGTATCACCAATGCCTTCTGACAGCAGTAAACCCAGACCAATCGCCGATTTCACCGAGCCACTGCGCATACCGCCCGCTTCGGTGATCCCAAGGTGCAAAGGTTGATCAATCTGCTTAGCCAATAAACGATATGATTCTACGGCAAGGAAAACATCGGACGCTTTCACACTGACTTTGAATTGATCAAAGTTCAGACGATCAAGATGATCCACGTGGCGCATCGCTGACTCTAACAGCGCCTGAGGCGTTGGTTCGCCGTATTTTTCCTGAAGATCTTTTTCCAGCGATCCGGCGTTAACACCGATGCGGATAGGAATGTTTTTATCCCGCGCACAATCAACGACGGTGCGAATGCGTTCTTCGCTACCGATATTGCCGGGGTTAATTCGCAGACAATCCACGCCATACTCAGCAACTTTGAGGGCGATACGATAGTCAAAATGGATATCAGCGACCAACGGAACATTGACCTGCTGCTTAATGAGCTTGAACGCTTCTGCCGCATCCATAGTTGGCACAGAGACACGCACGATATCAGCGCCAACTCTTTCTAACGCTCTGATCTGATTAACAGTAGCTTCAACGTCCGTGGTACGGGTGTTGGTCATTGACTGGACGGCGATCGGTGCCCCGTCGCCGATTGGCACATTCCCGACGTAGATCCGTTTGGATTTTCTACGTTGAATTGGGGCTTCATTATGCATTACAAATCTCCACAATTACGCGTCATGCTGGCTGTGATTATTCAGCACTTACTGTCAGACGTGCAACCTGGCTAGTTCTGATAAAACGACTCAGATCGACAGGTTTACCCTGGAACTGAATCTGTACTGCCGCCGGTGCACCAATTTTTAACTTATACGGTGCCTGACCGGCTAAATTTAAATTGCCATCTTTACGCTGCATGCCGCTGAACAATTTTTTACCGGTTGCGTCGGTCACTTCAAGCCAGCAATCGGCGTTGAAATTCATGACTAACGCATTCGGATCGGCCGCTGGAGTTGATACAGCCGCCTGGTCGGTTGGAAGTGCTGCGTTCGGTGCCACCGGAGCAGGCGTTGTTGCCTGAGCGTTATCAACCGGTGCCTGGCTTGGTGCTACTACAGCGGAAGAATCCGCTGGCGCAGTTTGCTGAGCCGTTACGGCAGCCGCCTGATTTTGTGTGGCTGGCGTTGCAGAAGCCGATTGCTCGGCGGGAGTCTGAGCAGGCTGCTGTGCTGAAGTATCAGCTGCAGCAGAATCACCTGTATTCAATGGAACGGACTGAGAATTGCTGTTGCTGGCTGAAAGTTCAGCTGAAGATTGATCTGCCATAGTTGAGATCTCTTCCTGCTGCGCTTTGTGGTTCTGCCACCACCATGCTCCGGTCAGGCCGACAACCACAAACAGGATGAGCCAGGTAAAGCTCATCAACCAACCGTCACGTTTTTTACGACGTTTGCCCAGAGAGAAACTCTGCATTGGAGCAACTTTGGCAGCCCTAATCGGCGCCTGTTTTTCCATCATTGGCAATAATTCTTCTTCCGGGATATGCACCAGGCGTGCATAAGAGCGGATATAACCACGCAGGAACGTAGACGCTAATTCAGCAGGCGCCTTGTCATCTTCAATATCCCGAACGGTGGAAACCTTCAGGCACAGGCGTTCTGCCACGGCTTGTTGGCTAAGACCGAGTTCTTCACGGGCAGTACGTAGACGTTCACCCGTGGTTTTTGCTGCATTTGATTCGTGAGTGGCTTCAGTATTCATTAGCTACAACTGCTGGTACTGTTCGATTGAGGAATTAGGCAGGAGCCCTGTCGCACAGCATTTCCGCTACGCCACACACTCCCGCTCCGCGAAACAAATTTGTTTTCTGAAGGCCGAACCTCCAGACAATATTGCGTTTAGATCACACTACTTGCTCACATAAACCTAATGCTTTACATGAACGATTCATCACCGATGAGTTAACCATAGACACCATTTTGAATGTTGTCAGTGGATTGCGTCCTACGGCGGCTTAGATAGATGTGCCTAAACTATTGTTGTACCGCTACATACTGCCTTAAAGTGCAGGGAAACGCACCGTAATTATTAATCTTAAAGATACTTGCTGAACTTGCATAACCAGAAGATATAACTATGTGTTTTTCAAGCCATGCAGCAATACGGCTGCATGGCTCAAGCCTAACAAGCCAAACGCTTATCAGACTGCTTTAACATCAATAGGTTCACCTTGCATACGCTTACGCAACGTACGTTTAGTACGGTCAATCACCTCACCTGCCAACTGACCACAAGCCGCATCAATGTCATCACCGCGAGTCTTACGCACGATAGTCGTGAAGCCATAACTCATCAGTACTTTTGAGAAACGGTCAATACGGCTATTGGAGCTACGACCATATGGCGCGCCCGGGAACGGGTTCCATGGGATCAGGTTGATTTTGCATGGCGTATCTTTAAGGCATTCCGCCAGCTGATGCGCATGCTCAGTACCGTCGTTGATGTGATCCAACAGAACATATTCCACGGTTACGCGGCCTTGGTTAGCGTTGGATTTTTCCAGATAACGACGTACCGCAGACAGGAAAGTCTCGATATTGTACTTTTTGTTAATCGGCATGATCTGGTCACGAATTTCATCGGTCGGAGCATGCAGTGAAATGGCCAGTGCCACGTCAATCATGTCGCCCAATTTATCCAGAGCCGGAACCACACCAGAAGTAGAAAGCGTAACGCGGCGTTTAGAAAGCCCGAAACCGAAATCATCCAGCATGATTTCCATCGCTGGAACCACGTTGTTGAGGTTCAGCAGTGGCTCACCCATGCCCATCATCACCACGTTGGTGATAGGACGAACGCCGGTTTTCTTTTGCGCGCCAATAATTTTCGCCGCACGCCATACCTGGCCGATAATTTCAGAAACGCGAAGGTTACGGTTAAAACCTTGCTGAGCGGTAGAACAGAATTTGCATTCCAGAGCGCAGCCTACCTGAGAAGAGACGCACAGTGTGGCGCGATCTTCTTCCGGGATGTATACCGTTTCCACCAGTTGATCGGCAATTTTGATGGCCCATTTGATGGTGCCATCAGCAGAACGCTGCTCTTCAGCAACCTCTGGAGCACGGATTTCAGCAACTTCTTTAAGTTTGTTGCGCAGAACTTTGTTGATGTCGGTCATTTCATCGAAGTCATCACTGCAATAGTGATACATCCATTTCATGACTTGATCAGCGCGGAACGGTTTTTCGCCCATTTCAGCGAAGAACTCACGCAGTTGCTGGCGGTTAAGATCCAACAGGTTAATTTTTTCTGACTTGCTGGAAACGACTGAAACAGGCGTCTCAGAATTGACAATTTGCTCTGACATAATTTCTTCCGGCCTCGTTGTTACACGTTACGGCCCCAGGTGGGTTAAAAAAGATACGCCCCGGAGAGTATGCTCGTCCGGGGCGCAACATTGTACAAATTCTATGGCACAGAAGCCACGACTGAAAGCAGTGTCAGACAAATAAAATGTAAACAGCACTTAACAGTAAATAACGTTACCCAACATCCCTTGAGTTACAGCCAACACCCAGCAGCTCAAAGAATGACAGCTATTTTAGCGAGTGCGCGGGCACACTTCGCCTTCAGCGAAGAAATACGCAATTTCACGGGCGGCAGATTCAACAGAATCAGAACCGTGAGTCCCATTCTCGGTAAAGCTGTCAGCGTAATCAGCACGCAGAGTACCCGCCAAAGCATTAGCAGGGTTAGTGGCTCCCAGAATATCACGATGACGCTGAACGGCATTTTCGCCTTCCAGAACGCTAACCATGATTGGACCTGAAGTCATGAATGCAACCAGACCGTCGAAGAAAGGTTTGCCTTCGTGCTCAGCGTAGAAACCCTGAGCCTGCTCAGAGGTCAAGTGCAGCATTTTTGCGCCTACAATTTTAAACCCTGCGGATTCAAAACGAGCATAAATATTACCAATAACGTTTTTTGCCACCGCGTTTGGTTTGATGATGGAAAAAGTACGTTCAATAGCCATGATTACCTCTGTGTCTGTTCTGTTTGCACCGGCCAGCCGGTTATGATTTGGCGCCGATTATAATGAGCAAGTCTCGCGTTGCCTATGGATGTGGATAACATTTTTTTAAAATAAGATGAACATCAGCAACATTTTCAGCTTAACTGCCTAAAAATCACACTACGCTTCTACTGCAACGTGAAGTGTGCAGCCGCAACCTGCCCGCCTTCATCAAGCACTAAAACCTGATACGCGCCCGGTTTATCCAGATTGAGCGCGATTCCCTTTCCGCTTTCACTGACGGGTTCCCCGTTTAAAAACCACCAGCGATCTCCTTGCCCACCCTGCACACTAAGACGAAGCGCTAAGCGCAATTCGCCAGGTAGACGCTTCAAAATAGCGCCCTCACGAACGCCTAACAACAATAAAGGCGTAACTTCATCTTTCTGCGGGGGAGGACAAAGCGCTGAGACTTCAGGCAAACGCGCCGATCGTCTTTCACTCGCGGGCAGCCATGGCTCAAGGGGCAGAGGCCAGAGAGAGACAATATGTTGCGTAGCTTTCGGACAATCCGCCGCGACACGCTTACCCTTGTTATCAAGCCAGATGAGCATTCTTGACCCCTGAATCCCCTCCTGCCCCAGTGCTTCAAGCGTTGGCGGTTGGCTATTATCCAACAACCAACTGGCTAATCTGCGTCGGCAATTGCTATCGCCAGCCGCCAGATTCTGCCCGCCAGGCCAGCAAATTTCCCCTGTAGAAACTGATGCAGGGCGCGGGTCAACAGGCAGCCGCACTTGCTGTACAGCGGAGCTGGCTTGCAGCAAATTATTCACTTGATTTAACAGCGGTACCGCACTGCCCAAACCAAACTGTCCCGCAACTGGTGTGCTATCAGGCCGCCCGGTCCAGATGCCAATGAGATACCGGGGATTGATACCTACTGCCCATGCATCACGGTAGCCATAGCTAGTTCCCGTTTTCCACGCTAGAGGAACGACAGCGGGCAACGTGGCATCCGACTGTGGCTGGGCTTCCCCCGCCAGAATGCGGCGAATAATCCAGGCCGCTCCTTCAGACATCAAAGGTCGTTCCATTAGAGGTTGTTCTGGTAGCAAGCGTAACTGCGCAGCTCGGCCGCGGCGGGCAAAAGCGCTGTAAGCTGCAACAATCTGATCAAGACGCGCCCCACCACCGCCTAAAATCAATGAAAGATTGGGTTCACTACCCGCAGGGAAACGGAGATCTAAGCCCACATTACGTAACTTTGCAGCAAAGCGTTTTGGGCCGTAAGCTTCCAGAACTTGTACCGCAGGAAGATTAAGCGAACGCACCAGCGCGTCACTCATGCTGACCGGGCCATGAAAACCAGTATCGAAATTTCCAGGACGGTAATCACCAAAGCGGCGCGGCACATCCTGCAATAACGATGTGGGATGAATAAGCCCATCATCCAGCGCAAGACCGTAAACGAAAGGTTTAAGCACCGATCCGGGCGAACGGATCGCCGTGACCATATCAACATGCCCGAAACGGCTTTGATCGTTGATATCGACAGAACCAACCCAACCGCGCACCTCCATAGTAGTATGATCCACAACCAGCATCGCCAGGGATGAACGCGGCGGTAATTGTGCTTTCCAGTTCAGCGCAAGCTCCTCCAGTTGCCGCTGCAACGAAGCATCAAGAGTGGTTGTTATTTTCTGTGCATTTGTCCGGCTCACCAGATAACGCGAAAGCAACGGCGCTAACTGCGGCATTTGTCGGGGAGCAAGCCAGACAGGCTCTTCAAGAGATTCCTTTACCTGCTGCGGTTCCCAGACTGCTTGCTCGGCCATACGGATAAGAACTTTATTGCGCGCGACCTGTGCGCGTTCAGGCCAACGGTCCGGTCGAAGGCGGCTTGGTGCCTGGGGTAGAACGGCTAATAGCGCGGCTTCTGCGTAACTGAGGTGTTTTGGGGATTTTCCCAGATAGACCCAACTTGCTGCCCCTATCCCCTGTAACGTGCCGCCAAAGGGTGCCCGATTGAGGTACAGCGTGAGAATCTGTTCTTTTGAGAGATGCCATTCCAGCTGTAGCGCTCGCCACACCTGGCGAATTTTGCCACCAAAGGTGCGGGGGTGTGGATCGAGCAATCTCGCTACCTGCATCGTCAATGTACTGCCACCCGAAATCACTTTACCGCTCAGCAGATCCTGCCCTGCCGCACGAAGGATCGAGAGCGGGTTAACCCCAGGGTGATCCCAAAACCAGCGATCTTCATAGTTGATCAAGGCATCAAGATAACGCGGCGAAACGTCATCGATCGTAACCGGATAGCGCCAGATCCCATTTTCATCAGCAAAACGCCACAGCGGTGTGCCATCCGCAGCCACTACCACTCGCGCAGGGTTTACCTGAAAAAGCGGCAGAGGCCAAATCCGGTCCGCAAGCCAAACTCCCGCAAGTAAGATAAGAGGCAGCACCACAATTAAATAGCGGTGCCACAAGCGTAAAAGTTTTAGCACTTTGCCTGGCCTGCTACGGCTGAACAGTCAGCATGCCGGGGCTGGTACCTGTTGCCCGCCATTGAGGTATATACATAGATTCCACTTGTGAAACGGGCACATGATAAGTTCCTGGTGTGACTGCTCTCGCCAGGTAAATCAACGTCGCATGCTGGCTCTCATTGAGCGGCAATGCAGCAACAAAGCGGTCATCACGGAATTCCATATGCTGAATATCGGCCTGTTGCATCTGGCTCAATAACCCCTGAATCTGATTATCACTTTCGTTCAGACTGGCGCTGCTTTCAGAAAGATTCTGATTTTCCAGTTCAATCCCGGCGGGGAGTAAATCGACCACCAACGCATCTGGCACGTTTTTATCCGCCCACACATCCAGCCAAACCAAAATCAACTCGCCGCTTTTTAGATCTGAAAGCGATTTACGGTTGCCTTGCGCATCCAGGAAATGGCGATCAATATGCAGCACATTGCTGGAAGGGGCTGGAGCCTGAAGCGGATAGCCCACGCTGTCGACGCGAAGATAAAGATTGCTGGTACCAGTATTAGTGACTTGCAAACCTGCGAGTTGTTCAACGGTTAAATTGCGAGTCACAGATTGCGTACCGGTTAATGGTTCTGCAGCAAACGAGACTTGCGACTGCCAATCCCCTTTTGCCGTTTGCCAGTTACGGCCAGCAAGGAATAGAGCATTGCTTTCCTGAGTGGAGAGCCAGCGCTGGCTATAAGCAAGGTTTGAGAGATCCATCAGCAATTGATTCTGTTGTTCCCCAAACCACTTATTCTCTTCCAGGAGATTCAGCATCATCGCTTTGTCACGCAATTCGCTGCCGTAGTCAGCCAGCCAAATTCGCTCATCACTGCGAGGGGTTTGCAAACCTGATTGAATAGCCTTATCGCCGCGCGGCGCATCACCCATCAGTTTTAATGCCGCCCCCAATTGTACTAAAGGCAGGCCTGCTCGGGCTGTGTTATGGCGTGCCCACACTTCACGCAACGCCCCCAACGGGGCTTTTTGCTGACGAGCCAAAACCTGGCCTGCGTATGCCTGAATCGCAAATTTACTGGCTGCGGCATCATCGCTATAACGCAGCGCGATAAGCCCTGAATCCTGAAGATAACGCAGCAACCGCTGATTCGCTTTATTAAGAGAATCCGTATTTACGCTATAGCCCTGCTCACTCGCTCGCACCAGGAAATCAGTGACGTAGGCCGTTAGCCAGTACTCTTCCGGCCCTTCTTTATCCCACAGCCCAAAGCTTCCGTTATCGCGCTGCATATCCAACAGGCGAGAAATCCCCAGATCGATTGCAGCCCGACGCTGCTCATCTGTGGTTCCGCTTATTCCAAGCGCGGCGAGCTGAGCCTGATTGATATAAAGCGACGGGAATAACCCGCTTGTAGTTTGTTCAAGGCAACCATACGGATAGGCTTTAAGCTCACGAATATAGCGCGCAAGATTAAGCGGCGGGCGTCCACTTAACAGCATCTGACCTTCTAGCGTTGATGGGGCTAAGCCAGAAATATGCTGCGGTGGAATATCCCAAACTTCACCTGCAGCAAGCACCGCGCCACTGTTGATGTTTTGCGCAGGGAATGGAGGACGTACGCCTAATTTCCATTGTTTTTGAAGAGGCGTGAATATTTCCCCTGGCAAGTTCACACCGCTAATTTGTGCATTTAGCTGACCATCACCAAAGCCTTCCAGTGCACTCACAGAAATAAACACCGTTTTACGTGCGCCTGGCGCTAATTGCAGCGTTTGCGAATCAGGGGAACCAAGGGTAATTAAACCGCTGGTATTCAGGTTTAACGTAAGGTTTTGAGGAGTGTCAGTAAGGTTTGTGAGATCCATGGCTAAACGGCTGGTATCGCCACTTGCCATAAAACGCGGAGCCGCCAGTTCAGTGACCAGGGGCGCTGCGACGACAACTTTTTGTTCGCTGTTACCATAACGCTCTTCCGTCCATGCCTGCGCCATTACACGCAGTTCACCGTTAAAATCACCGATAGGTAGCGTGACGGTACCTTCACCATTTTCATTCAGTTGTACCGGCAGGGCTTGTTCAGCGATGATAGTGACATGGTTAACCGGTTTTTTACCGCCGCGACTTAGCTCATCCCCTTCATCGCCATCACCACCAAAGCGTAATGCGGCTAAACGCCCTTCGCCTTCGATGACCTGACCGTAAATATCGTATAAATCTGCACCATAACGTTTACGACCAAAGAAGGACTCCCATGGGTCTGGGGTTTTGTAGTCAGTAATATTCAATACGCCGCTATCAACAGCAGAAACCAGGACGTTAATTTGCTTCGGCATAGTCCCGTTAATAGCCTTGGTTTTTACTTTCACCGTGAGGTTTTGATTCGGACGCATTTTGGCCGGAGTTTCTAACTCAAGGGCCAGCCGACGGCTTTCATCACCGAGCGGTAAATGCAGCAGACCAACAGCGCGTTTTGGCGTGGCGGCACGGCTCTTATCACCAGGGCGAATAACCAATGTGCTCAGGTAAAGGTCATGGCGCTGCCAGCTTTTATCAACGGGAATGGCGATATCCAGCCCCTTCGCTGGCACATCAATTTCTTTCCACCACAGTGGCCCATCGCTGGATTCAACCATCGCGTAGCCTTTGCCTGCGGCCGGGGCAGAAATATGCAGATTGATAGTGTCACCGGGTTTGTAGCTCGGCTTATCAATTTTTAGCGTCACGCGATCGGGGCGTACCGCACCTTCTCCATCACTATTATCTTGCCAGCTATAACCTGCCCAGAAACGAAGGCTGCTGACGATGTCAGTATGCGCGTCACGGACTTCGAGGCGATAAGACCCCCACTCTACGGGGAAGGCAACTTTGCCCGTTTCACCCGCCGCCAAATCCAGCTTTTCTTCCGCTTCTACCAAATCTTTTTGGTCATATTGCGACTGCCAACCTTGCCCCTCTTCCCAACTCCAGAAGTAATCCCGGCGTTCACGAATCAGGCGAACATCAAGCCCTGTAACCGCCAGTTTTTCTCCTTTTGCATTGGCGTACACAACGTCAAAACCGGCGCTACTGTCTTCATCGACGATGGGCTGAGTACGGGTACTGTCAGTGCGATAGTCATAGACTTGCTTGCTGGCGAATTGCGGGCGGATGCCCGGCAACGCCTCTGCTGGCCAGATAGCTTGTTCCGCACGACGCGTTACCGGGCGGCCCCCTGACTCCAGCAAACTGGCTTGCAACACCAGTCGTAAAGGCGATAGAACATCAGACCATTGGCTGTCGGTGCTGACCGTTGTTTTGCCTTGTTCATCTAGCTGGAGCTGAACTTCATCCAGATTACGCGTGAGATTATCTTCATTAATGTTGCCAAACTGGAACCCTGGCAAAGCCGTAACGGCTTCACGCAGTGGGCGCAAGAAGAGTTGCCCTTGCAAACTGTTACCGGATGCAGGCGCACCGTACAGGTAGCGCCCAGAAATTTCGAAGCTAACAGCATCATCAGGGGAGACGGGTTGTGGGTCGCCGGTGATGTTAAGTGCCATACGCTCTGGCATGAAGTCTTCGACTTTAAATGACCATACACGCGGCTGGTTATCACCCGTATTGACACGTACCTGCCAAGTGCCAGTTTGTACATCCTGGTTCAATGGATAACTAAACTGGTATAAGCCTTTTTCAGGTTGCCAGACTTGTGTTCGGGCTACCTGGCCGTCAGGTTTTACTACTTCAAGTTTTACCGGTTGGGCAGGCAAGGCTTTACCGTCGCTATCGCGTAATAACGCATTTACCAGAACGGTTTCACCTGGGCGATACAGATCCCGTGGGCCAA
The DNA here is from genome assembly GCF_040786275.1 of Buttiauxella gaviniae. Lineage (NCBI taxonomy): Bacteria > Pseudomonadati > Pseudomonadota > Gammaproteobacteria > Enterobacterales > Enterobacteriaceae > Buttiauxella > Buttiauxella gaviniae. Next base: position 724,789 of record NZ_JBFMVT010000002.1, read on the forward strand.
ACATAAAGAATTGCTTACTGTATCCGACATCTCCGGCAATATTAAACTCAGCCAGGTCCAGAGCCGGACGATTCAAATCCAGCAGAGTGGTTTGCTCGGTGGTACGTGCCAGCAGTAATGTGCCTTTGTCTATTTTCTCAAGCGTTGTATGGCCATCGCTGTCACTCCTGGCCTGTGCCAGCGTTTGGCCTTTCTCATTAAGTAGAGTGATATCTACGCCGGATTGAGCCGACCCATTTTCAAGACTTTGAGTAAAGACATCCAGGCGATCATGGTAACGGTGCGCAGACACGCCAATATCGCTCAGAGTAAACAGCGTCGCGGCGTTACTGTAACTGTAATGGCCCGCCTGATTCATAATGGCAATGTAAACGCCAGGCTGCTGTAGCGGCTTAATTTCACCTAACGGTAGCAACAACTTCTCACGCGTATTACGAGCAGGATTCAGATCAAACCGCCCGCTGTACACCAGATCCGCTAGTTGTAATAAGTTGTCAGACTCCCAGTTAGAAACGGAGTTCCGATATTGCCACTGGCTGATGAACGAGCTTAACGATTCACTTTTTATGCGGTAGAAGTTGACGTCAATTTTATCGACGTTAAGTGCCATCACCGGCAAACCGGCAATCACTTTCGTAGGCAACAACGAGCCCCGGCTGGCAAAGCCCACGCTCGGTTGAATATCGCGGGTCGAAATTTGTTTTTCAAAATGAAGGCCAAAAGTCGCTTTGTTCAGTGCCAGTAGCCCGTTATCAACGGTCACTATCAATTCACGTTTGGGCTCAAGATGGCGTAAACGCAGCTCTTTGAGTGAGTCTGAAAGTTCCCACGCACCGTCAACTTTGCCACTCGTTTTATCAACCAAATGCGCCACGCGTGAAAAATCCTGGTTGGGATCTAAGGGGATTGAGAATGTGAGAACGAGTGTACTCGCGCCATCCAGTTGGACTTCAGAAGCATCAAGCAACTTCAGCGGTTTGCCCGCAGATTCCTTCGCAAGTTTTTCAAGCTGCGATGCGTTTGGCTTTGCCGCAGCAGGTGCAGCATTTTGCTGAGCCGCACTGTCGCTTTTCTCTACTGGCTGAGGTTTATCGTTATTGTCACACCCTGCAAGTGCCAATGCAGCGACCAGCGTGGCTGCCAGCGCCCCCAAACGTATTGCTCTCATGTTTTATCCCTGGCCTCGAAGGCCTATTAGCCCACCATGTAGTGGAAAGTATTATGCGGATTAGTAAGAAAAGCGAAAGTATGGAAACAGTACATTGCGTAGCTTCTCGCAAAGAAAAAACGCAGTGATGCAACTGTTTCAAGAAGAATAAAGATTCAAAATGGAAGCACGATCACACCCTGAAAGGTTACATGTTACCTTATGAGTCATTTGTTTTTAAAACAATAAGATAAGTGGATCAACAGCCGCTGCCCTTGCTACATTTTGAGCTGAGTCGCTGCCTCAAAGCGGTGTTTAGCCAAAGTGATAATAAGAGACTGCTAAATGAAAAGTGCCGTTAACGCCCTACAAAATTTCGGAAAATCACTCTATGGCCCGGTGCTTATTTTACCCATCGTCGGTTTATTTATCGCGTTTGGTAATGTATTGGGCAATGGTAACCTCTCGGAATACCTACCGTTTCTCGACCACCCTTCAATTCAGCATACGGGAGTATTGATCTCAAAGTCTGCCGTTTCGGTCCTGGCAAACCTCGCGCTAGTGTTTGGCGTTGGGATTCCCATCGGTCTTGCTGCGAAAGATAAAGGCTACGCGGCACTCATTGGCCTGGTCACTTTTATTGTCTTTATTAACGCAATGAATGTGACATTACAGCTCCAGGGTGAGCTGGCACCTGCCGACCAAATGAGAGCCGCCGGGCAAAGCATGGTTTTAGGCGTGCAGGTGCTTGAGATGGGTGTCTTCGCAGGGATTCTTACCGGCGCGCTATCGGGTTATTTGTACAACCGTTACTCCAGCGTACAGTTTTCTGGCGCGATGGCGATTTACTCTGGGCACTGTTTTGTCGCCATTATCATGCTGCCGGTTTCGATGTTACTCGGTGTGGTGATGAGTGAAATTTGGCCATTTGCTCAGCACGGAATTAGCGCCCTTGCGTTAGCGATTAAAGGTGCCGGGGCCTTTGGCGTGGCTATCTACGGTTTCCTGGAACGTATTCTTGTGCCAACCGGCCTTCATCACCTGGTTTACACCCCCTTCTTGTACACCGAATTAGGGGGGACTGCGGATGTATGCGGCAACATTTACCAGGGCGCGCGCAATATTTACTTCGCCGAAATGGCATGCCCGAGCGTTCATCAACTCAGCAGCACCGTGGTGTGGGATGCGCGTGGTATCAGTAAAATGTTCGGCCTTCCCGCTGCCGCACTCGCCATGTATATGACGGCAAAACCTGAGCGCAAAGCCGCCGCCAAAGCCATCCTTATTCCTGCAGCGCTGACCTCCATGCTGGTTGGCGTCACTGAGCCGCTGGAGTTTTCCTTCCTGTTCGTCGCCCCGCTGCTGTTTGGCGTCCATGCGGTTCTGACGGGTCTTGGCATGATGTTGTTCTATCTGCTGAGCGTTCACGCCATCGGTGCCAACGGCATTATCGATTTCATTCTTTATAACCTGCCGCTGGGCACCGAGAAATCCAACTGGCCGATGTATATCGCGGTTGGCCTGACGATGTCTGTCATCTACTTCCTGGTCTTCCGCTTCCTGATTCGTCGCTTCGATATGAAAACACCAGGACGTGAAACGGATGACCAGGAGACAAAACTGTATAGCAAACAAGAGTATCAGGCCAAAGGCAGCAACGATGGGCTTGGCGAAGCCATTATCGAAGGGCTGGGTGGTCGAGCCAATATTGAAGTGGTTGATAACTGCTATACCCGCCTGCGGGTCACCGTACGCGACGTGTCTGTTATCGACGAACCCCGCCTGAAATCGACCGGCGCGAAAGGGGTGATTAAACAAGGTAATAACGTTCAGGTGGTCTACGGGCTGCATGTCAAAAAAATGCGTGAAGCAGTAGAGACGTTTCTCTAAAGGAGTCAATGATGTTTAAACCCCCATTTATTTTGTCCATTGCCGGTGGCGGTAGCACATACACACCGGGCATTGTTAAGAGCCTGATGGTGCGTCTGGCCGATTTCCCACTCGCTGAAATTCGCCTCTACGATATTGATGGCGAGCGCCAGGCGGTGATTGCTCCGGTGGTTGAGAAAGTGATCCGGGACCATAGCCAGAGCATCAAATTTACCGTGACCACCGATCCAGAAGTCGCCTTTAGCGGTGCCCATTTCGTGTTCGCACAGATGCGCGTTGGGCAGTATAAAATGCGCGAGCAGGATGAAAAAATTCCACTACGTCACGGCGTCGTCGGGCAAGAAACCTGCGGCCCTGGCGGCCTGGCGTATGGTCTGCGCACCATTTTGCCAATGGTAGAACTGTGTGATTTTGTTGAACGTTATGCCCATCAAAAAGCGTGGATTGTGAATTATTCCAATCCGGCGGCCATCGTGGCGGAAGGCGTGCGCCGCTTGCGTCCAAACGCTCGCGTACTGAATATTTGTGATATGCCGGTAGCAGCGATGCGCAATATGGGAGCTATTCTTGGCGTTGACCGCCATAAGCTGGAAGTCGATTACTTTGGCCTCAACCACTTTGGCTGGTTTACCCGTGTGCTGGTGGATGGGGAAGATCGCTTGCCGGAGCTGCGCCGCCATATCGCTAAATTTGGCCTGCTGACAGAGGACGCCGCGCAAACCGATCCCCAGCACTCCGATCCATCGTGGGTGAAAACCTGGCGTCACATTAAGCCGATTATGGATCATTTCCCGGAATACCTACCGAACCCATATCTGCAATATTATCTGATGCCGAACGACATCGTTGAGCATCAAAACCCGGACTACACCCGCGCCAATGAAGTCATGGACGGGCGCGAGAAGAAGCTGTTTGCCGCCGCCGACGAGTATAAAAAAACCGGAATTCTGCCGGATGCATTCCATGTCGGCGTTCACGGGGCCTTTATTGTTGATGTCGCCTGCTCGCTGGCTTTTGATTTACGCCAGCGCCACCTGGTGATTGTAGAAAACAAAGGGGCTATCGCTAACCTGCCGTATGACGCGATGGTTGAAGTGCCTGCCTACATTACTTCAGAAGGGCCGGAGCCGGTGCGCATGGGCGCGGTTCCTCTCTTCCACCAGACGCTGTTAATGCAGCAGTTAGCTTCGGAACAATTGCTGGTAGAAGCAACGATTGAAGGGAGCTATGAGAAAGCCTTGCAGGCATTTACGTTGAACAGGACAGTGCCGACCATGCAGCACGCGAAGGCAATTCTCGACGATATGATTGAAGCTAACCGTGATTATTGGCCGCAGCTTCAACAGGCCTGGAAAGACGGCGAAGCGGTGAAATAGCGCTTTTATTCAATAAATTCGAGCTACCTCGCGCACCAGGATATGGTTGCTTGTCGGTTTAGTAAAAAACACCGACAATCCGTTATTGATTGACGATTCGGAGGCAACCATGTCCACCACTTTCTTCGTTGCGGGCGACTGGCTCGCAGAACATGTTAATGATGCGAATATCCAGATTATTGATGCTCGCATGGCTCCTCCCGGCCAGGAACATCGTGATATGGCTGGCGAGTATCGTGCAGGCCATCTGCCAGGAGCGGTCTTTTTCGATATCGAAGCCCTTTCCGATCACACAAGCCCCCTGCCGCATATGATGCCGCGGGCGGAAGCCTTTGCTGTCGCTATGCGTGAATTGGGCATTAGTCACGATAAACATCTGATTGTTTATGATGAAGGTAATCTTTTCTCTGCACCGCGTGCGTGGTGGATGCTGCGTACTTTCGGCGTTGAAAATGTGTCGATTCTGGCCGGTGGCTTGGCCGACTGGCAGCGCGAAGAATTACCGCTCCAGCAAGGTGATGTGGAATTACCGGAAGGGGAGTTCGAAGTAAATTTCGACCCGATGGTAATCAAGCGCCTGACGGATGTTCTGCTAGTAAGCCATGAAGGCACCGCGCAAATTGTTGACGCTCGCCCTGCTCCGCGCTTTAACGCTCAGGTAGACGAACCGCGTCCGGGTTTACGGCGCGGGCATATTCCCGGTGCGTTAAACGTTCCCTGGAACGATCTGGTGGAAAACGGTCAGTTGAAAACAACCGATGACCTGAATGAAATTTTCACCCGTCAGGGCGTTGAGTTTGATAAACCTATCATCGCAAGCTGTGGTTCCGGTGTAACAGCGGCGGTCGTGGTACTTGCGTTAACCACGCTTGGCGTTAGCGGCGTTTCGCTGTATGACGGTTCATGGAGCGAATGGGGTGCACGCGCAGATTTACCCGTCGAGCCCGCTTCTCAATAATGGATAACCGCCTGGTAGGGTTACTGGAGCGTGGGGAGTCTTTAACCCGCGCTGAGTATCGCGTGCTCTCGCACCTGACTAATCATCCGCTGTTGGTGGGGAATATCACGGTGCGGGAACTGGCCCACGCGACGTTTGTCTCAAGTGCCACAATTATGCGGCTGTGCCATAAACTCGGATTTAGCGGCTACAGCGAATTTATCTGGCACTGCAAGCAACTGCTTTCCAGCACGCCGCACATTACTAATCAGGCCGCGCAGTCTTCTGCCACATTGCCCGTTTTGTTCGATCAGTTTGTGGCGAATTACCAGCAAACGTTCCGCTGGGTCACGCCAGAGCTAATGGCAGAGTTTGCTAAGCTGCTGCGTGAAAAGGAGAGCTTCTTTTTATACGGCGCGGGTTTTTCCTATCTGTTTGCCGAATACCTGACGAAAAAACTCCAGGTGTTAGGCAAAACGGCGTTTATTTCCGGGCCTGGCGACAGCCGGGGAATATTTCTAAGTAATGCATCGAAGTATCAGGTGTTTATCGCTATTTCACGCAGCGGCGAAACCGAGCAGGTGCTGGATAAAGCGCGAATCGCGCAGAATGTGGGTATGTCGATCGTGGCATTTACGCGGGCGTCACCAAACAGTTTGTCCGAACTGGCTAATGTGCATTTTCCGCTTTATGACGAGGCTGTCCACTATGCAGCAGAAGCTGCGGGGATCACCTCGTTTGAATCTAATCTGGTGATGCTTATCGATCTGTTGCTGTTGCAGGCGACCAGCTAACGGGTTGCCTGCAATCACAAATCAGATAATTCGATTAGTTTTAAAATCGCGCAGGAAGCTGCCCCACCGGCGTTCATAGAATGGCGTAATGTGCGCCATCATGAAGTGGCTGATGCCCTTTTCACCTTCGACAACCAGACAAATATCGACGGGCTCGTCGCCCGGTAGCGTATCCGTTGCCACACTTCCGGCCTGGCGGATAATCGCGTCGATATCGCCGTCGGCTTCGATACCAATCAGCAGATTGGGTTGTTCGTCAGCCTGCTCTTTAATGGAGCACAGAAATGCGCGTTTTACGGTTTTCAGGCTTTTAAACAGCGTTGTAAGGGAATCGACCATTTGCGCAGGCGGCTCAGCCACTTCGGACAGCAGCAGTGAAGCCCCGCCCTCCAGCACTTCTTGCTGAGTTAAAGGATCGCTTTCGCTGCTGATCAAATGGGTAATTTCCCGCGGCGTAAATTCTTTGCCTGTCGGCAATTTAGCATTCAGGAAAAGGGTTGCGCCCTGTGTCATTTCAAATAGCGTGCGCACCGGCATCACGACAAATGCCTGCTCGTGGCTAATCGCCTGCTGTAGAGCTTCAAGGGAGGTAAAGAACGGAATGACCGAGCTGCCATCGTCTTTTTCCCAGTGCTGTAGCTCAACCGCGCTGTCGGCGTCAATCGCCTCGCCTTCCGCCGCTTCGCCGGGCACCCAAACGGTGGATTCCAGCAGCACGCGGAAGAATGCCGGACGATGAGCGGGTTCAGTCGCCGCCTGTTCCAGCAGGGTTTCTAGTTCGTTTTTTGGTTCTGACATTGTGATTCCAGGATAATAATTTTGTCCCCTCTCCCTCAGGCTGTCTCTTAGTCACATCTTTGAGCACAAGTGCTGGTGACTCTGTTAATTTCGGGAACAGGTGACCCCACCCCAACCCTCCCCTTTCCAGGGGAGGGAGCACTTTTGCTCCTCCACCTGGCAAGGGGGAGGCTGGGAGGGGGTCCGAGCCCGATTCAAATGCCAGATTGAGACAGCCCCAGGAGAGGGGGGAAAACGGGTTACTTACCAGTCAACAGATTTGCAATAGCACGCACGCCAATACCGGTTGCGCCCGCAGACCACTGCTCAACCGCACCTTTACGGTAGGTAGCAGAACAGTCGATGTGCAACCAACCCTGATGGTAGTTTTCTACGAAGTGGGACAAGAAGCCCGCCGCCGTGCTGGCACCCGCAGGGAAAGACGCGTTAGAGGTGTTGTTCAATTCAGCAAAGTTTGATGGCAACTGGTTGCGGTGGAACTCTGCCAGCGGCAAGCGCCAGAATGGTTCGTTTTCTGCCGTAGCGCTCACCATCAGGCGGTTGACCAGTTCATCGTCAAAGCTGAACAGCGCATGGTAATCGTTCCCCAGCGCCGTTTTTGCCGCACCAGTTAACGTGGCGCAGTCGATGATAAGCTCTGGTTTTTGTGCACAAGCGTCAATCAGGCCATCGGCCAGAACCAGACGGCCTTCTGCGTCGGTGTTCATAACCTCAACGGTTTTGCCGTTGCGATATTTGATGATGTCGCCCAGTTTAAAGGCGTTGCCGCTGACCAGGTTGTCTGCGCAGCACAAGAACAGCTTCACGCGCTTATCCAGACCGCGAGTGATAGCGAATGCCAGCGCACCGGTAATGGTTGCCGCGCCGCCCATGTCGGACTTCATCGAGTCCATGAACGCGCTTTGCTTCATACTGTAGCCGCCGGAATCAAAGGTAATGCCTTTGCCCACCAGACAGGCGTAAACCGGTGCGTCCGGGTTACCCGTTGGGTTGTAATCCAGCGCCAGCAGGACTGGAGGACGCTCAGAACCACGGCCAACTGTGTGAATCCCCATGTAGTTCTGCTCGCGCAGATCTTCACCTTTGGTGATGCGGTAGGAAACGTTGTCGCAGGCGACGTCACACAGCAGGTCAACCGCGCGGGAAGCAAGCTGTTCCGGGCCTAATTCTTCGGCTGGGGTGTTGATGGTGTGGCGTACCCAGTCGATAATTTTCAGGCGATTATTCAGCTCTTTTTGCTCTGCTTCACCCAACTGCGCCCAGTCAACTTTGCGCGTGCCTTTTGGTGCGCGATAACCCTGCCAGAATGCCCAGCTTTTCTCGACATCCCAACCTTCACCCGCTAGCTGAACGTGCTTCAAGCCCTGGCCGTCAATTTTACGCGCGGCACGTTGGATTAGCCCCAGGTCATCTTTGCCTGTCAGGTGCAGCGTAATTCCTTCGTCGTTAATGCTATAAGCGGCTTTTTCGCCCCAACGCGCATCGGCAGGCGCGGTGGACAAGTTGATTTTCATGGCTTCTGTCATTTTATTTTCCTTTATCTCGCACATGTAAAAAAGGCTGCCTCAGGCAGCCCCTTTGTCACTATTCTGCTTCATCTAACCAGACTAACAGAATCGCTTCCAGAATTTTTTCATTGGAAGCGTTTGGATCGTCATCAAACTCTTCCAGCTCACAGATCCACTGGTGCAGATCGGTAAAACGAACCGTTTTCGGATCGAGATCCGGACGGCTGTCATACAGAGCCTCACCAATTTCGCGGCTGTCGGTCCATTTCAGTCCCATTGAGTCCCCTGTTAGTGCTCGCGCGCATGGTTGATGGTGTAGCGCGGCATTTCGACGACCAGGTCTTCGTCGGTGACGCGGGCCTGGCAGCTTAAACGGCTCTCAGGCTCCAGCCCCCAGGCTTTGTCCAGCATGTCGTCTTCGTCTTCTGTGCTTTCAGCCAGAGAGTCGAAACCTTCACGCACGACACAGTGGCAGGTCGTGCAGGCACAGGATTTCTCACAGGCGTGTTCAATCTCGATACCGTTGCGCAGGGCAACATCAAGAATCGTTTCACCGACATTCGCTTCCAAAACTGCACCCTCTGGACACAGGTCCTGATGAGGCAGAAAAACAATCTTTGGCATGTTAAACCTCGTCCACGGAATGGCCTTTCAGCGCCTTACGGATTGATTCATCCATACGACGAGCGGCAAATTCCTGGGTTTGTTTGTCTACGTTTTTAATGGCTTGTTCAATTGCATCGGTGTCATCGCCTGCAGCAGCGGCGCTTAAAGCAGCCATCGCTGAGTCAATTTCCGCACGCTCTGTCGCGCTTAACAGCGCAGCATCGCTGGTTAATGCACCCTGCAGGCTTTCCAGCACACGGGCCGCATCGACTTTTTGTTCCGCAAGCATACGCGCTTTCACATCATGCTCGGCATAGCTCATGGAGTCCTGAATCATGGTGGCAATTTCACCATCGCTCAGGCCATAAGAAGGTTTCACCTGAATGGATGCTTCCACACCGGTAGATTTTTCCATGGCGGTGACGCTCAACAGGCCATCAGCATCAACCTGGAAAGTGACGCGGATATGCGCCCCGCCCGCAGGCATCGCCGGAATACCACGCAGCGCAAAACGAGCCAGGGAACGGCAATCTTGCACCAGTTCGCGCTCGCCCTGCATGACATGAATCGCCATCGCAGTTTGACCGTCTTTAAAGGTAGTAAAGTCTTGCGCACGCGCTACCGGAATAGTGGTATTACGCGGAATGACTTTTTCTACCAGGCCGCCCATGGTTTCAAGGCCGAGCGACAGCGGGATAACATCCAGCAGCAACATTTCGCTGTCCGGTTTGTTGCCCACCAGAATATCCGCCTGAATGGCCGCGCCAATAGCGACAACTTTGTCCGGGTCGATAGACGTCAACGGCGTGCGACCAAAGAATTCGCCCACGCGCTCGCGCACCAATGGCACACGCGTTGAACCGCCCACCATCACGACTTCGAGCACTTCACTCGCTTCGACAGTGGCATCTTTCAGCGCACGGCGGCAGGCAAGCAACGTCTTTTTAACCAACGCAGCAATCAGTTCGTTGAACTGGTCGCGAGTGACTGTGCCTTTCCAGCCCGCCACTTCCACATCTACGATTTGTGCGTCGCTCAATGCGATTTTCGCAGCGATGGCCGCATCAAGTAACTGACGTTGAACGCGATCGTCGCTACGATCGGCAACGCCTGCTTGCTCACGCAGCCAGTCTGCCAGCAGATGGTCGAAGTCATCGCCGCCCAATGCAGAATCACCGCCGGTCGCAAGAACTTCAAACACACCGCGGCTCAGGCGCAGAATGGAAATATCGAAGGTACCGCCGCCCAGATCGTAAACGGCGATAACGCCTTCTTTGCCTGAATCCAGGCCGTAAGCGATGGCCGCAGCGGTCGGTTCATTCAGCAGGCGCAAAACGTGGAGACCAGCCAGACGCGCTGCGTCTTTGGTACCCTGGCGCTGTGCGTCATCGAAATAAGCAGGAACGGTAATCACAACACCGTCAAGCTGGCCTTCCAGCGCTTCGGTTGCGCGCGTGCAAAGTGCTTTGAGGATGTCGGATGAAATACGAATAGGGTTCAGCAGCCCTGCCGGGGTGTCGATCATCGGCAGGCCATTTTCACTCGCTTTGAGTGAATAAGGCAGATGCGGGTAACGCGCCTGGATGTCGGCAAGAGAGCGTCCCATCAGACGTTTTACCGAACTGACGGTGTTTGCCGGGTCTTTTGCTGCTTGCGCTCGCGCATCCCAACCCACGCTCAGGCCATCTTGCTGATAATGCACCACAGAAGGTAACAGGTGACGCCCTTCATGGTCAGGCAGCGTTTCAGCTTGCCCGCTACGAACCGTTGCAACCAGTGAATTGGTGGTCCCCAGGTCAATGCCCGCCGCCAGCTTGCGCTGGTGTGGGGCCGCACTTAGGCCCGGCTCACTAATTTGTAATAACGCCATATTGAGCTTCCAGTTAAAAATCGAGCAGCTTTTCTTCGAGTTGTTCTATTTGGCTGCGCAGTTTATCGAGAAAACGAAGTTTACGAACGGTATCCGCCGCCTGCGTCCACTCCTGATTATCCAGCTCTTTCACCATCAATGCCATGCGGGTTTTCACCATCGCATTTACGTTGGCGCTAAAGGATTCCAGGCGATCGCTATCTTTAGCATGCTCGATGTTATCAAGCTCTTCACGAAGTTCGAGCTGTTCCATCAAGAACGCCGTATCACGCACGGTGTGCTGTTCGTTCGCCAGGTCAAAGCCGTTTAGAGAGAGAATATACTCGGCGCGCAGCAACGGATGACGCAGCGTTTGCCAGGCCTGGTTGATGGTCGCAGATTGTTGGACCGCCAGCAGTTGTTCCGCCTGAGGGCGACTGGTGTATTTATCCGGGTGGAACTGGCGTTGCAGCTCCTGATAACGGGTAGCCAACAGCTCAGTGTTGAGGGCGAAGCCTACCGGTAACCCAAAGAGGGTGAAGTAATCCATAACAGACTCGGGGTTAGTAAAGCTTGATACCCCGCGAAGCATTACTGCGCGGGGTATTGGCGAGAATCAGACGTGGAAGCTTTCACCGCAGCCACACTCATCTTTCACGTTAGGGTTAGTAAATTTAAACCCTTCGTTAAGACCTTCTTTGACGAAGTCGAGCTGGGTACCGTCCAAAAATTGCAGGCTTTTACCATCGATGACCACTTTCACGCCTTTGTCTTCGAACACGGTGTCTTCCGCCATCGGTTCATCAACAAATTCCAGAACATAAGCCATACCAGAGCAGCCGGAAGTGCGAACACCTAACCGCAAACCAAAGCCTTTTCCGCGATTGGTCAGGAACGCATTCACGCGTGCGGCAGCACTGTCGCTAAGGGTAATCGACATACAACAACCTCAATCAAAAATTAAACTCGTCATGCTTCGAGTTGCAGGTGTGTTGCCTGCAAGCTCGAATTATTTAGAGTTACTTAGTAATGTCACGTTTGCTTTTGTAATCTGCAATTGCCGCTTTAATAGCGTCTTCTGCAAGGATTGAGCAGTGAATCTTCACCGGCGGCAGTTCAAGTTCTTCTGCAATATCGGTATTTTTGATAGCCTGCGCTTCATCCAGAGATTTACCTTTAACCCACTCGGTTACCAGCGAGCTGGAAGCGATGGCGGAGCCACAGCCGTAGGTTTTGAAACGCGCGTCTTCAATAATACCGTCATTGTTGACCTTGATCTGCAACTTCATCACGTCACCACAAGCAGGCGCACCTACCATGCCGGAACCGACGCTAGCATCGCCGTTATCAAAAGAACCAACGTTGCGTGGGTTTTCGTAGTGATCGATTACTTTTTCGCTATAAGCCATTTTTAATTCTCCTGAATTCGATACCGATTAGTGATGAGCCCATTCGATGGAATTAAGATCCACGCCCTGTTTGAACATTTCCCACAGCGGAGAAAGGTCGCGCAGACGGCCAATGGACTTACGTACCAGTTCGATGGTGTAGTCGATCTCTTCTTCAGTAGTAAAACGACCCAAAGAGAAACGGATAGAGCTATGTGCCAGCTCATCAGTCATGCCCAGCGCACGCAGTACGTAGGATGGCTCGAGGCTTGCTGAAGTACAGGCAGAACCGGAGGAAACCGCGAGGTCTTTAAGCGCCATGATCAGGGACTCGCCTTCAACGTAGTTAAAGCTCACGTTCAGGATAGTCGGAACCCCATTTTCCAGGTCGCCGTTCAGATAGACTTCTTCCATATCTTTCACGCCGTTCCACAGGCGGTTACGCAGACCGCGCAGACGGGACATTTCTGTTTCCATCTCTTCTTTCGCGATACGGTAAGCTTCGCCCATGCCGACGATCTGGTGAACAGGCAGAGTACCTGAACGCATGCCGCGCTCGTGGCCGCCACCGTGTACCTGAGCTTCGATACGGATACGTGGTTTACGGCGAACATACAGCGCGCCGATCCCTTTCGGGCCATAGATTTTGTGACCGGAGAAAGACATCAGGTCAACTTTGAGGGTGCTCAAGTCGATAGGCATTTTGCCTACGCTCTGAGTCGCATCAACGTGATAGATAATGCCACGCGCACGGCACATTTCGCCGATTGCCGCGATATCTTGCACCACGCCGATTTCGTTATTCACGTGCATGATGGAAACCAGAATGGTGTCGTCACGCATTGCCGCTTCCAGCACGTTCAGGTCAACGATACCGTTGCTCTGCGGTGCCAGATAGGTCACCTCAAAACCTTCACGCTCAAGCTGGCGACAGGTGTCCAGCACAGCTTTGTGTTCGGTTTTCACGGTGATGATGTGCTTGCCTTTCTTCTGATAGAAGTTAGCCGCACCTTTAATTGCGAGGTTATCAGATTCAGTTGCGCCGGAGGTAAAGACGATTTCACGCGGGTCTGCACCAACCAGTTCAGCGATTTGATTACGGGCGATATCTACTGCTTCTTCCGCCTGCCAGCCGAAACGGTGGGAACGAGAAGCCGGGTTACCGAAGGTTCCGTCCATAGTCAAAAACTGCATCATTTTCTGCGCAACACGCGGGTCAACCGGCGTAGTCGCAGAGTAGTCGAGATAAATCGGTAATTTCATTGCTCTTAAACTCCGTACATCACTCAATGCAATGAATCAGGCAACTGGCTGAATGAACGACCTGGTTGACGGAGCATGGCGCCCCGGCCTAATTCTGAAATCAATTTTTATTTTTACCCTAAATAGTTCGTGTTGCAGCAAGGCGGCAAACTTGAGAGTCCCCAGGAGCTTACATCAGGTAAGTGACTGGGGCGAGCAAGTGCGGCCAACGCAGTTGCAACCCGAAATATGACGGGTAAATTAGGCGCGCAGTTTGACGTCGATTGCGTCTTGAGAGCGCGTGCTGCGATGGTTTTCATTGTGCTGGCGACCAGAAACGTCCAACACTTCCTGGTTATTCACCAGTTCACCCAAAGTGATGTTATTCAGAAAACCGGTCAGACGGTCGCTCAGGTCGCGCCACAGCGCGTGAGTCAGGCATTTATCGCCGCCCTGACAACCACCTTTACCGTCGCCACCTTTACCCTGGCAACGGGTCGCATCGACAGATTCATCTACAGCGCTGATGACTTCACCAACCGCGATGCTATTTGCTTCTTTGCCTAACAGATAACCACCGCCAGGACCACGTACGCTGGCAACCAGGCCATTTTTACGCAGACGAGAGAATAACTGCTCCAGATAGGAGAGAGAGATTCCCTGACGTTCAGAAATATCAGCCAACGGCACCGGACCTGATTCGGAGTTCAACGCAACGTCGAGCATTGCGGTCACGGCATAACGTCCTTTCGATGTCAGTCTCATGTCTTACTTAACCTCAGATAGCCCCTCGAACCGGGGGTTTTTTATAAATGTGTTTATCCACATAGCAGGCCGCAAGTCTGACATTCCTGAGTAAATTGGTCAACTATTTAACCCACCAATTTACTCAAGTATTATTTGCCGGATTTTTTCTCGTTATCAATAGAAGAAAGCATCCCGCGCAGGATGTTAAGTTCTTGAGTTTCCGGGCGTGCGCGATTATATAAGCGGCGTAGTTTGCTCATAATTTGGCCGGGGTGACTGGTGCGAATAAAGCCGGTTTTCAGCAATACCTGTTCCAGGTGACCATAAAAACGCTCAAGATCGTCGGCCGTTGGATACTGAGTCAGGTCTTCGACCACTACCGTTTCTTTGCCCTCTTCTTGCGTGGCAAGCCAGGCGATTCGCACTTCATAGGCGAGGATTTGCACCGCCATCGCAAGGTTTAGCGAGCTGTATTCTGGATTGGCCTGAATAGCGACGTGGTAATGGCATTTCTGCAATTCGTCGTTGGTTAAACCCACACGTTCGCGGCCAAAAACAATCGCCACAGGGGCTTCTTGCGCTTCAGAAATTGTCTTCAAACCGCATTCGCGCGGATCGAGCATCGGCCATGGCAGCGTGCGTGAACGTGCGCTGGTACCAACTACCAGACTGCAACCTGCCAACGCTTCATCCAGCGTATCGACAATTTTTGCATCACCAATAACATCACTGGCACCCGCGGCAAGCGCGATAGCCTGAGAGTCAGGTTTCACCAGCGGATTCACCAGCCACAGATTTGTTAGCCCCATGGTTTTCATCGCACGAGCTACAGAGCCCATGTTGCCGGTATGAGAGGTTTCGACCAGCACTATACGTACGTTTTGCAGCATTATTGACTCATAGCCTGAAAAGATTATCGCGATATCCTATCATAACCCTGGGACATATTCCGAACGCTCTGCTATACTCCGCCGCGTTTTCCGTTCTTTAACATCCAGAGAGAGACCGATGCATCCGATGCTCAACATCGCCGTGCGCGCTGCGCGCAAGGCGGGCAATTTAATTGCCAAGAACTACGAAACCCCTGACGCTGTAGAAGCGAGCCAGAAAGGTAGCAACGATTTTGTGACTAACGTTGATAGAGACGCCGAGCGTCTGATTATCGAAGTTATCCGCAAATCCTACCCGCAACACACCATTATCGCTGAAGAATCAGGCGAGCTGGCGGGTACCGAGCAGGATGTGCAATGGGTTATCGATCCTCTGGATGGCACTTCAAACTTCATCAAACGTTTGCCGCACTTCGCGGTATCTATCGCTGTTCGCGTTAAAGGCCGCACCGAAGTTGCTGTGGTTTATGACCCAATGCGTAACGAGCTGTTCACGGCTGTTCGCGGTCAAGGTGCACAGTTGAACGGTTACCGTCTGCGCGGCAGCAATGCACGTGACCTCGACGGCACCATTCTGGCAACGGGCTTCCCGTTCAAGCTGAAGCAGCACGCAACTCCTTATATCAACATCGTTGGCAAACTGTTCACCCAGTGTGCAGACTTCCGTCGTACCGGTTCAGCAGCGCTGGATCTGGCTTACGTTGCGGCTGGCCGCGTTGATGGTTTCTTCGAGATTGGCCTGAAGCCGTGGGATTTTGCTGCGGGCGAGCTGATTGCACGTGAATCTGGTAGCCTGGTGTGTGATTTCACCGGCGGCCACAACTACCTGACCAGCGGCAACATCGTTGCAGGTAACCCACGCGTCGTGAAAGCGATGCTGGCTACCATGCGTGATGAATTAAGCGAAGCGCTGAAGCGTTAATTTCAGGCATTCGTTGACCCCACCCCAGCCCTCCCCTTTCCAGGGGAGGGAGTTAACGCTCCTCCACCTGGCAAGGGGGAGGTCGGGAGGGGTCATTCTAAAGCTAAAAAGGCCGTATTCCCTGCATAGTCGGTTGAGCACTCAGCCACATCACCACCGCCGCTAAGACCAAAATCCCGCCCCCCGCAAGCGCTAACGTCGCCCAGGCAATTTGCCGCCATAAAACCGGGGCTTTATTTCCGCTCATCCGCACCGCGAGCTGACGAAAACCATGCACTAAAAACGCC
This sequence comes from Buttiauxella gaviniae, assembly GCF_040786275.1. NCBI lineage: Bacteria > Pseudomonadati > Pseudomonadota > Gammaproteobacteria > Enterobacterales > Enterobacteriaceae > Buttiauxella > Buttiauxella gaviniae. Next base: position 741,170 of record NZ_JBFMVT010000002.1, read on the forward strand.
AGCCCGGAGATGGTGATAGAGGTGCCACCCGCCATCGTCAGTGCCGACAACATACCCCAGCTATAAACGCCAATCACTTTACTAAACAGCAGCACCATGATTGCCCCGGAACACGGGCGCATTCCCATCGACAAAACGATCATCGCCCGCGCGCGCCAGTCGTCTCCGGCATCAAGCTGTTGCTGCGTCGGCAAATGCTGATGGCCGCAACCACAGTTATCAGAATGGACGTGATGGGGGGTAAAAGAGGTAAAACGCCCAGGTTTACGCAGCGCACTTTTCAGATTGCGTAAAGCACGCCCGCACAGCATTAACCCCAGAACCCCCACCAGCAGATAACTGCCCTTCTCCAGCCAGAAACTGCTCTGATGCAGCTGCCGTGACGGCAGAGCCAACACGCCCAGCACGACCGTTACCAGCCCAATCGCAACTCCCCCCTGTAACAGTGAAGCAGCAAAAGTCAGCTTGAGGCTGCTTTTCAGGCGGGAAGGATGCGTCGCAAGCCAGGTGGTGATCACCACTTTCCCATGCCCCGGCCCTAACGCATGAAGAACGCCGTAGAGAAAACTGAATGACAGCAACGACCAACCGGTACGCGCCGGATTTTCAGCAACATCACGCAACAGGGCGCTCATCTGCTGGTTGATAGATTTCTGCCACATCGCGCTATTAAGGATAATTTGCGGCCAGTAGTACCACAGGCCACAAAGCACCACGGCGCAGACAAACAGGAAAAGCGCCAGCGGCCAAAAATGCAGCCAGCGGCGTGAAGGCGTTCTGGCTGAAGGGATTACGGACATTGCAACGTCACCTGTTGAGCAAATTGTTTACCCAGCTCCATATCTTCTGGCGGCGCATCGGCTTTATCGAGCGACAGCGCAAACGCCTGCATATCTTCGGTTGGCTTGGGTGTTTTCACCGAAATTTTGCATTGCTCCGCTAACGCTTTTGGCAATTTCGCATCGCTATCGTGGTCGTAACTCATATCCACAAAATAGGTCGGATCGAATGTGGCGAACCGGTAGGTTTGCCCTTTTAACGGCTGAGGATGGGCAAGCGGTAACACAAAGGTCAACACCGCTTTGTGCCCGACGCGCGCGAGGCCGTACTCAGGCGGCAAATTATTAAACGTCACTTTTTTACCGTCATGCCAGAACTCGGTGAAGTAATGCTGCCCCAGCACGTTCGCCATCACTTCGGCGGCGAGCTTCTTCCAGACTGGCGAATCGGGTTTCGCGTTCCCGGCGTCATACAGTAGATCCGCTGAAGTGATTTCATCCATCGTCCACTGCATTTTTAGGCCGGTCAGTTGGTCATTTTCCGCCACTACCGTCGTTACCAGAGTAATAAAACTGTGCGGATGAGCCGATGCAAGCGGGCTAAAAAGCGCCGAACTCAAGGCGAAAACCGCAATTCTGTTACACATTTTCCTGCTCATTATTCTCTCTGGTTTAAAATTCTGTGAGCCAGTCAGAATTCCGTAATTAAAAAGCTCAACTGAGACGCACTACGACAAAAGGTTTAGCTACTCTTAGCATTAATAAACGTTGACTTGGTTATGCGGATGATGACACTGCTCTCGCCACCACCATCTGTACTCTCTAGTCCGCAGCGTCGCTGCCACCTGCTTTTGTTGCTTTACTTACCGGGCCAAACTGTCACTCCAGAGATCCTCGCGAGACTCAACGGGGTTGATGACACCAAAGCCCTGCAAGATATAGCCGACACGGGCGATGAAATCCAGCGCTATCACCGGCTGAGGCTCATTACCCAACAGGACGGCAGCTACCGGATTGAGGGCACGCCACTGGATCGTCGCCTGTGCTTGTTGCACTGGTTGCGGCGTGCATTGCGGCTCTGCCCGCACTTTGTGCAGCAGCATTTTACCCCTCAGCTCAAAACTCAGCTTAAACAGCAAGGTATTTTGACCGCATTGTATGATGAAAAGAATCTGCAGGCGTTGATTGGCCTGTGCGCCCGGCGTTTGCAGCGGCAGTTTGATTCCCGCGACATGCAGTTTTTAACGCTGTTTTTGCAGTACTGCCTGCATCAGCATCATGCGGGAATCACGCCAGAATTTACCGAGCAGCAACGAGCATGGACGCAAATGCGCCCGGAGTTTTTAGTCGCCCTTGAGATTGCCCGCCACTGGAAGCGCCGGGTGATGCAATCAGCCAATGAAAACGAGCAGCTATTCTTAGCGCTTTTATTCCAGCTCATGCGCACCCCCGACCCCATTCGTGACAACCATGAGCAGGACTTACGCTTACGTTCCGCTATTTCGGGCATGATTGCGCGTTTCCGTGAGCTGGCGGGGATGTCATTTAGTGACGAACAGGGCCTGGGCGATCAGCTCTATATTCATCTCGCCCAGGCGCTGGACCGCTGCCAGTTCGGGATTGGAATTGATAACAGTTTGCCCGAGGAAATTACGCGACTGTATCCGCGTCTGATGCGAACCACGCGCGAAGCATTCAACGATTTCGAAAGTCATTTCGCGATGCGTTTTTCTGACGAAGAAGTGGGTCTGGTGGCGGTGATTTTTGGCGCGTGGCTGATGCAGGAAAATGATTTACATGAAAAGCAGGTGTTGTTGCTCACGGGCAACAACATGGAGCTTGAGCAAAGCATTGAACAGCAGTTGCGTGAGTTAACCCTGCTCCCGCTCAATATTAAACATCTGACGATTCACAGCTATCAAAAAGAGGGCGCACCGAAGGAGGTGGTGCTGGTGATTACTCCCTACTCCACCACGCTGCCGCTTTACTCTCCGCCGCTGATTCACGTTACGCTGCCGCTGGGCGATCACCAGCAGCAGCAAATTCGTAAAATTATTGAGTGTTAACGCAGTATGAAACCGGGCGTGGCCGAATGAATAACGCAGGTACGGCCACCAGCGCCATAACCCAGAACACATTGCCCTGCATGTGCTGGTAAAGATAGCCAGAGAACATGGTCATCACGGCAATACCTCCGCCCATCGCCACTGCGGAATAGACCGCCTGCAGGCGAATGACTTCATTGCCTTCCCGGGCTGAGATATAGCGCATCGCTGCAAGATGGCAAACCGTGAAGCTACCACAATGCAGGATTTGCGCAGCAATCAGCCACGGTAATTCGGTGGTGGATGCCATTAAACCCCAGCGCACAATTCCCGTCACGCCGGAAAGCAGCAGCAAATCACGAGCGCCCCAGTTGCGGAACAGTTTATTGCTCAGGGCGAAGATCACAATTTCCGCCACCACGCCCAGCGACCACAAATACCCGACAACCGAGGCGGAATAGCCTGCGCCCTGCCAGTAAATAGCGCTGAATCCATAGTACGCAGCATGTGCACCTTGCAACAAAGTTACGCAGGCAAGGAAGCGCCACGAACCGAGCACCAGTTTCTTCCACGCCTGCCAGCCTGCACCTTCGGTGTGTCGCGTTTCCCCCTGCGGCATCACGGAGGGGCGCAGCATCATGCCGATTAACATCGATGCGACACCTATGCTCAGCAGCACCAAAATCGCCTGATAGCTATACAGACTAACCAGTTTTCCAGTCATCGCCGACCCGATGACAAATGCCAGCGAACCCCACAGGCGCACGCGCCCGTAATCCATCGTAATTTGTCTTTGCCAGGTGCCAGCCAGCGCATCGGTGAGCGGCACCAGCGGAGAGAAAAACAGGTTAAACCCGACCATCACCACCAACAGCCAGGTGGCGGTTTGCCCGAACCAGAAAGCAACGGCAAACAACAAAGTGAGTAGGGCGAGCAGACGCAGCGCAAAGACCAGTCGGGAAGGATCGGTAACACGTGGGGCGAGGAGCAAACTCCCCAGGAAACGGGCAATTAACCCTGCACCTAATAACAGCCCGATGGTTTCAGGCGGTAAACCGACTCCGGCGAGCCAGACACTCCAGAACGGCAGGAAAATCCCGTAGCTAAAGAAGTAGGTAAAATAACTGAGCGCAAGCCAGCGCGTAGAATGCAAAACCATGATCCCTCCCGTTTCGGAGGCGATAGTGTGGCGGAGCATTGACCAGCTTGCAAGTCATCATTAACAGACTAATAACACGCAATAATTAAATGGCTTTATTGCTTTGCCAGGGTGGACAAACGAAGCGCCATCCACCGGAAGTGTCTGATGGCACTGACGTTTATCCGACCTACATAACCATCATTTCCATTGCTAGCCGTGTCGTTTCCCCATGCCCCAAAAACACCAGCCCCGGTTGCCCCGTCATATTATGGGCGTTAACCGGATGGCTTTGCGGTTCAAGGCAAATAAACGGCTCATTTTCCATACGGAACACCATCAGATACGGCGTGTCGCATTTCATCTGCACGCGCATGGTTTCGCTTTCAATCAACGCGGTGCCATTCCAGCCGGAATAGCCCACGTTCAGCCACTGGTTATCCGGAATTTTCGATGCGATAAAGTTTGTTTGCGGCGTCAGCTCACCGCACCACGCCAGCGGCAAATGGTGTTCACCTTCCGGCCAGAAGCCTGTCGCGCCAAACTGCATGCGCGTTGCAGGCGTAAGCTGGAAAAAGGGATGGAACCCAAGCCCGTAAACCATCGGCTTACCGCCCTGATGCGTTAATTCCAGCTCAGCAATAAAACGATTTTCCTCCAGCCGATAAATCAGCCGAGCCTGGTAATCAAATCCACAGACATGCTGGCTTCGAAGCGTCAGGGCAATATATTGTGCATCGTGCTTTTCCACCCGCCAGGTTTTCAGCCAGCCGTCGCCGTGCAAAAAGAATTGCTCGTCCACCGGGCTCTTCGGAAGTTGGACGTTTTCCCCGTGCAACAAAAAGGCATTACCCGCGACGCGATTTGCCACGGGTAACATCGGGAACAGCGCTTTTTCGCCGGCATAAAGCACCGGTTGGTGATATATGAGTGAATCAAGGCTGAGAATTGCCGCCCCCTGCGGGGCGACGGTTAAACGCAAATAGTCATTCTCAAGTAACAGGCTTTTCATCACTTAATGCGCCGCTCGTTCTGCGCGTGCTTTCGCTGCTGCGCCATGTTGTTCCGCCATGCGTTTTTCGAGCGCCTCCAGGCTAACCCCTTTTGTTTCTGGCACATAACGGCGTACATAGATAAAACCAGCCGCACAAATCACGCCATACAGCAGGAAGCTGCCCGCCGCACCCAGGCCGGCGTTTAAAAGCGGGAAAGTGTAGGTCAGCAGGAAACACGCCACCCACAGCGCAAGTGTAGCCAAAGACATCGCAAGGCCACGCACACGGTTCGGGAAAATCTCCGAAAGCAGAACCCAGGTCACCGGAGCCAGCGTCAGGGCGTAAATCGCAATTGCTGCCAGAACCAATAACAACACCGGCAGCCCCATAATCCCCAGGCCATACGCCGCGCCGATTAACGCGTAGATAACCGTTAACCCGGCGGCACCAAACAGCATCAGTTTGCGACGGCCGATTTTGTCCACCAGCGGCAGCGCTATGATGGTAAAAATCAGGTTGATTAAGCCGGTCGCGACGATCGATTTCAGCGTGCTGTTAATATCAAACCCGGCGGAAGCGAAGATCTCCTGCGCGTAGTTGAATATTACGTTGATCCCACACCACTGCTGGAACACCGCCAGTACCATACCGATGATAATGATCGGCTTAACCTGCGGCTGCCATAACGCGCTCCATGACACTTTTTGCGTGTCGTTACTCAGCGTTTGCTGAATGTCGTAGAGAGTATCATCGGCGTATTTCTGGTTGCCGATACGTCTAAGCATTTGATGTGCGCGTTCGCTTTTACCGGCGCGTGCCAGCCAGCGCGGGGATTCAGGCACAAAGAACATCAGCCCTAAAAACGCCAGCGCCGGAATCAGCTCCGCACCAAACATCCAACGCCAGCCAACCTGCCCGTTCCAGCTCTCGGTGATTTGTTGCATTGTTGCGGTGCTGGCAACCGGTTCGGCAATCATCAGATTGATAAGCTGCGCGGCCAAAACGCCAATCACAATCGTAAGCTGGTTAATCGCGACAAACTTGCCGCGTTTTTCTGCGGGGCTCACTTCCGCGATATACATCGGGCTTAACGCCGAAGCCAGACCAATCCCCACGCCGCCGACGATGCGATACACCACAAACATGTCAAAGTTGCTGGCCATGGCGGTACCCCATGCCGAGGCGCTGAACAGTATTGCCGAGAGGATTAGCGGCAGCTTGCGTCCAAATCGGTCCGCGCACCAGCCGGAAATCAACGCCCCAAACACACAGCCCGCCAGGGCAGAACTCATCGCCCAGCCGGATTGCGCAGGATCGGTAATCGAAAAATAGGCTTCATAAAACGGTTTCGCACCGCCAATCACCACCCAGTCGTAACCGAACAACAAGCCTCCGCATGCGGCAACCAGACAAATAGTCCAGACGTACCCCATGCGTAATTGTGTCTGCACAGTGTTCATTGTGATTCCTCGTTTGTACTTGTAGAGATACAGAGGGGCGGGTGTACAACCGTATTGGCACCCGCCATTTATCGTTATTTAAATACTCAGGCAAACACTCCACGCTGCACGGCCAAAAGCAGCAGATGCGCTTTGTCATGAGCCGGGTTTTGCGCTGTTAACGCTTTCAGAGCTGCTTCAAACTCGGGGTATTCCCCCAGGCCCAAATGCCCAAGGGCGGCGACAAACAAGCAATGCTGCTGATGCGCAGATTGACGGTTAGCGTCGAGCGCCACTAAATCAGGCAGCGATACCGCAAAGAAATCGGGTTCTGACCGGTCGTTAAAGTGCTCATCAGCCCAGGAGATAAAGCTGCGGAATTGCTGCTGCGCCTGGGATTTTTCACCGATACGCGCAAGCGCCATCGCCTGGTAGAACAGGTAATCCACTGGCTGATCGTTGTAGTAGCGCCCGGCTTCAAGCGTGGAACCGCCTTCAAGAGCGCGTTCAAAATAGCGCTGCGCACGCTCCGGCTGTTGAAGCTGTTGCGCGCACCAGCCAAGCAGATACCAGATGTCGTTATCGCTCTGGCCTACTAAACGCCCTTCGCCGAGATTTTCCGGGTAACTCAGCGCCTGCTGAAGCAGCTCCTCGGCTTTACCAAATTGTTTTTCGGCGATGCAATCCAGAGCACGACGTTGCAGATTAATCAGATACTGCCCGGTGACTTTGCCCTCCCCGCCTTCCCACGGGTGGAACTTGCGTTGCGCCAGCACCTGCGCCGCCGCATCTGTTTCGCCGTGAATGTTCCACAGACTCAGCAGTTCAGCAGTGAGATCGTCACGTTTAAGCACCACATCGCGGCGGGCAGCAAGATGCGCCAGGCGATCTTCGGTCCCCCGACCGTTGAGTTTCTGCAAATAATCGAGTTCAAACAGGAAGCGGGCATTGTCGGGTTCGAGCTCAACCGCACGCCGGAGATACCCTTCCGCCAGCGGCGCATCGTGCAATTTATTCCAGGCATGAATCCCCAGAACACGCTGCACCGCGCCAGACTCAGGAAGCTGCCCGGCGGCAAAGTGCCAGCAATCTACCGCTTCGTGGTAACGGCGTTTGCTGTACCAGAAGCAGCCGAGTAGATACTGCGCAAACCCATCGTGCGGCAAACGTTGCAGCATTTGCACTTCATCAAGCGTGTTCGGGAAGCGAACTTTACGGGCAAAATTCTCCTGCGCCTGTTGCACAAAACGGTGCTGCTGCGCATGGTCGGTTTCCAGCGCCGCACGCCACAGCAGCGGCATCGCCTCTTGCGAATCCAGAACAGTGAGCATCGCTTTGGCCGCGTCTTCCTGCCCAAGACTCACCAGCCATCCCGCCAAAACGCTGGCATTCACGCCGCGCTTGCCGGTCACTCGCAAGAGTTCTGTGCGATCAGCTTCCGTTTGCGTTATCGCCCAGCGGGCGTAATGCAGAACGTAACTGAGCGGGTATTCTTCAAGCTGCTGCGCAATCCAGGTTTGCGCCTGTTGTGATGCCCCCGTTTGATGCAGCGCCAGCGCTTTCAGCCCCATCGCCAGATTGTTGCTGGCGTTAAATTTCAGGCTTTGATTCACAAACGCCAGCGCCTGAGCCGCGTCTCCTTTGCGCAGTGACAGGCGAGCGAGGGCATAAAAAGCCGCATCACGGCAGTTGCCACTCCAGCTCGCTTTGAAGTAATCATCAAAGGCGCCGTCGCAGTCATTCTGTTTCTCTTTTGCCGCCCCGCGCAGCATGCTGCCGTCACCGTTTTGTGGATTCTTATTCAGGCGATGGGCGCGTTTGAGTGCGGCATCCGCATACTGCTCGGCCAGAATCCAGTTACCGCGATTAAGCTCCAGCGTTCCCAGCGCCACATTACAGCGATAATCTTCGGGGTCGAGCGCCAGCGCACGCTGGTAGTAGTCGAATGCCGAACGGCTGGCGTGCAGATATTGCTCAAGGTGCTGGCCGATAAAATACAGCTCGTCGCAGTTGGTCATGTCGTGGGGGTTAGCGGGCACGCTGGCAGGCTGCGGCAGAGGTAAATCTTCTGGAACGTGTTCGCAATAACTGAGAATCAGATTGCCCTGCGCATCACGCAGATTGAGCGTCAGCCGCTGCGGCCATTTGTCGCTGAGGGTTTCTTGCCACGCTTGCGCCGGTTGTAGTGTCAGCGTGTTTTTCCAAAGAATACTTCCCGCCGATTCAAGCTCAAACGTCACGCCAGATAAGGGCGCGATGGCGTACACACCAAGATGTAATTCTCCGTTGTGGCGCTCGAGTTTTATCGCCGCCTGGGTGTTGGCATTTTGCAGAGTCCCGAGCTGGCTGTACGGCAGGAAGTTCTGCACAAAGACTTTTTCTTCGTATGGCGCAATCCATGTGAAGTCCGGCTGGTTATCGGTAAACACGCCGGTCATCAGTTCGATATACGGCCCGTTTTCATCAGTCAGATTGCGGTCCCACGCCTGGCCGAAATCGCAGTTTCCCCACGTCCACTGTTTCTTGCCGGGGGAAACATGGTGATCGGCAATGTGCAGTAAACCGCCCTGCTCGCCGTGATGGTAAGCGCCGACAAAATCGTAATCTGATTTATCCGCCATGTAAGAGGTCGGCACCGGAATATTTTTGTAGCGCGAGATGTCAACGCCCGCAGAATAGTCGACTTTGTAGTAGGTGCCGTGGGCAATCGGGAAGGCCGAAACATCGCGTTTGCCGTGGTCAAACACCGCCGTGACATCCGGTGGGAAGACGCACTGGTGTTCATCGCCTCCTTTCACAGCCGGATTCGCCCACCACAGGAAATGGCGCGGCGTCGCATTGCCGTTAAAAACTTTGCCGGTAATTTCGATTAGCGCTTTTTCTGGGTAAAGCGTGAATCCGGTCATCACCTGCAAGCCGCGCATCGGTTCCACTTCACCCAGCCAGACGGTTTGCGCCCCTTTGTCATGTTTCTGGAACGTCACATCAACCGGCATAAACGTGGTTGGGCGATGGTGCTGCGGCCAGTTAAATTCAATCCCGCCGGAAATCCACGGCCCGACTAACCCCACCAGCGCAGGTTTCACCACTTCGTTGTAGTAAACGAAATCGCGCTCCATCACTTTGTCATAAGCACGATGAATACGACCACCCAGCTCAGGCAGCAGCATCACGCGAATAAAATCGTTTTCAATCCATACCGCGTTGTACTCGCGCATCTCACGCTTGCCGGTGAGCGTGTCGATAACACCGTAGGGATAAACGGCACCGGACGACCCCTGATAAACGCGGTTTTCCAGAAACATTGGGTTCGGATCTTCCGCACCGGTAGTCCAGGTGGGCAAAGCAATCGTCTCTTGCCAGACGTTAACGGCTCCGTACATTTCGCCTCTCCAGTAAACAAACAACAGTGAAATACGTTATGTTTGCAGTGTAGAGAACTCATTCCGGCTTAGAGCGCTTAATGCTCACACAATAAAGTTAACGGAGTTTAGTGAAATGTATGATTCAGGGCTGAATAACCAACGCGTGCGGCAGATAAATCGCCAGACGATCATGAAACTGGTGTGGCAGCATAAGCGCCTGAGTAAATCGCAGTTTTCGCAACACACGGGACTGTCGATTCCGGCGGTCAGCAAGATTCTTGATGAGCTGGTGGCAGACGGAAAACTGAGTCACTCCAGTGAAAATCTTAGTAATCGAGGCATCAACAGCGGCAGTTATCAGATCCCGGCCGACGGTGCGTTTATTCTTTGTATGAATGTGACTCCCACCAGCATTGAGAGCCAACTGTGCGACGCGCAGCTTTCGCCATTGGGGGGATTTGAACGCATTCAGGTTAACCCCACCACGCCGCAGTCATTATTAGCCGCTATCGAAAATATCTGGCGTAACCAACGCAAAAGCTGGCCGAAAAAAACGATCAATCTTGCGCTCGGCATTCACGGGCAGGTCGATCCGATAACCGGCGTATCGCAAACCATGCCCCAGGCACCGTGGCGCGAGCCGTTAGAAATCAAATATTTGCTGGAAGAAAAGCTCGGTATAACGGTGCGGGTGGATAACGACTGCGTGATGCTGGCGCTGGCGGAGAAATGGCAGAATCCGGCCAATCGCCAGGATTTTTGCGTGATTAACGTCGATTACGGCATCGGTTCGTCGTTTGTGATTAACGGGCAAATTTATCGCGGCAGTTTGTACGGCAGCGGGCAAATCGGCCACACGATTGTCAACCCCGATGGCATGGCCTGTGATTGCGGGAGATACGGCTGTCTGGAAACCGTCGCCTCGCTGACAGCCCTGAAAAAACAGGCGCGTATCTGGCTAAAATCGCAGCCTATTTCTCCAAAGCTCGACCCGGAAACGATTACATCGACGCAGCTTATCGCCGCCTGGCATGACGGAAACGAGCAGGTTCGCCGGTGGGTTGAAAATGCAGCCAATGCAATTGGCCTGAGCCTGTACAACTTCCTTAATATTTTGAATATCAACCAAATTTTATTCTACGGTAGAAGCTGCGGGTTCGGAGAAAGCTGGCTTGCGACAATCGACCGGCAAATTGGATTTAACCCGTTTGACCATGGCGATGCGCTAAAAATGAATGCGACGCAGATTAGTTTTGGGCAGTTAACCCGGCCCCAACAAGTGATGGGAATTGGCTATTTGTACGCAGAAGTGGCGTTGAATGAAGTGTAATAACAGGCGTAAAAAACCCCGGCGAACCGGGGTTTGAGAGCAACATAAAGTAGGACGGGATTATGCGTAAACCGGCAGGCGGGCGCAGATATCCAGAACTTTTTGTTTAGTGCGTTCGATTACCGCTTCGTCGTTGATGCTGTCTAACACATCACACATCCAGCCAGCCAGTTCGCGAACGTCTGCTTCAGTGAAACCACGGCGAGTCACGGCTGGGGTACCGATACGGATACCGGAGGTCACAAACGGGCTCTTCGGATCGTTTGGCACGCTGTTTTTGTTCACGGTGATGTTCGCGCGACCCAGAGCAGCATCCGCTTCTTTACCGGTCAGGTTTTTATCAACCAGATCCAGCAAGAACAGGTGGTTGTCAGTACCGCCAGAAACCACTTTGTAGCCGCGTTCCAGGAACACAGCGACCATCGCTTTCGCGTTCTTAGCCACTTGCTGCTGGTAAGTTTTGAACTCAGGTTCCATCGCTTCTTTCAGCGCAACCGCTTTGCCCGCAATCACGTGCATCAGTGGGCCGCCCTGCGCGCCCGGGAATACCGCGGAGTTCAGTTTTTTGTACAGCTCTTCGCTGCCGCCGTTGGCGAGGATTAAACCACCGCGCGGGCCTGCCAGCGTTTTATGCGTAGTCGTCGTAACAACGTGCGCATGTGGAACCGGGTTCGGGTAAACGCCTGCGGCGATAAGGCCGGCAACGTGCGCCATATCAACAAACAGGTAAGCGCCAACCATGTCTGCGATTTCACGCATTTTTGCCCAGTCAACCACGCCAGAATAAGCAGAGAAGCCACCGATGATCATTTTCGGTTTGTGTTCTTTGGCTTGTTTTTCCAGGTCTGCGTAGTCGATGTGACCGGATTCATCGATACCGTAAGGCACGATGTTGTACAGCTTACCGGAGAAGTTTACCGGGGAGCCATGAGTCAGGTGGCCGCCGTGTGCCAGGTTCATCCCCAGAACGGTGTCGCCTGGTTCCAGCAGCGTGGTGTATACCGCGAAGTTTGCCTGAGAACCTGAGTGCGGCTGCACGTTAGCGTAATCAGCGCCAAACAGCTCTTTTGCACGGTCGATAGCCAGTTGTTCAACCACATCAACGTATTCGCAACCGCCGTAGTAACGTTTGCCTGGGTAGCCTTCAGCATATTTGTTAGTTAACTGAGAACCCTGAGCCTGCATCACGCGAGGGCTGGTGTAGTTTTCGGAGGCGATCAGTTCAATGTGCTCTTCCTGACGTACTTTTTCTTGCTCCATGGCCTGCCATAAATCGGCATCGTAATCGGCAATGTTCATTTCACGTTTTAACATTCGCATCTCCTAAACTCAGCTAACAGCAAAAATTTGCACAGCTTTATGGCCGTAATAAATATACCCGTTAGCATTCGAGTTGCAGGTAGGCGGCAAGGGAGCTTATCCCGATGAGCTTACTAAGGTAAGTGATTCGGGTAAGTGATTGCAGCCAACATCCCTGCAGCTTGAAGGATGACGGATATACAACGGGCAACAGTGTAAACTGAATCTTAATCGTGTGATAGGTCTTGACAGAGGTTTTTACGCAAACGATTGGCTTGGCGTCCTGCAAGGGTTTGAAGGCAAAAGTTGTCAGCGATTTCAACGGATATTAATTCATCATCAACATGCAGAAATTTCACGTTATGTGAACCGCATCGACACAATGGGTCACCCTTTACAATGTAGTGCTTTTTTTTACGACAATATTTTTATAAGATGCATTTAAAATACAACATTAACTATTATTGATAACAATATGGAGCTTTAAATGCTTGATGCACAAACCATCGCCGTTGTGAAATCCACTATTCCTCTTCTCGCTGCTACAGGGCCAAAGCTGACCGCGCATTTTTACGATCGCATGTTCAGCCATAACCCTGAGCTGAAAGAGATCTTTAACATGAGCAATCAGCGCAATGGTGACCAGCGCGAAGCGCTGTTCAACGCTATCTGCGCGTACGCGACCAATATTGAAAATCTGGCGGTGCTGCTGCCCGCGGTTGAAAAAATCGCGCAAAAGCACACCAGTTTTCAAATTAAACCTGAGCAGTACGATATTGTCGGCGGCCACCTGTTAGCCACTCTGGATGAAATGTTCAGCCCAGGCCAGGAAGTGCTGGATGCGTGGGGCAAGGCATACGGCGTGTTAGCGGGCGTGTTTATCCATCGCGAAGCTGAAATTTACCAAAGCAATGCGGAGAAAAATGGCGGCTGGGAAGGAACTCGTGCCTTCCGTATTGTGGCAAAAGAGCCACAAAGCGCGCTTATCACCAGCTTTGAATTTGAGCCGGTGGATGGCAAACCTGTCGCTGATTATCAGCCGGGCCAATATCTTGGCGTGTGGTTGAAGCCAGAAGGTTTCCCTCATCAGGAAATTCGCCAGTATTCACTGACCCGCAAGCCTGACGGCAAGCGCTACCGCATTGCGGTTAAACGTGAAGAGTTGGGGCAGGTTTCAAGCTGGCTGCACAACCACGCGCAGCCAGGCGATGAAGTGCATCTTGCAGCCCCGGCGGGTGATTTCTTTATGGATGTTAGCGCCAATACTCCCGTTACGCTGATTTCAGCGGGCGTCGGCCAAACGCCGATGTTGGCAATGCTTGATACGCTGGCGAAGAATGGCCATTCAGCCCAGGTTAACTGGCTCCATGCGGCGGAGCACGGCGACGTGCACGCGTTTGCCGATGAAGTGAATCAGTTGGGCGAGCAGTTGCCACGCTTTGAGCGCCACGTCTGGTATCGCATTCCGAGTGAAAACTGCCGTGCGCAGGCGAAATTTGATAGCGAAGGCGTGATGGATTTAGTCACGCTGGAGAGCAAAATCAGTGCGCCAGAGATGCAGTTTTATTTGTGTGGCCCGGTGAGCTTTATGCGTTTTGCGGCGGAGCAGTTAGTGAAGCTGGGCGTTGAGCAAGACAGGATTCATTACGAGTGCTTTGGGCCGCACAAGGTGATGTGATTTTCTTCTGCCCCTTACGGACCCCACCCCAACCCTCCCCTTTCCAGGGGAGGGAGCAGAGAAGACTGGCGCTTTTAGCTTCTCCACTTTCCAGGGGAGGGAGCAGAGGAGACTGGCATTTTTAGCTTCTCCCCTGCAGTTAGCCCCTCCACCTGGCAAGGGGGAGGTCGGGAGGGGGTCCGCTAGGCGCAAAAATTAAATCGCCGCGTCGTCTTCTTCGCCGGTACGAATACGCACCACACGCGCTACATCAAAGACGAAAATTTTACCATCGCCGATTTTACCGGTTTGCGCGGTACGGACAATGGTGTCCACGCAGGTGTCAACGATGTCATCGGTGACGACGATTTCGATTTTCACTTTTGGCAGGAAATCCACCATGTATTCAGCGCCACGGTACAGCTCGGTGTGGCCTTTCTGACGACCAAAACCTTTTACTTCAGTGACCGTCATGCCGGTGATGCCCACTTCAGCCAGCGCTTCGCGCACGTCATCCAGTTTGAACGGTTTAATAATCGCATCAATTTTTTTCATGGTTTTCTCTATATTCCCGCACTTCATCAATAGTTCAACCTACCACAGACTACTCTTTAAAGTCATTGGCATCGAGCTCATGCCGGGAGAGTAATTTATAGAATTCTGTACGATTGCGCCCCGCCACACGCGCCGCCTGAGTGACATTCCCTTTGGTCATTTGCAGCAATTTGCGCAAATAGTTCAGCTCAAATTGATTACGCGCTTCAACAAACGTAGGCAGCGCGGTGTTTTCCCCTTCCAGCGCCTGCTGAACCAGCGCTTCGCTGATGACCGGGGCAGACGTCAGGGCAACACACTGTTCAATGACGTTAACCAACTGGCGCACGTTGCCCGGCCAGCTTGCCGCCATCAGACGTTTCATGGCGTCGGTTGAGAAACTGCGCACAAACGGTTTATGCCTGTCGGCTGACTGGCGAAGGAGATGATTCGCCAGTAAAGGCACATCTTCGGCACGTTCATGTAACGCCGGAATTTTAAGGCTCACCACGTTCAGGCGATAAAACAGATCTTCACGAAACTCGCCGCGCTCCATGGCTTTCGGCAAATCGCGGTGGGTAGCCGAGAGAATGCGCACATCGATGTCGAGATCGCGGTTGCTGCCTAATGGGCGCACTTTGCGCTCCTGCAACACGCGCAATAATTTGACCTGCAAAGGAATAGGCATATCGCCAATTTCATCGAGGAATAGCGTCCCGCCTTCTGCGGCCTGGAACAGCCCTTCCCGGCTGCTGACCGCGCCGGTGAAGGCCCCGCGCGAGTGACCAAAGAGTTCAGACTCCAGCAACTGCTCCGGCAATGCGCCGCAGTTGATGGCGATAAACGCTTTTTTGCTGCGCGGGCTGGCGTTGTGAATCGCCTGCGCAAGGATCTCTTTCCCGGTACCGCTTTGCCCGTTAATCAGCACACTCACGTCGGACTGGGCAACCATGCGCGCTTGTTCCAGTAAACGCTGCATGATTGGGCTGCGCGTAACAATAGTGTCCCGCCACATGTCATCACCGGCGATAACCGAATGTGCCAGCGCATCGTCGATAGCTTTATAGAGCGCGTCTTTATCCACCGGCTTAGTGAGGAAGCTGAAAACGCCCTGTTGCGTGGCGGCAACCGCATCAGGAATTGAACCGTGCGCGGTCAGAATGATCACCGGCATGCCGGGCTGCACTTTCTGGATTTCAGCAAACAGCGCCATGCCGTCCATTTCATCCATCCGCAGGTCGCTTATCACCAGGTCGATTTTTTCTCGCCCCAATAGACGCAGCCCTTCCGCGCCACTTTCCGCCGTCGAGACGGTGTAACCTTCACTGGTGAGACGCATACCCAGCAACTTGAGCAGGCCGGGATCGTCATCAACGAGCAGTAATCGGGCCGGTTTGCGTTGCGTCATGGTTTCGCCTCCTGCGTGGGTTTGGTGTTGTCCGGTAATTCGGTGCTGGCCGGTTTACGGCTGGAAAGCTGGCGCTCAATGTCCGTGAGATTTTCCAGTTTTCGCGTGGTCAAACTGAGCTGGCTTCTGAGCCGCTGCTGCTGTTCACGCAGCGTATCAAGCTCGCTGTCTGACGACTGCTGTAATTTGCTGTAGCGCGAACGTTCGTCGGAAAGCGCCAGCAGGGAAGCCTGCCCGTCGCGCCATACCTGGAACAGAGATCGCACCTGCGAAGGCACTTCAGCCGTCATCGCATCGAGTTTGGTCATGTAACGACGACGCTCGGTGGGCGTGATTTTGGCATTCGCCAGCAGAATGCCGCGCTTGAAGGTATCGCGCCAGGTATCAGACGGCCAGCGACGCGCCTCTGCACGTGCCTGCGCCGGGGCTAAACGTTCGGCGCAATCCATCGCCCGCAGCCAATACAGCGGGTTGGTCATGGAGTCGTGGTTCTGGTTTTGCCAGATGTCCTGACAATCTGTCGATAAATAATCAGCCAACTGTTGTTCCGGCTCGGCTATCGGCTGCGGATGTTTTACGTCCTGGGGCACACTGTTTTGCACACAACTCGCCAGCAACAAAGGCACAAGCAATGCTGATAGCGGGCGAAATATAGTCACTTTCATTTTTTATTTGTTCTCGGGAAAAACAGGCAACTCGATACGGAAGCATACATCCGCCGTTTCATCGTCAATCAGGTACAGTTCGCCACGCATACGGCGGATACAGTCCTGGGCAATACTCAGCCCTAATCCACTCCCTTTAACCGCACCTTTGCGCTGGTGGCTTCCCTGGTAAAAAGGTTCAAAAATCATCTCTCGTTCTGCGACCGGAATGGGATCGCCAGTATTGGCGACATCAATATAAAGTGTATTACCCATTTGGGTGCTGCGTAGATAAAGGGTACCGGATTCAGCCCCATAGTGCACCGCATTGGAATAGAGATTATCCAGCACGCTCATTAACATCATCGGTTCGGCAAGACACGCCACCGGGCTAAAGTGACACTCGGTACGCATCATTTTAGCCCGTGCTGGCAAACTGTGAGCGGCAATAATCACCTCAACCAGCGGGGCCAGCTCAACTTTTTCCATTTCGACTGGAACATCGGCGAGCTTGCGGTTGTAATCCAATAATTGTTCAATCAATTTTTGCAGATGGCGGCTGCTGTTATCGAGTATTTCCACCACCTCTTTTTGGTCGTTGGTTAGCGGGCCGACGACCTGATCGGCAAGCAATTCGGTGCCTTCGCGCATACTGGCAAGCGGGGTTTTTAACTCATGAGAGATGTGACGCAAAAACTCATGGCGCTGGGATTCAAGCCAGGCGAGGCGCTCGCTTAACCAGACGATTCGTTGCCCCACGGAACGTAGCTCTCGTGGCCCTTTAAATAACGCCGTTTTGCCCAGCGAATGCCCTTCGCCAAGCAGGTTAATCATCCGTTCGATACCTTTTACCGGGCCGATAATCATGCGCGTAAAGACAATCACCAGGGCAAAGCTCAACAGGAATAACACCAGCGCCTGCCAGCCAAAGAACTGCCCGCGCTCGGCAATTTCCTGCTGGAGTTGCTGCCCCCGGGAAAACACCACGGCGCGGGTGGCCTGCACCATTTCAGCATTGGCCGTAGCGAACGCTTCAAGATGTTCAGCGGCGGCAGTATCCGGGCCACTATTTTTACATTGGATTTCAGCGAGATCGTTCAGGGACTGCTTCAAGGCCTGGTATAGACGGTTGTCGGGCAGAACATCGGCATGGCTTTCAAGCATCTGGGCATAGCGCTTGCGCTGCCCCTGGTAGAGCGTTGCCAGCGTGGCATCGTCCAGCACGCAATACTGGCGGTAGCTACGTTCCATTTCGAGCGCAACGTTCGTCATTGCTTCGCTGCGGCGTGCATCCACAAGCGTGGTGCGGTTGGTCAACGCCGCCTGATCGCTAAGCGCATTAAGGCTTTGCCAGGCTTGCCATGCCAGAACCAACAAGGGTACCAACACCAGCAGAAAAGCCATCATGACAAGCTGACGCAAGGAACGTGGGAAAAAGTGCCACTGGTTCAATCGTTTTATCTCGCTAACGCTATCTATGAATGGATGCTAGCGGGGATCGGCGGGAGTTTAAAGTCTGAAGGTTGAGAAAGGGCGATTCAGAAACAACAAAGGCAGAGATTCATCTCTGCCTTTGTTCTGGAATTAGGCGGCGCCTTACTCAACGTTTCGTCCGGAGCATGATAAAGCAGTACGAGACTGACAATAATCAAAAGGTGGACGGCAGGCACCTGTAGTGCGTCATTCTATGATTTATGTAGCACGACCCTTGCGGGGGCTGACATAGGAAGGTGAATGAGCCACTGCGTAGTATTATGCATTATATGTGCCATGTTTGCTATACATTCCGCACATCAATGTTTCTATTATGTTTATTTGACGTATGAAGCATTTCACAAGCTGGTTATTTTTTGCACCCACTGTCGCTAATTAGCAACGGTGAAAAAGGGATATTTTCATCACTTTTAAAATCAACAATTTAAGTGTCACCAATTAGCGACACAAAGAAATATCTGACGTCGGGGAAAAGAGACAAAAAAATCCCCTCGGTTTAGCGAAGGGATTTTTTGTTAGTACGGACGCCCTCACCCGGCCCACTCTCTTGAGAGAGGGTTAGGTGAGGGGGAAAACTTAACCGAGTTGCTTACGCGCATTGCGGAAAATACGCATCCACGGGCTATCTTCACCCCACTCGGATGGGTGCCATGAGTTGCTCACGGTACGGAACACACGTTCCGGGTGCGGCATCATAATCGTGACGCGCCCGCTTTCGTTAGTCACCGCCGTAATCCCGTTTGGTGAGCCGTTCGGGTTCGCCGGGTAGTTTTCCGTTACCTTGCCGAAGTTATCGATAAAGCGCAGCGCCACCAGCCCCTTGGTTTCAAGCGCCGCGAGATGTGTCGCATCGCGGACTTCCACATGCCCTTCACCGTGAGAAACAGCGATTGGCATATGCGAGCCAACCATACCTTGCAGTAACAGCGATGGGCTGGAGGTCACTTCTACCAGGCTGAAACGCGCTTCAAAGCGGTCAGAGTGGTTGCGCACAAAGCGTGGCCACAGATCGCTGCCCGGAATCAGTTCACGCAGATTGGACATCATCTGGCAGCCGTTACACACGCCCAACGCCAGAGTTTGCGGGCGATGGAAGAAGGTTTCGAACTCGTCACGCGCGCGCGAGTTAAAGAGGATAGATTTCGCCCAGCCCTCACCCGCACCCAGCACGTCGCCATAGGAGAAACCGCCGCACGCCACCAGCGCCTGGAAATCTTCCAGACCACGGCGACCCGCCAGCAAATCGCTCATATGAACGTCAATGGCATCGAAACCCGCGCGGTGGAATGCCGCCGCCATTTCAACGTGGGAGTTAACGCCCTGCTCGCGCAGCACGGCAACTTTCGGACGCGCACCGGTAGCGATAAACGGTGCCGCGATGTCCTCTTTAATATCGAAGTTCAACTTCACGTTCAGGCCAGGATCGTTGTCATTAGCTTTCGCTTCATGCTCTTGATCCGCACAGGCTGGATTGTCACGCAGGCGCTGCATCTGCCAGGTGGTTTCTGCCCACCACATGCGCAGGGTCGTGCGGCTTTCGCTAAACACCGGATGGCCGTCAGCGGCAAGCGTGAAACGGTCGCCGGTAACCGCTTTGCCGAGGAAGTGAACGCAATTTTCCAGACCATGGTCTGCGAGGGTTTTCTCAACCGCTGCGCGATCCGCCGCTTTAACCTGAATCACCGCGCCCAGCTCTTCATTGAACAGTGCGGCCAGATGATCTTTACCCAAAGTGGCGATGTCCGCTTCAACACCGCAGTGGCCCGCAAAGGCCATCTCCGCAAGCGTCACCAACAGACCACCGTCAGAACGGTCGTGGTAGGCCAGCAGTTTTTGCTCGGCAACCAGCGCCTGAATCGCATTGAAGAAGCCTTTAAGCTGCTCAGCGCTGCGGACGTCAGCAGGTTTGTCACCCAGTTGACGATAAACCTGGGAGAGTGCGGTTGCGCCTAGTGCGTTGTGGCCCGCCCCCAAATCGATAAGCAACAGGGCGTTATCTTCTTCAGTGCGCAGTTGTGGCGTAACGGTGCGGCGAACGTCTTCAACACGCGCAAAGGCGGTGATCACCAGCGACAGTGGCGAGGTCATTTCGCGCTGCTCGTTACCTTCCTGCCAACGGGTTTTCATCGACATAGAGTCTTTGCCAACCGGAATGGTCAGGCCAAGCGTCGGGCAAAGTTCTTCGCCAACCGCTTTCACCGCTTCGTAAAGGCCAGCATCTTCACCTGGGTGACCGGCTGCGGACATCCAGTTAGCCGAGAGTTTGATGCGATTGAGCGCCCCGATTTGCGTTGCGGCAATGTTTGTCAGCGCTTCGCCAACGGCCAGACGACCGGATGCTGCGAAGTCCAGCAGCGCGACAGGCGCACGCTCGCCGAGGGACATCGCTTCGCCGTAGTAGCTATCCAGGCTTGCAGTGGTGACCGCGCAGTTAGCAACCGGGATCTGCCACGGGCCAACCATCTGGTCACGGGCGACCATGCCGGTAACCGAACGGTCGCCGATGGTCACAAGGAACGTTTTCTCTGCGACGGTCGGCAAATGCAGCACGCGGTTTACCGCATCAGCGAGGGTGATGTTGCGGCAATCCAGCGCATCGCCCTTCGCTTTCAGGGTTTCCACGTTACGTTCCATTTTCGGCGTTTTACCGAGCAGAACGTCCAGCGGCATATCAATCGGCTGGTTGTCGAAATGGCTATCGTTAAGCGTTAAATGCTTTTCTTCAGTCGCTTCGCCAATAACGGCGTACGGCGCACGTTCGCGGCGGCAGAGTTCATCGAACAACGGCAACTGGTCTGGCGCAACCGCCAGAACATACCGTTCCTGAGATTCGTTACACCACACTTCCAGCGGGCTCATGCCCGGCTCATCGTTGAGAATATCGCGCAGCTCGAAACGCCCGCCGCGGCCACCGTCGCTCACCAGCTCCGGCATGGCGTTGGAAAGACCACCCGCGCCCACATCGTGAATAAACAGGATTGGGTTGGCATCGCCCAACTGCCAGCAGCGGTCGATAACTTCCTGGCAGCGGCGCTCCATTTCTGGGTTGTCGCGCTGAACGGAAGCAAAATCGAGATCCGCATCGGATTGACCGGAGGTCATAGAAGAAGCCGCTCCGCCGCCCAAACCGATGTTCATGGACGGGCCGCCGAGCACGATCAGTTTCGCGCCGACGGTGATTTCACCTTTCTGAACGTGGTCAGCACGGATGTTACCGATGCCGCCCGCCAGCATAATAGGCTTGTGGTAGCCGCGCAGTTCAACGCCGTTGTGGCTGTTAACTTGCTCTTCGTAGGTACGGAAGTAGCCGGTCAGCGCCGGGCGACCAAATTCGTTGTTAAATGCCGCACCGCCCAGAGGGCCGTCAGTCATGATATCCAGCGCGGTGACGATGCGATCCGGCTTACCGAAATCTTCTTCCCACGGCTGTTCAAAGCCTGGGATACGTAAGTTTGAAACGGAGAAACCGACCAGACCCGCCTTAGGTTTTGCACCACGGCCTGTTGCGCCTTCGTCACGGATTTCGCCGCCGGAACCGGTCGCTGCACCCGGCCACGGAGAGATTGCCGTTGGGTGGTTGTGCGTTTCGACTTTCATCAGGATATGCGCATCTTCCTGGTGGTAGTCATAGCGGCCAGCCTCGTGATCGGCGAAGAAGCGCCCCACCGTGGAACCTTCCATCACGGCGGCGTTATCTTTATAAGCTGATAACACGTAATCCGGGGTTTTCTCGAAGGTGTTCTTAATCATTTTGAACAGCGATTTTGGCTGCTCTACGCCGTCAATAATCCAGTCGGCATTAAAAATTTTGTGGCGGCAATGTTCGGAGTTTGCCTGCGCGAACATATACAGCTCGATGTCGTTCGGATTGCGCCCCAGTTTGGTGAACGCATCCTGCAAATAATCGATTTCATCTTCTGCCAGAGCCAGGCCCAGGCGAATGTTCGCCTCAACCAGGGCTTCGCGCCCTTGCGAGAGCAGGTCAACGCTTTGCACCGGCGCAGGCGTGTGATGAGAGAACAATTGCTGGGCGTCCTCAAGCGAGTCAAAAACGCTTTCCATCATGCGGTCATGCAGCAATGCGGCGACTTGCAGGCGCTGTTCATCCGTCAATTGGCTGGCAGTAACGTAATACGCCACACCGCGCTCAAGGCGCTTAATTTTGGCTAAATCGCAGTTGTGGGCAATGTCGGTAGCTTTTGAGGACCAGGGTGAGATGGTACCAGGACGCGGCGTAACCAGAATCAGGTGGCCGGTCGGGGCGTGGTCAGCAAGGGTTGGACCATATTTCAGCAACCTTTGCAGACGGGCGTGCTCATCAGAGTCGAGCTGCGCGTCGAGATCGGCAAAGTGAATATACTCGGCATAAATGTCGCTGACCGGAAGGTTGGCGTCATTAAAGCGGGCCAGTAATTTGTTAATACGAAATGCCGATAAAGCGGGCGAACCACGCAGAATTTCCATCATCAAAGATCTCTCGTCTTCGAAACGCCAGGGGGACGTTTCAGTGGGCGCAAGGGGAAAACGGGCGCCATTATAGTTAATCCGCCGCCGTGACGAAACCGTTTGCGTATAAATAAACGGATTAGTTTTCATTGATGAAGATTTCGCCAGAAATGTTGAATAAGTTGCACAGTGGCGTTTTGTTAAGCAAAATGCGCCACTCTATTTAACCGTTTCTCCTTTTTTGAAGCCTGTTGTTAGCGAAACCCCGACGCATCTACGCAGATTAACCATTTGAAAAGATTTAAGATTAATTATCTGCTCATCGGTGCCGTAACCGTGTTGCTGGCAGTGGCGCTATGGCCCTCCATTCCCTGGTTCGGCAAGGCCGAAAACCGCATCGCCGCCATTCAAGCGCGGGGAGTTTTGCGCGTCAGTACTATTGAATCCCCTTTAACGTGGAAGCTTTATCAAGGCAAAGAAATTGGCCTGGATTACGAGTTAGCGGAGCAGTTTGCCCGTTACCTTGGTGTGAGGCTTGCTATCACTGTGCGCCCAAATATCAAAGAGCTGTTTGATGATATTGATAATGACGATGCCGACCTGATTGCGGCAGGCCTGGTCTACAATACGCAGCGCAGCCAGCAATACCAGGCGGGGCCGGCCTATTATTCCGTCTCTCAACAGATGGTTTATCGCATCGGCAGCCCGCGGCCTAAAACGCTGGCAGGAGTAAAAGAAAATCAGTTGGTGCTCTCGCCTGGTGTCACCTCGCTCAATGCGTTGAAGAATCTTAAAGAACAAAAATTCCCGGATTTAAGCTGGCAAATCGATGAAGAGCACAGCAGCACTGAGTTGATGCAGCAGGTGGTGGACGGGAAAATAGCCTTTACTATTGCGGACTCCGTGGCGATCAGCACCTTCCAGCGCGTGCACCCGCAGTTAGCCGTCGCCCTCGATGTGACTGACGAACAGCCGGTGACATGGTTTAGCGCGTTAGACGGCGACGATAGCCTTTCCGCCGCCCTGCTCGACTTTTACAACCGTCTTAATAGCGACGGTACTTTTGCCCGCCTGGAAGAAAAGTATCTCGGCCACGTCGGGGATTTTGATTATGTCGATACGCGCACGTTCCTTAACGCGGTGGATACCGTGCTGCCAGAGCTTCAGCCGCTGTTTGAGAAATATGCCACCGAGATAGACTGGCGTTTACTGGCGGCTATTTCGTATCAGGAATCACACTGGGATAACCAGGCAACGTCGCCAACGGGCGTTCGCGGGCTGATGATGCTCACCAAAAATACCGCGCAAAGTCTTGGGGTGACCGACCGCTTAGATGCGGAGCAAAGCATTGAAGGCGGGAGTCGTTATCTGAAAGATATGATGGCAAAAGTGCCGGAGAGCGTACCTGAAGAAGAGCGGATTTGGTTTGCACTGATCGCCTACAACATGGGATACGCCCATATGCTGGATGCCCGTCAGTTGACGGCGAAGTTAAAGGGCAACCCGGATAGTTGGGCCGACGTTAAAACCCGTCTGCCGCTCCTGAGCCAAAAACAGTATTACAGCAAAACCACTTACGGCTACGCCCGCGGCCATGAGGCGTATGCGTATGTGGAGAACATCCGTAAGTATCACCTGAGTCTGGCGGGCTATTTACTCGAAAAAGAGAAGATGGCAGCCCAGGAGGAAAAATATGCAGAGGCGTACCCGGTAGTCGCTCCTGTAGAACTCACTACTCCGCGTTACGGGCCTTTTCCTTTAGGGCCTTTTTCTCAAGACGGCGGGCTCGAAAGAAATCACTCAGCATTGCCGAGCACTCTTCTGCCAGTACGCCCTCAGTCACATTAACCTGGTGATTCATACCAGGGTGCCCGAGCACATCCATTAACGAGCCGATAGCGCCCGTTTTGGCATCGCGCGCGCCAAAGACCAGATTGCCAATACGGCTGTGCACCATCGCCCCCGCGCACATGACGCAAGGTTCGAGGGTGACATAAAGCGTGGTGTCCAGTAGACGGTAGTTTTGCAGCACCATTCCACCCTGGCGCAGCGCCATAATTTCCGCATGAGCCGTGGGATCGTGTCGTCCAATCGGGCGGTTCCAGCCTTCGCCAATCACCTGATTGTTATGCACCAGGACCGCACCAACCGGAACTTCACCTTCTTCCCATGCTCTACGTGCGAGGGTTAATGCATGGCGCATCCAGTATTCGTGGGTAAATTCGCTCTCTGACAAGGGGCTCTCCGGGGCAAGATTAGGGCGGCGCATTATACACACCCCCGTCTCTTATGCGAAATGGCACTATTCAAGCTGCTGTAACTGCCCCTGCGGGGTAACACGCCAGCGATGCTGGCAGAAATAGAGCAATGGGTTGTCCTGATTACTGTCGCTGTATCCGCTATAAAGCTGCAACGGGGTGCCGATTTGCTGTTCCAGTTGAGAGACTTTTTCATGCCCAAGGCAGCGCATGGTGAGCACCCATCCACCATGTGAACGCTTGATTTGACTGGCGATAAGTTTAACTTTCGGCAACCACGGCGTGTCGAAATAGACTTGTTGAACGAGCGGTTGCGGGGAACCGGTGATAAGCCAGACATCGGCATCTGAACTGGTCAGGTAATCGGTCAGGCGTTGCTGTACCACAGGAAAAGCGGTGACTTGCCCGCGGAACCACGCGACGAAGTTCGCTTCAAGCTGCTTGAGGCGCACTTCGCTGTGACCAAAGGTCGCCCCCCACAACAACACGCTCATTGGCCAGCGAGCGGCGCGCCCTTTAATCAGCAACACGCCACCTATCACCGGCAAAAGCGGAATGACAAGTAACAGATTGAGGGGTTGATGGCGCAGCAGGTAGCGCAAGAAGCTGCCAAACATATCCTGCTGATGCAACGTACCATCCAAATCGAAAAATACTACCCGACGCTCACTCTGAGTTGTCAAACGTTACTCCTCTGGATCGTTAAAGCCCATAAACCACGTAAATAAGAATCCGGCGATGACCGCTATCAGAAAGCCTAACAGATAGAGCATCACTTTTCCGGTAACAATGGTTAATGCCAGCGGTAAACCTGAAATTCCAAAGGTAATTACCGTTGCCACTTTCCAGTAACTGATTAACGCCCCGCCAACGGCACCACCTAAACAGGCACCGATAAACGGCTTACCGAGCGGGAGTGTCACCCCAAAAATCAGCGGTTCGCCAATGCCTAAGAGCCCAACAGGTAACGCGCCTTTAATCAGCTTTTTCAGGCGTTGATTACGCGTTTTCAGCAATACCGCAAGCGCAGCACCCACTTGCCCAACGCCCGCCATCGCCAGTATTGGCAGCAAAGCATTCTGACCGTGAGTCTGAATTAGCTCGACGTGAATCGGTACCAAACCCTGATGCAAACCTGACAGCACCAACGGCAGGAATGCACCGGAGAGCACCGCCCCCACCACCAGCCCACCTTTATCAATAGCTAACGTTGCGCCGTGGGCAATCGCATCCGAAATCAGGCCACCCAATGGCTGCAAGGCAACAATCGCAATCGATGCGGTAATTAATGTCGTCAGCAGCGGGTTGAGAATCAGCTCAATGGAGCCCGGCAGCAAACGGCGTAAGCGTTTTTCAATCCAGCACATCAATGCGACAACCAGCAGAACGGCAATCACCCCACCCCGTCCGGGCTGGAGGTTTTCACCAAACAGGTGGATTTGCGCCAACTGCGGGCTGGAGAGAATCCCCGCCATCACGCCGCCCATTGCCATCGAGCCACCAAATACTTTAGCGGCATTAACGCCCACCAGAATATTCATAATAGCAAACACCGCGCTGCCGAAGATGGCGAGCAGGCCGAGAATGTTCGGGTATTGCGTAGCAAGGTCGCCAACAATGTCGGGGCGTTTGAGAATATTGATAATGCCGGTAATCAACCCGGATGCGATAAAAGCCGGAATCAATGGAATAAAGACGTTCGCCAGTTTACGCAGCGCTTCGCTCATCGGCGCCTGATAACGCGCCTTCGCCTGAGCTTTGTTCTGCGCAATATCATCTGCGCTGGAGATTGTCTGGCCGCCACTTTGCAACAGCTCGCGCATCGCATCAACCACCTGCGCGGCACGCCCCGGCCCGACAATCAGTTGATGTTGCGAACCTTGCTTCACGTAGCCGCTCACGCCCGGCAGTTTTTTCAGGCGAGCAATATCAAGCAGGCTATCGTCCTTCAGTTCAACCCGCACACGTGTCATGCAGTTTTCAAGACGGATGATATTTTCCTGCCCGCCGATTCCAGGCAAAATTTCACGGGCCAAAGTCGCTGTATTATCCATGATTCAGTGCCTGTTTTAGTCGTTCAATGCGGAACGTAAATACCCACTGCGGTTTGCCAGACGCGCGTAAGCAGTCTGGGCATCAACACCGGTGAGAATCATCAAAATGGCGGGTTTCACTTCATAATCCGTTTGCTTGAGGGCATGTTCTGCATCACTGCGAGATGCGCCAGTTGCCTCAACGACGATACGGCAGGCACGGTCTACAAGCTTAACGTTGGTGGCTTTCATATCCACCATCAGGTTTTGATACACCTTACCCAGTTTGACCATCGCGCCGGTGGAAATCATATTCAGCACCAGTTTTTGTGCGGTTCCTGATTTCAAGCGCGTAGAACCGGTCAGGGCTTCGGGCCCTACAACTGGAGAGATCGCAATCTCTGCCTCCTGCGCAATAGCGGAACCTGGATTGCAGGAAATCGCGGCGGTGCGGCATCCCAGATTCCGGGCATAACGCAGGCCGCCAATTACATACGGTGTGCGCCCCGACGCCGCAAGCCCTACCACCATATCGTTTGGCGTCAGTTCAAGTGCTTTGAGATCGTCCTCACCCAACTGTTGATTATCTTCCGCACCTTCAACTGCTTTCAGTAAAGCGCCCGGGCCACCGGCAATAAGGCCAATCACCAGGCCATGCGGCACACCAAACGTTGGCGGGCATTCAGAGGCATCCAGCACGCCGAGGCGCCCGCTGGTACCCGCGCCCATGTAAATCAAACGCCCGCCAGCCTGAAGTGACGCCGCGGCGGCATCTACAGCCAGGGCCACTTCCGGCAGCGTTTTTTCTACCGCCCCCGCCACCAGCGCATCTTGCTGATTAAAACGCTCAACCATGGCGAGAGTTGAGAGGCAATCGAGATCCATAGTTTGTGGATTACGAGTTTCAGAAACGAGTGAGCCGAGATTCATCATGCACCTTTGAATATTTAATTCCTTAACGACTCCTCATAATGGAATATAAAATTCATTCAGGCGAGCGTAATTTACGTTATTATGTGGCGGCTCACATTATTGACCCGGCAGACTGGAGAAAAGATGAACTGTTTACTGCGTATTCGAAGCCGCTATACCACCCTGGCACAGAGTGACCGTAAACTGGCCGACTTTCTGTTGGAAAAACCCGACTACGCGCGTCATTTAAGTTCTCAGCAGCTTGCCGCAGAAGCCGGAGTCAGTCAGTCCAGCGTGGTGAAATTTTCCCAAAAGCTGGGCTTCAAGGGCTTTCCGGCGTTAAAACTTGCCATCAGCGAAGCGCTAGCCAGCGGGCAGGAACCGCAATCCGTACCGGTGCATAACCTGATTTTGGGAGACGATCCACTGCGCCTGGTGGGCGAAAAGTTGATTAAAGATAATCTCTCAGCAATGCATGCCACCCTTGATGTTAATAGTGAAGAGAAGCTGCTGGCGAGTGTGAACATGTTGCGTAATGCGCGCCGTGTGCTGCTGGTGGGTATTGGTGCATCTGGCCTGGTCGCTAAGAATTTTGCCTGGAAGCTGATGAAAATTGGCATTAACGCGGTGGCTGAGCAGGATATGCATGCCTTGCTCGCGACGGCGCAAGCCTCAAGCAGCGACGATGTTTTGCTGGCGATTTCCTATTCTGGTGAACGGCGTGAGATAAATCTTGCCGCCGATGAAACGCTACGTACCGGCGCGAAGATCCTCGCCATTACCGGCTTTACCCCCAACGCATTACAGCAACGCGCCACCCTTTGCCTGTACACCATCGCCGAAGAACAAGCGACGCGCAGCGCGGCCATTTCTTCTACCAGTGCGCAAATGATGCTGACGGATTTACTGTTTATGGCGCTGGTGCAGCGGGATCTAGAACATGCTCCGAAGCGTATCCGGCACAGCGAGGCATTAGTAAAAAAACTGGTGTGATCGGGGATTGAGCGTATAATGCGCGGCCTGTTTCTGATGTTATCGAGATTTACCCATGGCACTGCTCATCACTAAAAAATGTATTAACTGCGATATGTGCGAGCCGGAGTGCCCGAACGAAGCCATTACCATGGGCGATAGCATTTATGAGATCAATACCGATCGCTGCACCGAATGTATTGGTCACTACGAAACGCCAACCTGCCAGAAAGTTTGCCCGATCCCTAATACCATCATTAAAGATCCTGCGCGCGCTGAAAACGAAGAGCAACTTTGGGATAAGTTTGTCCAGTTACATCACGCCGACAAACTTTAGTTTTCTATAATGACCGTTGCACAGGCATAGTGCCGTTCATCGGCTAGCGTAACATGCACTGAACGCACGCCCATTCTTTCCGAAAGCCGCAGCGCTTCTTCCCAAAAACGTAGCTGCGGTTTGCCTAATGGATCGTTAAACACTTCAAACTGATTAAACGCCAGGCCGTTACGAATCCCGGTACCGAAGGCCTTAGCCGCCGCTTCTTTTACCGCAAAACGTTTAGCCAGAAAGCGCACCGGTTGCTGGTGCGCCTGGTATTGCAGCCATTCGTTGGCACTCAGCACCCGCTTTGCCAGTCGGTCGCCCGAACGCGAGATAACGCTTTCAATACGCGCTATCTCAACGATATCAGTGCCAAGGCCGAGAATCGCCATTAGCTGCGGGCTTCCAGCATCAGGCGTTTCATCTCAGCTACCGCCTCTTTCAAACCGCTCATCACCGCACGACCAATAATAGCGTGGCCGATATTCAGCTCATGCATTTCTGGCAGGCGGGCGATAGCTTTAACGTTGTGGTAAGTCAGACCGTGACCGGCGTTAACCTTCAGGCCTTTTCCAGCAGCGTAAGTGGCGGCTTCTGCAATACGCGCCAACTCTTTTGCCTGAGTCGCTTCGTCTTCGGCATCAGCGTAACAGCCAGTGTGAATTTCGATATACGGCGCGCCCACGGCTACGGCCGCATCAATTTGCGCATGGTCTGCGTCAATAAACAGGGAAACCATAATTCCGGCATCCGCGAGGCGTTTGCAGGCATCGCGCATTTTATCCAGTTGGCCCGCCACGTCCAGACCGCCTTCGGTGGTCACTTCCTGGCGTTTTTCCGGCACCAGGCAACAGAAATGCGGTTTGGTTTCGCAGGCAATGCCAATCATCTCTTCGGTGACGGCCATTTCCAGATTCATGCGTGTGTCGAGGGTCTGGCGCAGAATGCGCACATCGCGATCGGTGATATGGCGACGATCTTCACGCAGGTGAACCGTAATACCATCGGCACCCGCCTGCTCGCAGATAAACGCAGCCTGGACAGGATCAGGATATGCCGTGCCGCGCGCGTTACGCAAAGTTGCGATGTGATCGATATTTACGCCTAACAGTAATTCAGCCATGACAATCCTCGAGGTAAAAGCGGTTTGAGTTCAGGCAGTTTACACCGGGGACGGAAAGCATGGCTACGACCAGGCGTTATTGCGGGTCTTCAGATGATTTGAGTGGTGCTTTTTTGGGCACGAACTGACGAAATAACTCACGGCTTTTAAGCGGTTTGCCGCCTAAATAAGGCTTCAAAGCCATTCGCGTGAAGCGTTTAGCCGCACGCAGCGTTGCGATATCAGGGAATTCGCGATTGGCGAGCGCTTTTAATTCGTGGCCGGTGAAACTGCGGTTATCGACGACAAGGCTTGCGATAAAGCCTTTTTCTTCACGATAGCGGTAGGTCATGGTGTCGCTGACTTCTTCTCCGCTCCCGGCGCAGTGCAGGAAATCCACTCCGTAGCCAAGGTGACCAAGCAGCGCGAGTTCAAAACGGCGCAGCGCCGGTTCCGGTGAGCCGCTGGTTCCCGCGAGGGCCTGAATACAGTGGAGATAATCGAAGAAAAGTTCTGAGAAGCGTGTTTCATCTTCCAGTACGCGTGAAACCAGTTCATTCACGTACAGGCCGCTGTAAAGCGTGATACCACTCAGAGGAAGTGCCAGTGAAACAGCTTCGGCGCTACGCAGTGTTTTCACTTCACCACGCCCGCCCCAACGAACCAGCAAAGGGGTAAAGGGTTGTAGAGTCCCTTTGAGATTAGAGCGGCGAGAGCGAGCGCCTTTCGCAATTAAGCGAACGCGCCCAGATTCTTCAGAAAAGAGGTCAAGCAGAAGGCTGGTTTCACTCCAGGGGCGACTATGCAGGACAAACGCCCGTTGCCAGCCTTCCATGCTCTTATTTCAGATCGTCGGTGTAACCAAGGCTGCGCAGGGCGCGTTCGTCATCTGCCCAACCGGATTTCACCTTCACCCATAGCTCCAGGTGAATTTTGGCTTCGAACATCTCTTCCATGTCTTTACGCGCTTCAATACCGATGGTTTTGATTTTGGCCCCTTTGTTGCCAATCACCATCTTCTTCTGGCCTTCGCGCTCAACCAGAATCAAACCGTTGATGTCGAAACCGCCACGGGCGTTTGACACGAACTGTTCGATTTCAACGGTGACGGAATATGGCAACTCCGCGCCCAGGAAACGCATCAGTTTTTCACGAATGATTTCTGAGGCCATGAAACGCTGCGAGCGGTCCGTGATGTACTCTTCCGGGAAGTGATGAATCGCTTCCGGCAGACGTTTACGCACGATACTGGCGATGGTGTCCACATTCATGCCGTTTTCAGCAGAGATAGGTACGATGTCGAGGAAGTTCATCTGGCTGCCGAGGAATTGCAGATGCGGTAGCAGGACGCCTTTGTCCTGTACGTTATCGACTTTATTCACAGCCAAAATAACGGGCGCGCGTGCATCACGCAGTTTGTTCAGCACCATCTCGTCGTCTGCGGTCCATTTCGTCCCTTCAACAACAAAGATAACCAGTTCCACATCGCCGATAGAGCTGCTGGCAGCTTTGTTCATCAGGCGGTTGATGGCGCGCTTTTCTTCCATATGCAGCCCTGGGGTATCGACGTAAATCGCCTGATACGGACCTTCAGTATGGATACCCATAATGCGGTGACGGGTTGTCTGCGCTTTACGGGAAGTGATAGAGATTTTTTGCCCAAGCAACTGGTTTAGCAGCGTGGATTTGCCGACATTCGGGCGACCAACGATGGCCACGAATCCGCAAAAGGTTTGTTCTTCGCTCATTATTCCAGCTCCAGCTTGATAAGCGCCTGCTCAGCTGCAGCCTGTTCCGCTTTACGGCGGCTTGAACCGGTACCAATAACCGGCTCAGGCAGGCCACTCACCTGACAGTGAATGGTAAATTCCTGATCGTGCGCTTCACCACGGACCTGCACCACCAGATAAGATGGCAGCGGCAAGTGGCGACCCTGCAAATACTCTTGCAGGCGCGTCTTAGGGTCTTTTTGCTTATCGCCTGGGCTAATTTCATCCAGACGAGATTGATACCAGGAAAGAATTAAACGCTCAACATTCTGGATATCGCTGTCGAGGAAAACACCACCAATTAAGGCTTCGACGGTATCGGCCAGAATAGATTCGCGGCGGAAACCACCACTTTTCAGCTCACCTGGCCCAAGGCGCAGGCATTCACCTAATTCAAATTCGCGAGCAATCTCTGCCAGCGTATTTCCGCGTACCAACGTTGCACGCATACGGCTCATATCACCTTCGTCTACCCGAGGGAAACGATGGTAAAGCGCATTTGCAATAACGTAGCTAAGAATGGAGTCACCCAGAAATTCAAGGCGCTCATTGTGCTTGCTGCTGGCACTGCGGTGCGTTAATGCCTGTTGCAACAGATCCTGATGTACAAAAGTGTAGCCCAGCTTACGCTGCAGCCTATTAATTACGATGGGGTTCATGCGATACCAATTAATGAATGCGTCAATTATTCAGCACACGGAACAGACCTGAAAAAGAGAACCAACGCTGTTTCGTTTGCCGTGGCTCCCTTACGGGAGCCAACCTTAATACGGGGGGATATTCTATAGATAACGACATAGAAAGTCGTTATCTGAATAGATTTAATTGATCAATGAATTCCGCCAATACGGCTTAAACGGACACCTGTCGGCCATTCACCCTCTTGTTTCTCAAAACTCATCCAGATTGCGGTGGCTTTGCCGACCAGATTTGCCTCAGGAACAAAGCCCCAATAACGGCTATCGGCGCTGTTATCGCGGTTATCACCCATCATAAAATAATGGCCCGGCGGCACAATCCAGGTCGCCAGTTGTTGCCCTGGCTGCTGGTAGTACATCCCCAGTTGGTCTTGAGCAATGGGCACAGTCAGAATACGGTGAGTCACGTCGCCCAGCGTCTCTTTACGCTCAGACAGACGGATACCGTCTTCTTTGGTTTGGTTCAGCGGCAACTGGAAGAAACCAGAATTTGCTTCACTGCCGTTACGACGGGCAAAAGTCTGCACAAAATCGCTTGGCTCAACGTTGCTGTATGTAATTGGCAGCGCGTTATCGCAGGCTTGACCGGAACTGCAGTTTGGCTGGATCGTTACTTCTTTCGCGACAGGATCGTAACTGACGCGATCGCCCGGTAAACCAACAGCACGCTTGATGTAATCCAGTCGCGGGTCTTGCGGGTATTTAAACACCACGATATCACCACGTTTTGGATGACCTGTTTCAATGAGCGTATTCTGGTAAATCGGATCTTTGATGCCGTAAGCAAATTTCTCCACCAGGATAAAATCGCCAATTAATAGCGTTGGCATCATCGACCCTGATGGGATTTGGAACGGCTCATAAATAAACGAACGCACAATTAAAACAATAGCGAGCACAGGGAATACGGATGCCCCCGTTTCTAACCAACCTGGCTTCGGTGCGACTTTCTTTAGCGTATGACTATCAAGCGCATCGCCAGTGGCAGCCTGCGCTGCCGCCTGTTTTTCCCGACGCTTTGGCGCAAAGATAAATTTATCGATACACCATAAAAGGCCCGTTACCAGCGTCGCTATCACGAGGATTAGCGCAAACATATTCGCCATGCCAACTCCTTAATTTATTTGCTGTCTTTGCCGACATGCAGAATGGCGAGGAACGCTTCCTGAGGCAGTTCGACGTTACCGACTTGCTTCATACGCTTCTTACCGTCTTTCTGTTTCTGTAACAGCTTTTTCTTACGGCTTACGTCACCGCCGTAGCATTTCGCCAGGACGTTTTTACGCAGCTGTTTAACGGTTGAACGCGCAATAATATGTGCGCCGATTGCCGCCTGAATCGCGATGTCGAATTGCTGACGTGGGATGAGCTCTTGCATCTTCTCGACCAACTGACGGCCACGGAACTGCGAGTTGCCACGGTGAGTGATCAGCGCGAGGGCATCAACACGATCGCCGTTAATCAGAACGTCAACGCGCACCATGTCAGAAGCCTGGAAGCGTTTGAAGTTGTAGTCCAAGGAAGCATAACCACGGGACGTTGATTTCAGACGGTCAAAGAAGTCGAGCACCACTTCAGCCATTGGAATTTCATAGGTCAGTGCGACCTGGTTACCGTGGTAAACCATGTTGGTCTGCACGCCACGTTTCTCGATACACAGCGTGATTACGCTACCCAGGTATTCCTGCGGCATCAGCATGTGACACTCAGCAATCGGCTCACGCAATTCAGCAATGTTGTTCAGCGCAGGCAGTTTGGACGGGCTATCGACGTAGATAACTTCGCCGTTGGTGGTTTCTACTTCGTAAACTACCGTTGGCGCAGTGGTGATCAGGTCAAGATCGTATTCACGTTCCAGACGTTCCTGAATGATTTCCATGTGCAGCAGGCCGAGGAAGCCACAGCGGAAACCGAAGCCCAACGCGGTGGAGCTTTCTGGTTCGTAGAACAGGGAAGCATCATTCAGGCTCAGTTTGCCCAGCGCATCACGGAAGTTTTCGTAATCGTCAGAGCTTACCGGGAACAGCCCGGCATAAACCTGCGGCTTCACTTTTTTGAAGCCTGGCAGCGCTTTTTCTGCCGGATTACGGGAAAGGGTCAAGGTATCGCCGACCGGTGCGCCAAGAATGTCTTTGATCGCACAGACTAACCAGCCCACTTCGCCGCAGCCCAGAACATCACGATCGACACGTTTTGGTGTGAAGATACCCAGACGGTCGGCGTTGTATACCTGACCGGTACTCATCACCTTGATTTTGTCGCCTTTTTTCATGGTGCCGTTTTTAATACGTACCAGAGAGACAACGCCAAGATAGTTATCGAACCAGGAGTCGATGATCAGCGCCTGCAGTGGTGCGTCCGGATCGCCTTGTGGCCCCGGAATATCGCGCACTAAACGCTCAAGAACATCCGTTACACCCAAGCCAGTTTTTGCCGAGCAACGCACAGCATCAGTCGCATCGATACCAACGATATCTTCGATTTCTTGCGCAGCGCGTTCAGGGTCGGCTGCTGGCAGGTCAATTTTGTTCAGAACGGGAACAACTTCCAGATCCATTTCCATCGCGGTGTAGCAGTTTGCCAGGGTCTGAGCTTCTACGCCCTGACCGGCATCCACCACCAGCAATGCGCCTTCACAAGCCGCAAGAGAACGAGAAACTTCATAAGAGAAGTCAACGTGACCTGGGGTGTCAATGAAGTTCAAGTGATAGGTTTCACCATCACTTGCTTTGTAATCCAACGTAACGCTCTGCGCTTTGATAGTAATTCCGCGCTCGCGCTCCAGATCCATGGAATCGAGGACCTGAGCCTCCATTTCACGATCCGACAGGCCACCGCAAATTTGGATAATACGGTCAGACAGCGTCGATTTGCCGTGGTCGATGTGGGCAATAATAGAAAAGTTACGTATATTCTTCATAGTTAGAGGTTTTTATGCCTTACAAATCCGGGAAAGCTCGGCGCAATGCGCTGTACAGAGCATGATGTCAATGGCTGTCTTTTGCCTGAAACGCCGCATTCTACACTACAACGAGAAAGCGAGGAAACAGGTCATCATGCAAGCGTAGTTGAGCGATGGAAAGCCAAGATAAAGTGTGTCAAACGGATAGCGGATAATGAGAACTTCACTGGCTATCCGCTGAAGTTGTGGTTTCGACTCTGATTGCGTCAGGAGGCAGTGCGACGCTAAGAATAACAGGTTGCCAGTTTTCACGGCGACTAAGCTTTAATGAGAATCCGCGCGCGATAAGAAAACCGCCGACACCACCCAATACCGCCCCGCAGAACGCAGCAAGATTGGTTCCAAACAGCGCCTGGAAAAGTGCAGAAACTAGAAACAGCCCCACCAGCGGCGACATATACACTAATAGCGCAGAGCCAATCAGGCTACCTTCAGCGATACCCAATTCAACTTTTTGCCCGACAACCAGCGGTGTGTCACAAGGAACCGTTAGGGTATGGCTGTTTTGCGGGCCAAGTTTATTAAGAATTCGAGTACCGCAGCCCGCACGCGAAGCGCAGCTGTTACAGGACGTTTTTACGTCGCAGCTCACCAATGCTTCGCCTTTGTGCCAGGAGACGACGGTTGCCCACTCCTTGATCATTGTGCAGTCCTGAATTTAATGCTGTCAGCAATACGCTTTGCTGTCTGTGGCGGGAGTTCACCGACAATCGTAATTTCTGTTTTATCACGGATTTCAGAGCTTACGGTGCGGCGGCCGGTGCGAAGAATTTGATCAGTGC
Source organism: Buttiauxella gaviniae (assembly GCF_040786275.1). Lineage (NCBI taxonomy): Bacteria > Pseudomonadati > Pseudomonadota > Gammaproteobacteria > Enterobacterales > Enterobacteriaceae > Buttiauxella > Buttiauxella gaviniae. The sequence goes on from NZ_JBFMVT010000002.1 coordinate 777,553, forward strand.
TGTTGCTCGCGGCACGGCTAATGTTTACAGAGAAGCTAAACAAGCCATCGGAATAGAGGCGTGATTCAATCGGAACATCGACGGTCGGCAACGGACGACGGCTGCTCGAAACTTCACTAAAACCTTGCGGAAGCCAGGTTGGCGCCCAGGCAAAATTAACTTTTTCCGCACCGGGGACAGACAGCAGCGGCGGAAGATTCGCTTTTGCTAAACTCTGCATCATGCCGTTAGCTTCTTTGCTCACGTTGAAAGAGATTACGCGGAACTGCTCCAGCGTTTCGCCGTCACGATCCAGCAAATCAACCCGTAAAGGTAGCTTAGACTCGGAATCCATCCAGACCATATAGCTGTAGCGTGTGCCGTCTCGCGCTACGACGCGAATAACTTCGCAGAGCCTGTCGGCGATACGGGTACGCCCGACAGAAATAAAGTCGTAATAAGGCGTAAGACGTTTGAAGTCTGTATAGACAATTGACGGTAGCGAATCAACGATGTAATCCCCGGTGAGCGTAAATGGCTCAAGCCCAGGTTCAAAATAGCTGATTTCACTGCCACGCTGAACCACTTCTCGGCGTGGGCCATCCATTTGAAGCAATTGAGCAAGCGGACGATTATCAAGCCGTGCATGGCGATAGCGTAACGACTCTATGCCTTGCTTATTGATGCTGATAAATGCCAACTCATAATTGAGTGACTGACTCGCCTGGTTCATTTGCTGCAACAATGCCCCGGACGAAACAGTGTCCGCCGAGGCATGTGAGCTGAACAACAGGCTGCTTGTCATAAGAGACAGGGCATACCAAAGTTGCTTCATTACTGCGATTGAGTTCCTAAAGTTTGGTTTCCTGGCACTTGCACAGCGGCTTGCTGGGTTTGTGCCTGTTCAAACTGGAGTTGCTCGGCGTGTAAACGGCGCTGCAATTCGTAATCTTGCAGCATCGCATTGATACGTCGACGCTGTTCCTGTACCTGCTGCTGACCGGTGCTGGCTGTAGAGTCAGACGGCACACCCAAGCTCACTGGGCTCGCCTTACCCATCATAGGTAAGGTGTTAAATACGGGTGCTTCAGGTTGAGCAGGGTTGTCAGACTGGCCATTATAGTGCTGCACACCGACAATTACCGCAAGCGATACACAGGCTGCTACACCTACCTGGGTAAGTTGGCTGGCCCACGGACGTACCTTTTTCCAGAATGACATTTTCTGCCATTGCTGAGGTTCAGGTTGCTGTTCAGTGATAAGTGGCGTGACATGACGCACTGGCTCATTTTCGATCGCAGCCATAACATTGGCGGCAATATCAAAATGCAGTATTTCACTGGTATCGCCGCGCATAGTATCGCGGATTAGGTGGTAGCTCTCCCAGCTTTGCTGCAATGATTTGTCTCGTGACAAGACACTCAGCAGCTCGCTATCCAGAGTTTCCCCATCCATTAAAGCGGAAAGCTTTTCTTTCTGCATGCCTAATTACCCTTCCAGTAAACCGCTAGCGTCAACGCCTGATAAGCGGTTGAACTTTATTATCAATAGCTTCCCGCGCACGGAAAATACGAGAACGTACAGTCCCTACTGGGCAATCCATGATGGCGGCTATTTCTTCATAGCTCAAACCATCCAGCTCCCGCAACGTAATTGCCATGCGTAAATCTTCCGGGAGTGACTCAATAGTACGGAAAACTATTTGTCTCAGTTCTTCAGACAACATTAAGTTCTCAGGGTTCGAAATTTCTTTTAATGCACTGCCACTTTCGTAGTTTTCCGCATCAATTGCGTCCACATCACTTGATGGAGGACGACGACCCTGAGCAACCAGATAATTTTTTGCCGTGTTGACCGCGATGCGATACAACCATGTATAAAACGCGCTATCGCCACGGAATGAATCCAGTGCACGATAAGCTTTAATGAAAGACTCCTGCACCACGTCAGGGACATCCCCTGAAGGTACATAGCGGGAAACCAGACTCGCCACTTTGTGCTGATAGCGCACCACCAGCAAATTGAATGACTTCTGATCTCCCTTCTGGACCCGTTCGACGAGGACTTGATCCGTTAACTGCTCGCTCATCCGAGGTAATGTCTCCCCAAACCTATTTCCACGCGTAATTGAAAAGCCACCCGAACTCAGCATAAATGAGCAAGTTCACGGTTGGAGCGCTCGATTTGAGCAAAGTTCACTTACGCCTTTGTTTTCCTGATCTGTTCCACGAATTATCTCTTCTTGATTATAAGTTTCATGGCGCAAACGGTGACACCTTTTTTATCCTAAAAGGTGAGTGCAAAACTTCATGGAGAGTATCGCATGAATCATGATTTTTCATCAGAAAATCTGTCACTAACGGCGGCCTACCGCTAAATATAGTGCCATTCGAGAGTTTATTCGGACAAAACTGAGATTTACCGCTCTCTTGTTTAGTTCATATAACACAAGCCTAAAAAAAGCGTGTTACAGGCCACATCGGGTGATATGCTGGCCCAACCTTTGTTTAGTAAATTAAACACAATGAACGCAAATTCCGAACTCGCTTGTGATGTCTTAATCGTCGGTAGCGGAGCTGCTGGCCTCTCTCTTGCTTTACGCCTTGCCGAAAACTGCAAAGTTATTGTTCTGAGTAAAGGGCCGATTAATGAAGGCTCAACGTTCTATGCTCAGGGCGGCATCGCCGCCGTGTTCGATGAAACGGATAGCATCGATTCACATGTAGAAGATACGTTAGTGGCCGGGGCCGGGATTTGCGATCGCGAGGCGGTGGAGTTTGTCGCCAGTAATGCACGTCATTGTGTGCAATGGTTAATTGACCAGGGCGTGCTGTTTGATACTGAAATCCAGGCAAACGGGGCTGAAAGTTACCATCTGACACGTGAGGGCGGACATAGCCATCGCCGCATTCTTCATGCTGCCGATGCGACCGGTAAAGAAGTTGAGACAACTCTCGTCGGCAAAGCGCTAAACCATCCTAACATTCGCGTCATTGAGCGGAGTAACGCCGTCGACCTTATTGTGTCGGATAAAATCGGCCTACCGGGTACCCGTCGTGTGGTGGGGGCCTGGATCTGGAACCGTAATCGCGAAAAGGTTGAAACTTGCCGTACAAAAGCGGTGGTGTTAGCGACCGGCGGTGCATCAAAAGTTTATCAGTACACCACAAACCCGGACATCTCTTCCGGCGATGGTATTGCTATGGCCTGGCGTGCTGGCTGTCGCGTAGCTAATCTGGAGTTTAATCAGTTCCATCCAACCGCCCTCTTCCATCCACAGGCGCGGAATTTCCTGTTGACCGAAGCGCTGCGCGGCGAAGGCGCTTATCTCAAGCGCCCGGATGGCAGCCGCTTTATGCCGGACTTTGATGAGCGCGGTGAACTTGCACCTCGGGATATTGTGGCTCGCGCTATCGATCATGAGATGAAGCGTCTGGGCGCAGATTGCATGTATCTGGATATTAGCCACAAGCCTGCGGAATTTGTACGTCATCACTTCCCGACTATTTATGAAAAACTGATGGGACTGGGAATCGATCTCACCAAAGAGCCAGTGCCGGTCGTGCCTGCAGCGCACTATACCTGCGGTGGCGTGATGGTCGATGAAAATGGGCGTACTGATGTTGACGGTTTATACGCTATTGGTGAAGTGACCTATACCGGTCTGCATGGTGCAAACCGTATGGCATCAAATTCATTGCTGGAATGCCTGGTTTATGGTTGGTCTGCAGCAGAGGATATTATTAAGCGAATGCCTTACGCGCGCATTTCCAGGTCGTTACCGGACTGGGATGATAGCCGCGTTGATAACCCGGATGAGCAAGTTGTTATCCAGCACAACTGGCATGAGCTTCGTCTATTTATGTGGGATTACGTCGGTATTGTACGTTCAACTCGTCGCCTGGAACGGGCATTGCGCCGCATCACCATGTTGCAGCAGGAGATCGACGAGTACTACGCCAACTTCCGTGTCTCAAATAATCTGCTGGAACTGCGCAACCTGGTGCAGGTTGCAGAGTTGATTGTTCGCTGCGCCATGATGCGTAAAGAAAGCCGGGGCCTGCACTATACGCTGGATTACCCGGATTTAGCGGAAAACTCCGGGCCAAGCATTCTTTCACCGCTTTACATAAATAAGTAGAAATCCTGGGTCAGGCCGCAGTAGCCTTCGGAATATTGTTGGTCTGGCCCGCGAATGGTTAACCGTTCAGTAAAGTACTCCCCATCCGAAGGCGAAAGTGCCAGCATCACACGATGCGGCAGACGCGTTTCGTTATCAGCGATATCCGTACGATAACGCACAAACCACCCCTGATTTTTCGCCATCTCGGTAAATACCGTTCCTGAAGTTTCCGGCATGATCACACAGAAAAAACCATCTTCGGTAATAAGCTGCGCCGCACTGCTTAACAATGCGTTGTGATCAAGCGTAGTGGTGTAACGAGCCTGAGCACGTTCAGGTGACGCGCAATCACTGCCCTGCGTAAAAAACGGTGGATTGCTGACAATCAGCGAGTAGCGTTGTGTCGCCTTCTGTGCCCATTCACGAATATCTGCGCAATGCACTGTAATACGCGATGCCCACTGGCAGCCTCTGGCATTTTCCGCAGCCTGTTCAGCGGCAATAGGGTCCAGCTCCACGGCGTCAATTGTGACATTGTCTGGGGTACGCTGTGCCAGCATTAACGCCAGCAAACCGCTTCCGGTACCAATATCTAATACGCTGGTCACATTCGATACAGGCACCCAGGCGCCCAGCAATGTACCATCGGTACCGACTTTCATTGCGCAACGATCGTGCGCGACAAAGAACTGTTTAAAGGTGAATCCATCGCGACGCAATACTGCTTTTTGACTGCACATCTTAGCTACCCTGTAGAGAAACGGGTGTAGCATAGGGGAAACTTGCTGCCAGGAAAAGCGTCAGTTATCCACACAAACAGATGAAGATCGCAGCCATAACGTCTATAATCGGCGCCCTACATAGAGGAAGACCATGACTGTAACCACTTTTTCCGAACTGGAACTTGACGAGAGCCTGTTGCTCGCGCTCCAGGACAAGGGCTTTACCCGCCCGACAGCTATTCAGGCTGCCGCCATTCCACCTGCACTTGAAGGGCGTGATGTCCTCGGTTCCGCTCCAACCGGTACCGGTAAAACAGCCGCTTATTTGCTGCCTGTGTTACAGCATTTGGTCGATTTCCCGCGTAAGAAATCTGGCCCACCACGTATTTTGATCGTCACGCCAACGCGTGAACTGGCAATGCAAGTGGCCGATCATGCTCGTGAACTGGCAAAACATACTCATCTTGATATCGCAACGATCACCGGTGGCGTGGCTTACATGAACCACGCGGAAGTGTTTAGCGAGAATCAGGATATCGTTGTTGCAACGACAGGTCGCCTGCTGCAATACATCAAAGAAGAAAACTTTGATTGCCGTGCGGTAGAGACACTGATTCTTGATGAAGCCGATCGTATGCTGGATCTGGGCTTTGCGCAGGATATCGAAACCATTGCTGCTGAAACGCGCTGGCGCAAACAAACGATGCTGTTCTCAGCAACGCTTGAAGGCGATGCGATTAAAGATTTCGCAGAGCGTTTGTTAGAAGATCCGGTAGAGGTTTCTGCAACGTCTTCAACTCGCGAGCGCAAGAAAATCCATCAATGGTACTACCGCGCAGATAACGTTGAGCACAAAACCGCGCTGCTGGTGCATTTGCTCCAACAACCAGAAACCACGCGTTCCATCGTCTTTGTGCGTAAACGTGACCGTGTGCATGAGCTGGTTGCATGGCTGCGTGAAGCGGGTATCAATACCTGCTATCTCGAAGGCGAAATGGTGCAAATGAAGCGCACCGAAGCGATCAAACGTTTGACGGATGGCCGCGTAAACGTGCTGATTGCGACCGACGTTGCCGCTCGTGGGATTGATATTCCTGAAGTGAGCCATGTATTCAACTTCGATATGCCGCGTACAGCGGATACCTATCTGCACCGTATTGGGCGTACCGGCCGCGCTGGCCTCAAAGGTACCGCGATTTCTTTGGTTGAAGCACATGACCATTTGCTGCTTGGCAAAGTCACTCGCTACATGAAAGAGCCAATGAAATCACGTGTTATTGATGAGCTGCGCCCAACAACGCGTGCGCCAAGTGAGAAACTTACTGGTAAGCCGTCGAAGAAAGTGCTCGCTAAACGCGAAGAGAAGAAAAAAGAAGATAAAGAAAAACCGCGCGTGAAAGTCCGTCTGCGCGATAAGAAGAATGTGGGTAAACGCCGCAAACCAAGCAGCGCAAAAACCGACTCAGCTGAATAATTCATCAGCACTTCAAAAAACCGTTTCCACTGAGGCGGTTTTTTTATGTGTAAAGCCTGACTTTTAACGCTTTCATAACAGTTACTTACTCTAAGCCATAAAAAAAGCCGGTGCATATAGCACCGGCTTTTAAATATTTTATAAATTAAAGGCTTGCAGTGAAAGTACGTGCGATAACATCACGCTGTTGTTCAGCAGTCAGTGAGTTGAAACGTACCGCATAGCCAGACACACGAATGGTCAGCTGTGGGTATTTTTCTGGATGTTTAACAGCATCTTCCAGCGTTTCGCGACGCAAAACGTTCACGTTCAGGTGCTGACCGCCCTCCACACGAACTTCAGGTTTTGCTTCTACCGCGATTTCGCGATATTCGAACTCACCTAATTTGCTCACTTCTACCACTTCATCTTCAGCAAAATCAGCTTTAGCACAAACACAACGCGCTTCGCCTTTTTCGTTGTCCAGCAACCAGATTGAGTTCAGAAGTGAATCATTTGCAGCTTTAGTAATTTGGATACCAGTAATCATTTTATTTCTCCCTATGGGCTAATTTTGTGATTCTATTTCGGGCCATAAACTGGCTCATTGGTAAAACCATTGTTGCGTTGCTGATCTATATACCAGCCAAACAGTCGCCAAACTTTGATTTAAATCAATTAAAACCCTTCACCTAATGTGGCTATGATATCATTTATTTGTTTTACATCAACTTAGCCAATCTAGTTAAAATTAAAAATTATGTAAATTTTCAAATTTTTTTAAACATTCCCTCTCACCGTGACGCATCCATTTTGCTTAGTAGAAAGAAGTGGTTAAGCTAGTGCCATCCCGAATCGCAGGAGAGCGAGATGACTACCCCCCTCACCTGGCACGATGTGCTGGCGCAAGAAAAGCAACAACCCTATTTCATCAGCACACTGACAACGGTTGCTGAACGACGCGCTGCTGGCGTGACGGTTTATCCACCGCAAAAAGATGTTTTCAATGCTTTTCGTTTCACTGAATTAAGTGACGTGAAAGTAGTGATCCTTGGGCAAGACCCTTATCACGGCCCCGGGCAAGCTCATGGGCTGGCTTTTTCTGTCCTGCCTGGTGTGGCAGTGCCTCCTTCATTAGCGAATATGTATAAAGAGTTGCAGAGCGACATCGCTGATTTTGCGCGACCAAACCACGGTTATCTCGAAAGCTGGGCGCGTCAGGGCGTTCTGCTGCTAAATACCGTATTAACCGTCGAAGCGGGTAATGCACATTCGCATGCGAAATTGGGCTGGGAGACATTCACCGATAAAGTGATTGCTCTGATAAACGAACATTGTGAAGGCGTGGTCTTTTTGCTGTGGGGTTCACATGCACAGAAGAAAGGCAGCATTATCGACAGGCAACGTCATCACGTTTTACAGGCGCCTCACCCTTCACCGTTATCCGCACACCGCGGTTTTCTGGGCTGCGGGCACTTCTCCAAAACCAATCAGTATTTGACCGAACGCAACCAGCCAGTAATTGACTGGACGCCAGTATTGCCTGAGTAATAGAGACAAAAAAGCCAGCTTTCGCTGGCTTTTTAGCACGGTCATTCACAAAGCATTACGCTTTATTTTGACGCCACCATTCAGCCAGCAACACACCTGTTGCCACTGATACGTTCAGGCTTTCGACATTCCCGGTGCCACTAATCGCAACGCTCATATCTGCGTTTTCAAAGGTCGCATCGGAAACGCCTTCACGTTCTTGCCCTAACACCAGAACCATTTTCTTTGGCAACTCAGCGTTGAAAAGCGGAGTACCTTTATGACTTGATGTCGTGACAATCGCGTAACCGGCTTTACGGAATTGCTCCAGGCCGTCTTCGAACGTCTCACCGCTGATCGCTTCAACGTGTTCCGCACCACCTTCAGCAGTACGAATCGCAGCACCCGACTCCAGCATTGCCGCATCTTCCACCAGCAAACCTTTCACACCGAAATGTGCACAGCTGCGCATAATGCCGCCGAGGTTGTGCGGGTTAGCCACGTTTTCCAGCGCCAACACACAATCTTCTTCACCGGCTTTAGATAACCAGCCAGGAACAGTGATGCCGCGACGCTTTTTGATGATGAAGCAAACGCCACCGTGGTGTTCTGTGCCTGATGCTTTAACCAACTCAGCATCATCAACCACATGATAGGCTTTACGGTTTGCAGCCATCCAACGCAGAGCTTCTTTGAAGCGCGGCGTGACGCTCTGGATGAACCAGGCGCGTACGATGCAATCAGGGCGGCTCAAGAACAGCGCCTGACAAGCATTCTCGCCGTACACACGTGTCTCTTCCGCTCGTTGGCGGCGAATCACTTCCGGGTCAACAATTGGTCTGCCATTGGCACCCATTTGTTCGCCCGTTTCTGCTACTTCTTCTCTTGGTGGACGGGAAACCGTACGCCACGGGTTATCACCGCGATCGTCACGATCGTCACCACGATTCCGCTCGCGCCCAGCGCCAGGTTTATCATCGCGACGTGGGCCACGTCGGCCCTCACCCCGTGACGGTGCTGCAGGACGCCCACCACCTTTACCTGTGCGCGGGTTTTGGCTGCGTTTATCGCTGTCATCGTCACCGCGGACATACATCACTTTGACCTTGCCGCTTTTACCTTTAAATTCGTCGTTCATTCTTCTCTCCACCTGGCTGAGCGCGTGGCGCGCAGATTACCCGATGTGGCACTGGTTAGCCATTAACTTCGGTCAAAAGCCCCTAACTATTGTATTCATCGAATAAATCACTTTGCTGACGCTCGATTATTCGCTGATAATATTTAACATATTAGAAACACCAGCTCTTTATTTGAACATTTTTGGACAACATATCCTTTAGAGGTTAGTTATGAATACCGTTTGTGCCGCCTGCCAGGCGACTAATCGCATTCCTGATGAGCGCATCGATGACGGTGCGAAATGTGGCCGTTGTGGTCATGACCTGTTTGATGGCGAAGTGATCAATGCCACCAGCGAAACTCTGGATAAATTGCTGCAAGACGATTTACCCGTCGTTATCGATTTCTGGGCACCGTGGTGCGGACCTTGCGTTAACTTTGCCCCTATCTTTGAAGATGTGGCAGAAGAGCGCAGTGGCAAAGTACGTTTCGTTAAGGTCAATACTGAAGCTGAGCCTGCACTAAGTGCTCGTTTCCATATTCGCAGTATTCCGACCATTATGGTGTTCAAGAAAGGTGAAATGGTCGATATGCTTAATGGCGCGATGCCGAAAGCCCCCTTTGATAGCTGGCTGAACGAAAATCTCTAAGTTCACGGGTACGTTTCTTTGTACCCGCGCACTTCATCTACGTTAGAATGGCGTTTTTAGACTTGTTTATCTGATGACTGAAAACGCCGTCCTACGTCTTCGTGCCGAACGCCTGGCGCGTGCAACTCGCCCTTTTCTTGCTCGTGGTAACCGCATTCGCCGCTGCCAGCGCTGCCTATTGCCCCTTAAACAGTGCTTATGCGAAACGCTAACACCGCAGAAAGCACGTAGCCGTTTCTGTTTGGTCATGTTTGACACCGAGCCTATGAAACCCAGCAACACGGGCAGACTTATCGCAGATATTCTACCGGATACCGAAGCGTTCCAATGGTCGCGAACTGAGCCACCGCAGGCGCTGCTCGATTTGGTCAGCTCACCGGACTATCAACCCATGGTGGTCTTCCCCGCCTCGTACGCAAGTCCTGGGCGCGAAGTGCTGACCACGCCGCCAAAAAGTGGCAAGCCACCGCTATTTATTATGCTGGACGGCACATGGACCGAAGCTCGTAAGATGTTTCGCAAAAGCCCGTATCTTGACGGGCTCCCGGTTATTTCTGTGGATTTAAGTATTGTTTCTGCCTATCGGCTACGTGAAGCGCATGCCGATGGGCAATATTGCACTGCAGAAGTTGCCGCTGCACTCCTTGCACTCGCAGATGATGAACATGCAGCCAGAGGTTTGACGGAACATTTCACGCTATTTCGTGAGCGATATCTGGCAGGCAAACCCCATCATCAATCCAGCGTCACAGCAGCAGAGCCAGAAAGCGTTTAAACTCACTGAGTTAATTCTCAGGGGAGTGAGCAATGAGTCAACGTGGGCTGGAGGCGCTACTGCGCCCCAAATCAATTGCTGTGATCGGCGCTTCTGCGAAAACAGATCGCGCAGGCTATTTAATGATGCGCAATCTGCTTGCCGGGGGTTTTAATGGCCCGGTAATGCCTGTGACTCCAAGCCATAAAGCGGTTTGTGGGGTTCTTGCCTGGCCTGATATCGAAAATCTCCCCTTCCCTCCGGATCTCGGCATCATTTGTACTCATTCCAAACGTAACCTCGAATTGCTGCAATCGCTTGGTCAAAAAGGTTGTAAAGCCTGCATTATCCTTTCTGCTCCCCCCGATCAATTACCAGAATTGTTAGCGTGTGCCACTCAATGGCAGATGCGTTTGCTAGGGCCAAATAGCCTTGGTCTGCTTGTACCGTGGCAAGGGCTAAACGCGAGCTTTTCCCCCGTCCCCATTCAGAAGGGCAAACTGGCATTTATTTCGCAATCAGCAGCAGTTTCCAACACTATTCTGGATTGGGCTCAGCAACGGGAAATGGGATTCTCATGGTTTATCGCACTCGGTGACAGCCTTGATATAGATGTTGATGAGCTGTTGGATTACCTGGCACGCGATACCAAAACCAGCGCTATTTTGCTTTACCTTGAGCATTTAAGTGATGCACGGCGTTTTGTTTCAGCGGCTCGAAGCGCTTCGCGGAATAAACCCATTTTGGTGATTAAAAGTGGCAGGAGCGCTAAAGCACAAGAGCTGCTTAAAACACATCTCGGGCTTGATGCTGCGTGGGATGCGGCCATTCAGCGCGCAGGTCTATTACGCGTTCAGGATACGCATGAACTTTTTTCAGCAGTAGAAACGTTAAGCCACATGCGCCCCCTACGCGGCGAGCGCTTAATGATTGTCAGCAATGGTGCTGCACCGGCGGCGCTGGCGCTGGATGAGTTATGGCTACGAAACGGAAAACTAGCCACTCTAAGTGAAGAAATTCTTAATACGCTCAAGAGTAAGCTGCCGATCGGCGTGGAAAGTGGCAATCCGTTGGATTTACGCGATGATGCTACTCCGGAGCGATATATCCATGCGGTTGAAACATTGTTGGATAGCCAGGATTTTGATGCGCTGATGATTATTCACGCTCCAAGCGCTGCAGCACCCGGAACGGTAAGCGCAGTGGCACTAATTGACCTTATTCGACGACATCCGCGCGGCAAGTACATCACATTAATTACCAACTGGTGCGGCGAATTTTCATCTCAGGAAGCCAGACGTTTATTCAGCGATGCGAGTATTCCCACTTATCGCACACCTGAAGGCGCGGTTACCGCCTTTATGCATATGGTTGAATATCGCCGTAACCAGAAACAGTTGCGTGAAACACCCGCTCTGCCAGCCAATCTAAAAGCCAATGCCAGCGAGGCTCATCATCTCCTCCAACAAGCACTTGGTGAAGGCGCAACTTCCCTCGATACTCATGAAGTGCGCCCCATTTTACAGGCTTATGGTCTTAACACTCTGCCAACCTGGATTGCCGGAGATAGTGCAGAAGCCGTGCATATTGCCGAGCAAATCGGTTACCCCGTTGCGCTGAAACTGCGTTCTCCAGACATTCCTCATAAGTCGGAAGTTCAGGGGGTAATGCTGTATTTGAGAACAGCTTCAGAGGTTCAGCAAGCCGCCGATGCCATCATCGATCGTGTAAAAATGACCTGGCCGCAGGCACGTATTCACGGTCTATTAGTTCAAAGTATGGCAAACCGTGCAGGCGCTCAGGAATTGCGGATTGTGGTCGAACATGACCCGGTCTTTGGGCCATTGATTATGCTTGGCGAAGGAGGGGTTGAATGGCGGCCAGACCAACAAGCGGTGGTCGCTTTGCCTCCACTGAACATGAATCTTGCCCGCTATCTTGTCATTCAGGCGATAAAAAGCGGCAAGATTCGGGGGCGAAGCGCATTACGTCCGCTGGATGTTCCAGGAATTAGCCAGGTTTTAGTGCAGGTTTCAAATCTGATTGTCGATTGCCCGGAAATACGTCGTCTGGATATTCACCCCCTCTTGGCCTCAGGTAATGAATTCACTCTTTTGGATGTGACGTTGCAGCTTGAGAAATTCGAAGGCAATCCAGAAACTCGTCTGGCAATCCGCCCTTATCCTTATCAGCTTGAAGAAAAAGTGACACTCAAGAACGGCGAACATTGTCTGTTCCGCCCGATCCTTCCAGAAGATGAACCTTTGCTCCAGCAGTTTATTTCTCTGGTCACCAAAGAGGATCTTTACTACCGATATTTTAGTGAGATCAACGAATTTACCCACGAAGATTTAGCCAACATGACGCAAATCGACTACGATCGAGAAATGGCTTTTGTGGCTGTTCGCCAACAAAAAGGTACCAGCGAGATTATTGGCGTCACGCGGGCAATTTCAGACCCAGACAACATTGATGCGGAATTTGCCGTTCTTGTGCGCTCTGATTTGAAAGGTTTAGGGTTAGGGCGCCGTCTACTGGAAAAGTTGATTGCCTATACCCGTGAACATGGGCTTCAAAGACTGAACGGCATTACGATGCCTAACAACCGCGGTATGGTCTCTCTGGCGCGCAAACTCGGATTTGATGTCGATATACAACTGGAAGATGGCATCGTTAGCCTGACTCTTCCATTGATGCAAAGCATAGATTCGTGAGTAAGGTATTGGAAAACTTACTCACTTTGTAGGTCAGTAGTGGTATTATCAGCAAGTTCTGACGTCTGGATTTTGCAGAAGGCCATCCAATGAATAGAGAAGATACGCACTGTGATGTTGTCTAAATTTAAACGAAATAAACATCAACAACACCTTGCCCAATTGCCGAAGCTTTCTCAGTCAGTTGATGATGTAGAAACCCTTTTCTCCCCAGCGGATTTCCGTGAAGTCCTGCTGCAAAAAATTGCTAGTGCCACTCATCGCATCTGTATTGTTGCACTTTATCTTGAACAAGATGACGCCGGTAAAGCTGTGTTAACGGCACTCTACCAGGCAAAACAGCAACGCCCGGAACTTGAAGTGACGGTCCTGGTGGACTGGCATCGCGCCCAACGAGGCCGAATTGGCGCTGCAGCAACAAACACTAATGCAGACTGGTATCACCGTATGACCGAGGAATATCCCGGCGTTGATATTCCCGTATTTGGTGTACCGGTAAATACGCGTGAAGCTTTAGGCGTTCTGCATTTTAAAGGTTTTATTGTTGATGACTGCGTCATCTATAGCGGCGCCAGCGTGAATGATGTTTATCTTCATCAGCATGATAAGTATCGTTATGACCGTTATCAGGTTATCTGTAATACGCAGCTTTCTGATGTCATGTATAACTGGATGCAAGAAAATCTGGTGGGCGGTCGCGCTGTACATCGTCTGGATAGACAACATCGACCTAAAAGCCCAGAGATTAAAAATGACATTCGTTTGTTCCGCCAAGAACTACGTGACGCCAGTTTTCATTTTCAGGGCAATGCCGATAACGAGCAGTTAGCCGTTACGCCTTTAGTTGGGCTGGGTAAAACAAGCCTGCTGAATAAAACTATCTACCACTTAATGCCATGCACCGAAAATAAGCTGGTTATTTGCACACCTTATTTTAATCTGCCTGCGGTACTGGTTCGCAATATTATTCAGCTGTTGCGTGAAGGAAAAAGCGTCGAGATTATTGTCGGTGATAAAACGGCGAATGATTTTTATATTCCAGAAGATCAACCGTTTAAGATAATCGGTGCGTTACCTTACCTTTATGAAATTAACCTTCGTCGTTTCCTGAGCCGCCTACAATATTATGTAAATAGTGGGCAATTGATTGTTCGACTATGGAAAGACGACGATAACAGCTACCACCTGAAAGGCATGTGGGTTGATAACGAGTGGATGCTGTTGACGGGTAATAACCTTAACCCGAGAGCATGGCGCCTGGATCTGGAGAACGCAATTCTAATTCATGATCCTAAACAGGAACTGACTGCTCAGCGTGATCATGAATTAGATTTAATCCGTACTCACACCACCGTAGTTAAACACTACCGTGATTTGCAGAGTATTGCGGAATATCCCATCAAAGTACGTAAGCTTATTCGGCGTTTACGCCGTATCCGTATCGACCGGTTGATTAGTCGTATTCTGTAATTCATTAGTTATACTAAATAGCCCTGCTTGCAGGGCTTTTTTATACTCTGAGGATAATGAATGCTCCGTTTTTTGCTCCCCTCAATATTTCTGCTTAGTGGTTGCAGCCATATGGCGCAAGACCAGTGGTATGGTCAGGATAAAGCACAGCACTTTATCGCCTCCGCTATTTTATCCGCAGCGGGCAATGAGTATGGGCAACGTCAGGGCTGGAGTGATGCCCGTAGCGCTAACTTCGGTTTCTTATTTTCAGTGAGTCTGGGAGCGACAAAAGAACTATGGGATAGCCGTCAAGCAGGAAGCGGATGGAGCTGGAAAGATTTCACTTGGGACATAGCCGGTGCAGCTACCGGCTACACAATATGGCAACTTGCCAAATATTAGATTTATCGCAGACGGCAAAAAGCCCTGCACGTCAGTGCAGGGCTTCTTACTTGATTGGAGCCTGGCAGTTCCCTACTCTCGCATGGGGAGACCCCACACTACCATCGGCGCTACGGCGTTTCACTTCTGAGTTCGGCATGGGGTCAGGTGGGACCACCGCGCTAGTGCCGCCAGGCATATTCTGTTTCATTAACCGTCACCTCCCGGGTGACCGTTAACCTAAATCCGGAATTCAGCTGAAAATTAAAATCAAATCTCTCTCACCAAAACACCTTCGGTGTTGTAAGGTTAAGCCTCACGGATCATTAGTACTGGTTAGCTCAACGTATCGCTACGCTTACACACCCAGCCTATCAACGTCGTCGTCTTCAACGTTCCTTCAGGAGCCTTAAAGGCTCAGGGAGAACTCATCTCGGGGCAAGTTTCGCGCTTAGATGCTTTCAGCGCTTATCTTTTCCGCATTTAGCTACCGGGCAATGCCATTGGCATGACAACCCGAACACCAGTGATGCGTCCACTCCGGTCCTCTCGTACTAGGAGCAGCCCCCCTCAATTCTCCAGCGCCCACGGCAGATAGGGACCGAACTGTCTCACGACGTTCTAAACCCAGCTCGCGTACCACTTTAAATGGCGAACAGCCATACCCTTGGGACCTACTTCAGCCCCAGGATGTGATGAGCCGACATCGAGGTGCCAAACACCGCCGTCGATATGAACTCTTGGGCGGTATCAGCCTGTTATCCCCGGAGTACCTTTTATCCGTTGAGCGATGGCCCTTCCATTCAGAACCACCGGATCACTAAGACCTGCTTTCGCACCTGCTCGAGCCGTCACTCTCGCAGTCAAGCTAGCTTATGCCTTTGCACTAACCTCACGATGTCCGACCGTGATTAGCTAACCTTCGTGCTCCTCCGTTACGCTTTAGGAGGAGACCGCCCCAGTCAAACTACCCACCAGACACTGTCCGCAACCCGGATCACGGGTCTACGTTAGAACACCAGCCATTAAAGGGTGGTATTTCAAGGTTGGCTCCACAAGAACTGGCGTCCTCGCTTCAAAGCCTCCCACCTATCCTACACATCAAGGACCAGTGTTCAGTGTCAAGCTATAGTAAAGGTTCACGGGGTCTTTCCGTCTTGCCGCGGGTACACTGCATCTTCACAGCGATTTCAATTTCACTGAGTCTCGGGTGGAGACAGCCTGGCCATCATTACGCCATTCGTGCAGGTCGGAACTTACCCGACAAGGAATTTCGCTACCTTAGGACCGTTATAGTTACGGCCGCCGTTTACCGGGGCTTCGATCAAGAGCTTCAGCTTGCGCTTAACCCCATCAATTAACCTTCCGGCACCGGGCAGGCGTCACACCGTATACGTCCACTTTCGTGTTTGCACAGTGCTGTGTTTTTAATAAACAGTTGCAGCCAGCTGGTATCTTCGACTGCCTTCAGCTCCACCCGCGAGGGGTTTCACTTACCGACAGCGTGCCTTCTCCCGAAGTTACGGCACCATTTTGCCTAGTTCCTTCACCCGAGTTCTCTCAAGCGCCTTGGTATTCTCTACCTGACCACCTGTGTCGGTTTGGGGTACGATTTGATGTTACCTGATGCTTAGAGGCTTTTCCTGGAAGCAGGGCATTTGTCACTTCAGCACCGTAGTGCCTCGTCGTCACACCTCAGCGTTATACAGAAGTCCGGATTTACCTAAACTTCCCGCCTACATGCTTAAACCGGGACAACCGTCGCCCGGCCAACATAGCCTTCTCCGTCCCCCCTTCGCAGTAACACCGAGTACAGGAATATTAACCTGTTTCCCATCGACTACGCCTTTCGGCCTCGCCTTAGGGGTCGACTCACCCTGCCCCGATTAACGTTGGACAGGAACCCTTGGTCTTCCGGCGAGCGGGCTTTTCACCCGCTTTATCGTTACTTATGTCAGCATTCGCACTTCTGATACCTCCAGCAGCCCTCACAGGCCACCTTCGACGGCTTACAGAACGCTCCCCTACCCAACAACGCATAAGCGTCGCTGCCGCAGCTTCGGTGCATGGTTTAGCCCCGTTACATCTTCCGCGCAGGCCGACTCGACCAGTGAGCTATTACGCTTTCTTTAAATGATGGCTGCTTCTAAGCCAACATCCTGGCTGTCTGTGCCTTCCCACATCGTTTCCCACTTAACCATGACTTTGGGACCTTAGCTGGCGGTCTGGGTTGTTTCCCTCTTCACGACGGACGTTAGCACCCGCCGTGTGTCTCCCGTGATAACATTCTTCGGTATTCGTAGTTTGCATCGGGTTGGTAAGCCGGGATGGCCCCCTAGCCGAAACAGTGCTCTACCCCCGAAGATGAGTTCACGAGGCGCTACCTAAATAGCTTTCGGGGAGAACCAGCTATCTCCCGGTTTGATTGGCCTTTCACCCCCAGCCACAAGTCATCCGCTAATTTTTCAACATTAGTCGGTTCGGTCCTCCAGTTAGTGTTACCCAACCTTCAACCTGCCCATGGCTAGATCACCGGGTTTCGGGTCTATACCCTGCAACTTAACGCCCAGTTAAGACTCGGTTTCCCTGCGGCTCCCCTATACGGTTAACCTTGCTACAGAATATAAGTCGCTGACCCATTATACAAAAGGTACGCAGTCACCCCATTAAAGAGGCTCCCACTGCTTGTACGTACACGGTTTCAGGTTCTGTTTCACTCCCCTCGCCGGGGTTCTTTTCGCCTTTCCCTCACGGTACTGGTTCACTATCGGTCAGTCAGGAGTATTTAGCCTTGGAGGATGGTCCCCCCATATTCAGACAGGATACCACGTGTCCCGCCCTACTCTTCGAGTTCACAGAAGGTGTATTTTTGTGTACGGGAGTATCACCCTGTACCCTGCGACTTTCCAGACGCTTCCACTAATACACAAACTGATTCAGACTCTGGGCTGCTCCCCGTTCGCTCGCCGCTACTGGGGGAATCTCGGTTGATTTCTTTTCCTCGGGGTACTTAGATGTTTCAGTTCCCCCGGTTCGCTTCGTTAAGCTATGTATTCACTTAACGATAGTGCAACGGATTGCACTGGGTTTCCCCATTCGGAAATCGTCGGTTATAACGGTTCATATCACCTTACCGACGCTTATCGCAGATTAGCACGTCCTTCATCGCCTCTGACTGCCAGGGCATCCACCGTGTACGCTTAGTCGCTTAACCTCACAACCCGAAGGTGTCTCGTGAGACAACAGTCGGTGTCGTGAAAATTTGAGAGACTCGAACACACCTCACTTCCTTTCTTATTACGGAGAAAGGAAACAGTGTGTCGTTTCAATTTTCAGCTTGTTCCGGATTTTTAAAGAGCAAATATCTCAAACATGACTGATAAGTCAGTTTTGAGATATTGAATGAGCGTGAAATAATGGTGGAGCTAAGCGGGATCGAACCGCTGACCTCCTGCGTGCAAGGCAGGCGCTCTCCCAGCTGAGCTATAGCCCCATCGATTTCGTAAAACCTTTGATTTACCAATAATTCATGGCTGGCCAAAGCGCAGCGTCACGTAGCATACTTAAAGTATGTGAGTGATGCTGTAATGCAGGACAGGCGAGAATTTGGTAGGCCTGAGTGGACTTGAACCACCGACCTCACCCTTATCAGGGGTGCGCTCTAACCACCTGAGCTACAAGCCTATAAGGTTTTACTGCTCGTTTTCTATCAGACAATCTGTGTGAGCACTACGCAAGTTCGTATCTTTCAGGTAAGGAGGTGATCCAACCGCAGGTTCCCCTACGGTTACCTTGTTACGACTTCACCCCAGTCATGAATCACAAAGTGGTAAGCGCCCTCCCGAAGGTTAAGCTACCTACTTCTTTTGCAACCCACTCCCATGGTGTGACGGGCGGTGTGTACAAGGCCCGGGAACGTATTCACCGTAGCATTCTGATCTACGATTACTAGCGATTCCGACTTCACGGAGTCGAGTTGCAGACTCCGATCCGGACTACGACGCACTTTATGAGGTCCGCTTGCTCTCGCGAGGTCGCTTCTCTTTGTATGCGCCATTGTAGCACGTGTGTAGCCCTACTCGTAAGGGCCATGATGACTTGACGTCATCCCCACCTTCCTCCAGTTTATCACTGGCAGTCTCCTTTGAGTTCCCGGCCGGACCGCTGGCAACAAAGGATAAGGGTTGCGCTCGTTGCGGGACTTAACCCAACATTTCACAACACGAGCTGACGACAGCCATGCAGCACCTGTCTCACAGTTCCCGAAGGCACTAAGGCATCTCTGCCGAATTCTGTGGATGTCAAGAGTAGGTAAGGTTCTTCGCGTTGCATCGAATTAAACCACATGCTCCACCGCTTGTGCGGGCCCCCGTCAATTCATTTGAGTTTTAACCTTGCGGCCGTACTCCCCAGGCGGTCGACTTAACGCGTTAGCTCCGGAAGCCACTCCTCAAGGGAACAACCTCCAAGTCGACATCGTTTACGGCGTGGACTACCAGGGTATCTAATCCTGTTTGCTCCCCACGCTTTCGCACCTGAGCGTCAGTCTTTGTCCAGGGGGCCGCCTTCGCCACCGGTATTCCTCCAGATCTCTACGCATTTCACCGCTACACCTGGAATTCTACCCCCCTCTACAAGACTCAAGCTTGCCAGTTTCAAATGCAGTTCCCAGGTTGAGCCCGGGGATTTCACATCTGACTTAACAAACCGCCTGCGTGCGCTTTACGCCCAGTAATTCCGATTAACGCTTGCACCCTCCGTATTACCGCGGCTGCTGGCACGGAGTTAGCCGGTGCTTCTTCTGCGAGTAACGTCAATCACTGCGGTTATTAACCACAATGCCTTCCTCCTCGCTGAAAGTACTTTACAACCCGAAGGCCTTCTTCATACACGCGGCATGGCTGCATCAGGCTTGCGCCCATTGTGCAATATTCCCCACTGCTGCCTCCCGTAGGAGTCTGGACCGTGTCTCAGTTCCAGTGTGGCTGGTCATCCTCTCAGACCAGCTAGGGATCGTCGCCTAGGTGAGCCATTACCTCACCTACTAGCTAATCCCATCTGGGCACATCTGATGGCAAGAGGCCCGAAGGTCCCCCTCTTTGGTCCGAAGACGTTATGCGGTATTAGCTACCGTTTCCAGTAGTTATCCCCCTCCATCAGGCAGTTTCCCAGACATTACTCACCCGTCCGCCGCTCGCCGGCAAAGTAGCAAGCTACTTCCCGCTGCCGCTCGACTTGCATGTGTTAGGCCTGCCGCCAGCGTTCAATCTGAGCCATGATCAAACTCTTCAATTAAAAGCTTGATTTGCTTACAATGAGTAAGCGGTGCTCAAAAATTAACTTTCGTAATAATTCAACTAAATGAATTACTGCTTGGTCACTCTTCAAGACTTGATATTTTTTTGATACCCGGAGGTATCTGAGATATCAATCCTGCGAGTGCCCACACAGATTGTCTGATAAATTGTTAAAGAGCAGTGAGTTACGCGCTTTCGCTTGCTAACTCGAGGTGGCGTATATTACGCTTTCCTCTTTCAGAGTCAAGCGTTTATTTTGCGCTTCACTCCAACTAACGGGCCGGTTTGTAAGCCGTTGTGCCGTGTCAGTGGAGGCGCAGTATAGGGATTTTCTGGAAGCTGACAAGTATAAAATGCAAAATTCTTATCGTTCGCCTATTTTCCAGGCAAACCACCACTAAGAAGTCTAATATCGCCTGTTTTTTAAACAAAAACGAGCCCCGTAGGGCTCGTTTTATCTTTTTTGTGACTTACTGCACTGCAACTATATGGTCATCTTTAACTTCCAGATGCACCATTTTTCCTGGAATCAGCTCTCCGGACAAGATTTGCTGAGCCAGCGGGTTCTCAATTTGTTGCTGGATAGCACGTTTCAAAGGCCGAGCACCATATACCGGGTCGTAACCATTCTCGCTAAGCAGCTTCAATGCATCATCAGAGATAGTGACTTCGTAGCCACGCTCTTCAAGACGTTTATACAGACGTTGCAACTGAATCTGTGCAATTGAAGCAATGTGCTGCTCACCCAGCGGGTGGAATACCACAACTTCATCAATACGGTTCACGAACTCTGGACGGAAGTTCTGGCTGACAACACCAAGAACCAGATCCTTCATATGGCTATAATCCAGCGCACCGAAACGCTCCTGAATCAAATCAGAACCAAGGTTAGAGGTCATGATCACCACCGTATTTCGGAAGTCGACCGTTCTCCCCTGCCCGTCAGTCAAACGCCCATCGTCCAACACCTGCAATAAGATATTGAACACATCTGGGTGCGCCTTCTCTACTTCATCTAACAGAATGACAGAGTAAGGGCGACGACGGACCGCTTCTGTCAGATAACCACCTTCTTCATAACCTACATACCCTGGAGGCGCACCAACCAAACGCGAGACGGAATGTTTTTCCATAAACTCGGACATATCGATACGCACCATCGCATCGTCGCTATCAAACATAAAGTTTGCCAGCGTTTTGCACAGTTCGGTTTTACCTACTCCGGTTGGCCCAAGGAACAGGAATGACCCAATTGGGCGATTCGGGTCAGACAAACCGGCACGACTGCGACGAATCGCATTCGATACAGCCTCTACCGCCTCATTCTGACCGATAACGCGGGTATGAAGTTGTTGCTCCATACGCAATAATTTCTCTCGCTCACCTTCAAGCATGCGCGCCACCGGAATACCCGTCCAACGCGCCAGGACTTCCGCAATTTCCGCGTCAGTAACTTTATTACGTAGCAGGCGCATGGTTTTGCCTTCGCTCTGCGTTGCAGCGGCAAGCTGTTTCTCCAGCTCAGGTATCTTGCCGTATTGCAGCTCAGACATGCGCGCCAGGTCACCAACACGACGAGCTTGCTCAATGGCGATTTTTGCCTGTTCCAACTCAGCTTTAATCGTCTGGGTACCAGAAAGTGACGCTTTCTCCGCTTTCCACTCTTCTTCCAGAACAGAATATTCGCGCTCTTTCTGATCTAACTCTTCCTCAAGCATGCTCAAGCGCTTCTGGCTCGCTTCATCAGACTCTTTCTTCAATGCCTGCTGTTCCAGTTTGAGCTGGATGATTCGGCGGTCAAGACGATCGAGCTCTTCCGGTTTTGAGTCAATCTGCATACGAATGCTGGATGCGGCTTCATCGATAAGGTCGATGGCTTTATCCGGCAACTGACGGTCGGCTATATAGCGATGCGATAAGGTCGCAGCCGCAACGATTGCCGGGTCAGTAATTTGCACATGGTGGTGCAATTCGTAGCGCTCTTTCAGCCCACGCAAAATAGCAATGGTGTCTTCAACAGAAGGTTCAGCAACGAACACTTTCTGGAAACGACGCTCAAGAGCCGCATCCTTCTCTATATACTGACGATATTCATCAAGGGTTGTCGCACCTACGCAGTGCAATTCACCCCGTGCAAGCGCAGGTTTGAGCATATTACCCGCGTCCATGGCCCCGTCTGCTTTACCCGCACCAACCATTGTGTGCAATTCGTCAATAAATAGGATGACATTACCTTCCTGTTTAGAAAGGTCATTCAGAACACCTTTCAGGCGCTCTTCAAACTCACCCCGGTATTTCGCACCGGCCACCAGCGCGCCCATATCCAATGCCAGCACCCGACGCCCTTTCAGACCTTCCGGTACTTCACCATTGATAATGCGCTGTGCCAAACCTTCAACGATGGCTGTTTTACCCACACCCGGTTCACCGATAAGCACCGGGTTGTTTTTGGTACGACGTTGTAATACCTGAATGGTGCGACGAATTTCTTCATCACGACCAATGACCGGGTCTAATTTGCCAAGCTCAGCACGCTCGGTTAGATCGACAGTATATTTTTTCAATGCCTGACGCTGGTCTTCGGCACCTTGATCATTCACGTTTTCGCCTCCACGCATTTGCTCAATTGCAGTGGTCACATTTGCGGTGGTCGCACCCGCTGATTTCAATAAATCAGTTAAGGTTCCACGAGATTCAAGCACGGCCAGAACAAATAACTCTGAAGAAATAAAGTTGTCATTTCGTTTTTGTGCCAGCTTGTCACACAGATTTAATGCACGGACTAAATCCTGTGAAGGCTGAATGTCGCCGCCCGTTCCTTCAACTTGTGGCAAACGGCTTAAAGCTTGCTCTATCGCAGTACGCAACTGTCCTGCATTTACACCCGCAGATGTCAGTAAAGGACGCACGGATCCGCCTTCCTGATTGAGCAGTGCGCTCATCAAGTGAAGGGGTTCGATAAATTGGTTGTCGTGCCCGAGAGCTAAGGATTGGGCATCGGCGAGAGCAAGCTGGAATTTATTAGTAAGACGATCCAGACGCATAACTCCTCCCATAAACAGGTCAATTTTGCTACTGGAGATTAAATGAGGTCATCCCTCAATTATTCAAGGTTAATGACCTGAAATATTTGAAGCGTTAGTTACCCGCACTGGATCGTCTTGATTCAATAGGTTATATCAGCCAAATGAAACTTGCCATACGGCCTGTGGTTCTGTCGCGTCGATACGAGAAAAAATCATTCGTTTCGCTGTAAGTACAGCGGTCACCGCCATAAATATCGGTAACGCCTATAGCAGACAAACGCTGGCGGGCCAGGGTGTAGATGTCCGCGATGTATTTTTCCCCGGACGGGCGAAACGCACTATCTGCTTGAATATCTTTAGCCATAAACGCTTCACGCACTTCCGGACCGACTTCAAATACTTCGGGGCCGATAGCAGGGCCAAGCCATGCAATGATGTTTTCTGGCGCATCGCTAAAGCAAGCCACCGTCTCTTCAAGAACGCCTTCGCATAGACCACGCCAGCCAGCATGCGCTGCGGCAACTTCCGTTCCTGCTTTATTACAGAATAGCACTGGCAGGCAATCTGCTGTCATTACAGCACAAACGGTACCTGGCGTTGAACTGTAAGAAGCATCGGCGCGCTTAGACAGGTAGGGCTCGCCGGTAAGCTTTAGTACATCTTTACCATGTACCTGCTCTAACCAAACGGGTTTCGAAGGTAAAGCGGCTGCGGAATAAAACAGACGACGGTTTTCTTCGACATCATCCAGGTTATCACCACAGTGAGCGCCCAGATTAAGCGAGTCGTAAGGCGGTTTACTTACACCGCCAATACGTGTCGAACTGCACGCAGCCACTCCCGAAGGAAGCGGCCAATGCGGGACGATCAGTTTGCTCATAGCCAGTCCAGTTGGTCCTTATGGATTTCTGTATCAACGCGCAGCGCTTCAATCAGCTCAACCATATCCTGAGGGATTGGCGCATGCCATTCCATCAACATACCGCTGATCGGATGATGAAGACGCAGCATGGTTGCATGCAGTGCCTGACGGTCAAACTTACGCAGTACGTTGACGAACTCTTCCGACGCACCTTTTGGCGGGCGCGGACGGCCACCGTAAAGCTGATCGCCTACCAATGGATGAGTAATATGCGCCATATGGACGCGGATCTGGTGAGTACGGCCCGTTTCCAGACGCAAACGCAAACGCGTGTGCACACGGAAATGCTCCATAATACGGTAATGCGTCACCGCAGGTTTACCCATCGGATGCACGGCCATATGCGTACGTTTGGTTGAATGTCGGCTGATTGGTTCTTCTACCGTACCGCCTGCTGTCATATGACCGATTGCGACCGCTTCATATTCACGTGTGATTTCGCGCAATTGCAAAGCTTCAACCAGGTGAGTTTGCGCAGGAACAGTTTTCGCCACTACCATCAAACCGGTAGTGTCTTTATCCAGGCGATGAACAATACCTGCACGTGGAACATCGACAATCGGCGGATAATAATGCAGTAATGCATTCAGCACGGTCCCGTCAGGGTTACCCGCACCAGGATGCACAACGAAATCACGCGGTTTATTAATCACCAGAATATCGTCATCTTCGTAGACAATATTGAGCGGGATATCTTGTGGTTCCCAGCGCACATCTTCCTCAATTTCCGCATTGATAGTAACGTTTTCGCCACCCAACACTTTTTCTTTCGGTTTGTCGCTGATAGTGCCATTGACCAGCACGCGCTGATCAAGAATCCATTCTTTTATACGCGAACGTGAATAATCAGGGAACAATTCGGCCAAAGCTTGATCTAAGCGTTGACCGAGTTGAGATTCGGACACTGTTGCGTTGAGTTGTACTAGTTGTGCCATAGACAGCTTCTTCGTTAACGTTGGGTTTTACGGCAATGCCGTTTAATATAGTGTGCTATTGTAGCTGGTCTTTATCGGGAGCTGGAACTGAGAGCCTCCCGGATAACATTCTGAGGAAAGTCAAAACGTCATGACGCGTATGAAATATCTGGTGGCAGCAGCCACGTTGAGCCTGGCTTTGGCTGGTTGCTCCAGTTCCAAGGATGAGGTTCCTGATAATCCACCTTCTGAGATCTATGCGACTGCCCAGCAAAAGTTGCAGGACGGTAACTTTAAAGCGGCGATAACGCAACTGGAAGCGCTGGATAACCGTTATCCGTTCGGGCCTTACTCGCAGCAAGTGCAGTTAGATCTTATTTACGCTTACTACAAGAATGCTGACTTGCCGCTGGCTCAGGCAGCTATCGATCGCTTTTTGCGCCTAAATCCTACCCATCCAAACGTTGACTACGTACTTTACATGCGCGGTCTGACGGATATGGCGTTAGATGATAGCGCATTACAAGGTTTCTTTGGCGTAGATCGTTCAGACCGAGATCCACAGCATGCGCGCGATGCATTCAACGATTTCTCTAAGCTGGTGCGCGGTTACCCGAACAGCCAGTATGTCACCGATGCCACTAAGCGTTTGGTGTTCCTGAAAGATCGTTTAGCAAAATATGAGCTTT
Organism: Buttiauxella gaviniae; assembly: GCF_040786275.1. Lineage (NCBI taxonomy): Bacteria > Pseudomonadati > Pseudomonadota > Gammaproteobacteria > Enterobacterales > Enterobacteriaceae > Buttiauxella > Buttiauxella gaviniae. Next base: position 803,278 of record NZ_JBFMVT010000002.1, read on the forward strand.
CCGTGGCGCAATACTACACTAAACGCGGCGCGTGGGTTGCAGTAGTTAATCGTGTCGAAGGAATGTTGCGTGATTTCCCTGATACTCAAGCCACCCGTGATGGTCTGAAGCTGATGGAACAAGCTTACCGTGAAATGCAAATGCCAGCTCAGGCTGAAAAAGTTGCAAAAATTATTGCGGCAAACAGCAGCAACACCTGATTTATCGTGTTAGAAAAACAAAATGGCAGCCATTGGCTGCCATTTTTATTGCCTGAAAACGTCTTACTGAAACGGTTTAGCGTCAGGTCATCCTATCAAATATGGACGCTATTTTGCCGTTCCACAAGCTTTAAAAACAGAGATCCTGTTCTGCCTCACAAAAAGGGTTTACTGACAAAAAGTGACAAAATTGTGTGATTTACATCACGCAATTTGACATTCAGAAAGGTATGCTGGAGTTACCAAGACGGGAAAGACAAGAGGTAACTTTATGACAATGAACATTACCAGCAAGCAAATGGAAATCACCCCAGCTATTCGTCAACACGTCGCAGACCGTCTAAGTAAACTGGACAAGTGGCAAACTCATCTAATTAATCCACACATTGTCCTGTCCAAAGAACCGAAAGGCTTTGTGGCTGATGCCACAATTAACACACCTAATGGCCAGCTCGTAGCGAGCGCCAAACACGATGATATGTATACGGCTATCAACGATTTGATTAACAAACTGGAGCGGCAGTTGAATAAAGTGCAACACAAGGGTGAAGCACGTCGCACAGCAGGCTCAGTGAAAGACGTTGCTATCGCGGAAACTGAAGAAGAGTAATGAGTTAGCTTTATCATTCATGACAACGCGCCTCCGGGCGCGTTTTTTATTGACAGAGCGAAAACAGACCGAGTACCTTACTTATCTGACTTATCAGGAACCAACCATGAAATTACTCCCGTTTTTCTTCGCATTCTTTTTTACCTTCCCCTAAATGGGAGGCAATTCGTCGTGTGATAAAGAATGCGAAGACGAACAAACAGGCCTCCCCCAAACGGGAGGCCTTTTTTATGGCTTTCGAAAAGGTAGCGTTATGAGTGAGACAAACCCCTTGCTGGCACTGCGCGATAAAATCAGCGCCCTGGATGTAAAATTGCTGGCGCTGCTGTCAGAGCGTCGCTTATTGGCTGTTGAAGTCGGGAAAGCCAAACTCGCGACTCACCGCCCGGTACGCGATATCGATCGTGAACGGGATTTGCTGGAGCGCCTGATTACTCTGGGTAAAACGCATAATCTTGATGCCCATTACATTACTCGCCTGTTCCAGCTCATCATTGAAGATTCGGTTCTGACACAACAAACGCTCTTACAGCAGCATCTTAATAAAACTAATCCTCAGTCAGCGCGTATTGCATTTCTTGGCCCGAAAGGTTCTTACTCACACCTGGCTGCACGTCAGTATGCCGCGCGTCATTTTGAACAATTTATTGAAAGTGGCTGCGCCAAATTCCATGACATTTTCAATCAGGTCGAAACCGGACAAGCTGATTACGCCGTCGTGCCGTTAGAAAACACTAGCTCAGGCGCAATTAACGATGTCTATGATTTATTGCAGCACACCAGTTTGTCCATCGTGGCGGAAATGACGGTTCCCATCGATCACTGCGTATTAGTAAAAGGCACCACAGATTTAGAGACTATTCACACGGTCTACAGCCATCCGCAACCTTTCCAGCAATGCAGCCAGTTCATTAACCGCTATCCGAACTGGAAAATTGAATATTGCGAAAGCACTTCTGCGGCAATGGAGAAAGTCGCTCAGGCTGACTCACCACATGTGGCTGCGCTGGGCAGCGAAGCCGGTGGCGCGCTGTACGGTCTACAGGTGCTGGAACGTAACCTCGCAAACCAGACGCAAAACATCACTCGTTTCATCGTGCTGGCTCGTAAAGCAGTTGAAGTGACTGACCAGGTTCCGGCGAAAACAACATTATTGATGGCAACAGGCCAACAAGCCGGTGCGCTGGTAGAAGCATTGCTGGTTCTGAGAAACCACAATCTCATTATGACGAAACTGGAGTCGCGCCCGATTAACGGCAATCCGTGGGAAGAGATGTTTTATCTGGATGTTCAGGCAAACCTGAACGATGAAGGCATGCGCAAAGCACTTCGTGAACTGAGTGAAACCACGCGTTCAATGAAAGTGCTCGGCTGCTACCCAAGTGAAAACGTGGTTCCCGTCGATCCGGTATAATACTGGTAGTAAGCCAGCGTTATGCTGGCTTACTGTATCTCTTTGAATTTCAGCTTTGGCATTCCTGCAACCGCCACATTAAGCGTAAAAATCGCACCTGAAAGCGGCCTTTCTGCAATTTCAACATCATCCATATTTTCACGTGTCGTGGTAATAAATAACGTTTTCATATCATTGCCGCCAAAACAGACCATCGTCGGGCAACGCACTGGTAGCTCGTACTCTTCCAGAATTTCACCCTTCGGAGATAAGCGCGCAATACGAAATCCATCAAAGAGCGCGGTCCAGTAGCACCCTTCCACATCCATTGCTGCACCGTCAGGAATGCCCTGCCCTGGCCCAAACCGTTTAAACACTTCACGCTTGCCCGGTTCACCTTGCTCATCCAAACGGGTTCGGTAAATTACGCGGTTTGGCGTATCTGAGGTATACATCCATTTTTTATCTTCACTGAAAGCCAAACCGTTGGCGCCATGAATATCATGCTGGATAACATGTGGAGTCAGATCGTTATCTACCCGGCACAACAATGCACCGTTGTAATCTCCCGGCCCCCAAAATGTGCCTGCATAAAAACGCCCATCTCGATCGGTTCCACCGTCATTGAAACGGGCCAGTGCAGGATTATTCGGATTGTCGCAAACTTTTCGCGTAATCAGCCCAGTATGATTCGTGAGATAAATTCCGCTGCGCAGCGCGACAATAAAGCCGCCCGTTTCACATAGCGCAAAACAACCCACTTCTTCGGAAAACTGAATCACATCATGTTTTTTGTTAATGACGTTATAACGATGAATTTCGTTTTCGAGAATGTCCGTCCAATAGAGGCTATTTTCCTCAGCACTCCACGTAGGGCATTCAGGTAGATGACCGGTGTAATCGAACAGAACTTGCGGCTGCGCCATTTCTCTATCCTTTTCGCCAATAAAAAAAGCCAACAGGTTTCCCTGATGGCTTTTGATTATAAAACCTTTTCGCGATTACGGGCGGCTATCATTTGCCTGGCGTAATAAAGTTCGGCTTTCACTCTGGAAGCGCTGCGCGTAATCGCCAAACCAGTGTTCAACTTTACGGAAACTGTCGATAAACGCCTGCTTATCGCCATGCTCCAGCAAACCAATCGCCTCGCCAAACCGTTTGTAATAGCGCTTAATCAGATCAAGATTGCTTTCTGAAGACATAATAATATCCGCGTAAAGCTGTGGATCTTGTGCGAATAAACGCCCGACCATCGCCAACTCAAGGCGATAAATCGGTGAAGAAAGTGCTAACAACTGTTCAAGTTGAACATTTTCTTCTGCCAGATGCAGGCCATATGCGAAGGTTGCAAAGTGACGCAATGCCTGAATAAACGCCATATTCTGATCGTGTTCAACGGCTGTGGAACGGTGTAAACGCGCGCCCCAAACCTGAATCTGTTCCAGGAACCACTGATAGGCTTCAGGCTGGCGACCGTCGCAATAAACAACGACTTGCTTCGCAAGGCTCCCGCTATCTGGTCCAAACATCGGGTGCAGCCCCAGAACAGGGCCCTGGTGCGCCGCTAACATAGCTTGTAGTGGGCCATTTTTCACAGATGCCAGATCAACCAGAATACAATCCTCAGGCAACCGCGGTAACTGAGTGATAACTTGCTCAGTGAGATGAATAGGCACACTCACGATGACCATGCCCGCATCAGCCATTAACTCAGGTGCTTTAGCCCAATCTTCTTTCTCAAGGATCCGCACCTGGTAGCCAGATAACGTGAGCATTTTTTCGAACAAACGCCCCATTTGACCGCCGCCACCGACGATAACCACTGGTCGCAATGCAGGATAGAGCGTTTTAAAGCCTTTATCATTTTCGCTTGAGTACGACTCACGCATTACACGGCGCAAAACGTCTTCAATCAGATCCGGCGGAACGCCCAACGTTTCAGCTTCTTTGCGGCGTGAAGCCAGCATAGCCGCTTCACGTTCAGGGACATAAATAGGTAAACCATACTGGCTTTTGACTTCGCCAACTTCCGCTACCAGTTCCAGGCGGCGTGCCAGTAGTCCCAGCAACGCCTTATCCACTTCGTCAATTTGATCGCGCAGCGCGGTCAATTCAGCCACCATAATAAAACCTCTTATGCCTGACGCGCCGCAAGCGTACCGTTCAGATCCAGGTGAATCTCACGCAATAAATTTTCAGTGGTTTCCCAGTCGATGCATGCATCAGTGACGGAGACACCGTATTTCATTGTGCTGCGTGGTTGCTCTGAAGATTGATTACCCTCGTGGATATTACTTTCAATCATCAGGCCAATAATCGAACGGTTACCGTCTTTGATCTGAGCGACTGCTGATTCAGCAACGCCCGGTTGGCGGCGGTAGTCTTTGTTTGAATTGCCATGGCTGCAATCTATCATCAAGGCCGGACGGAGTCCCGCTTGGGTCATCTCTTTTTCACACTGTGCGACATCTGCAGGGCTGTAGTTGGGCGCTTTGCCACCACGTAAAATCACATGACCATCAGGGTTACCCTGCGTTTGCAGCAAACAAACCTGACCTGCCTGGTTGATACCCACAAAACGGTGCGGCATAGATGCAGCACGCATCGCATTAATCGCGGTACCCAAGCTGCCGTCCGTACCATTTTTAAAACCAACCGGCATAGAAAGGCCGGACGCCATTTCACGGTGAGTCTGGGACTCAGTGGTACGTGCACCGATTGCTGACCAACTGAACAAATCACCAAGATATTGCGGGCTGTTTGGATCAAGCGCTTCTGTCGCCAGGGGCAGCCCCATGCTTACTAACTCAACCAGCAAGTGACGGGCGATTTTCAGACCCGCTTCAACATCAAATGAACCATCCATATGCGGATCGTTAATCAGCCCTTTCCAGCCCACGGTCGTACGAGGCTTTTCAAAATAGACGCGCATCACGAGGTACAGACTATCGCTAACTTGTTCCGACAATGTTTTAAAACGACGAGCATATTCAATCGCAGCTTCTGGGTCATGGATCGAGCAAGGTCCACACACCACTAACAGACGAGGATCGCTGCCAGCGATAATATTGGAAATAGTCTGGCGAGATTGTTCGATCTGCGCTTCTTGATCGGCCGTGAGCGGGAATTCCGCTTTCAGTTGATCAGGTGTGATTAATACTTGTTCGTCAGAAATATGAACGTTGTTCAGCGCGTCTTTTTGCATGATGGCGATCCTGTTAGCTCGTTTGCGATAGTCGTTTCCTCAGTGAGGATGGCCTTACATTACCAGCTTTAGTAAAGATTGCAATCCATTTTACGTAAACAATACGTTACACCACTAAAATAATTGCCGCTTAAAGCGCAAAATGAAGTAATAGTTGTAAATATAAATATACACTCATGCATGCCAATCCATTTTTTCAGCGCAATCATGCATTCTTTAAAAATAGCGGAGTACAAATTCATAAGCGCTCTATGCTCAGAGAGTACTCTTTGAAATGGATATCCCTCTCATGCGCTGCATAGCACTTATTCCCGTCTTATTCCTGTCAGCTTGTTATGTTGATCCCTACACCCATGCTCCGACACCCGCCCCAACAGACTGGTACCAGGCGGGCTGGGATGACGCGATGTCCGGCCAACCTATAAGAAGTAATCTGGTGATTGCGCATATGCATAATGACGAGAAGGTGGATCGCCAGGAATGGTTAAAGGGATATGCACAAGGCCAGCAGCGGATATGCGATCCAAAATTCTTAGTGATTCAGGGGCAAAGTGGGAAATCATTTCCGGCAAGCTGCGAAACTCTGCCAGACGCTGAAATCCGCCGCGCAGAGTGGCAAAAAGGTGAGCGTGCAGGATTTCAGGAATCGTTTATGCGTTAGATAAAAAAAGGGCTGCCAAATGGCAGCCCTTGATATGGATGTCGCGCTAGCGAAATCTTACTTAGTAAGACGCTCTTTGATACGAGCAGATTTACCAGTACGCTCACGCAGGTAGTACAGTTTAGCTTTACGAACGGCACCACGACGTTTAACAGCAATGCTGTCGATTACTGGGGAGTGAGTCTGGAATACACGCTCAACACCTTCGCCGTTGGAAATTTTGCGAACAGTGAATGCAGAGTGCAGACCGCGGTTACGGATAGCGATAACCACGCCCTCAAATGCCTGCAGACGTTTTTTAGAACCTTCAACGACCCATACTTTCACTTCCACGGAATCACCCGGACGGAATGAAGGTACATCCTGTTTCATCTGTTCTTGTTCAATTTGCTTAATAATGTTGCTCATAATTTAATCTCTTATCCTGGGTAAACTGATATTTAGGGGCTTTCGCCATCCCATCATGTTTATGTTGCTGTATTTGCGTGTTCTCGTTGGAACTCCGCCAGCAACTTTGCTTGCTCTTCAGTCAGAGCCAGGTTTTCCAGAAGTTCAGGTCTTCTAAGCCAGGTACGGCCCAGCGACTGCTTCAGACGCCAACGGCGTATCTCTGCATGGTTTCCCGACAGTAAAACTGGCGGAACCTCCATGCCTTCTAACACTTCAGGGCGAGTATAGTGTGGGCAATCCAACAATCCATCGGCAAACGAATCTTCGATTGCTGATGCCTGATGCCCCAGAACTCCCGGAATAAACCGTGACACTGAGTCAATCAGAACCATTGCTGGCAATTCACCACCGCTGAGAACGTAATCGCCGATTGACCATTCTTCATCAATTTCGGTTTGGATTACACGCTCATCTATCCCTTCGTACCGACCACAAACCAGAATTAACTTCTCATTTGTTGCCAGTTCGCTGACGCCTTCTTGATCAAGCTTGCGCCCCTGAGGTGAAAGATAGATAACCTTAGCACCTTCCCCTGCCGCTGCTTTCGCTGCGTGGATGGCTTCCCTTAGCGGGTTTACCATCATGAGCATACCCGGTCCGCCGCCGTAAGGACGATCGTCCACGGTACGGTGCCGGTCATAAGTGAAGTCTCGAGGACTCCAACTTTGGATGCTCAGCAGGCCATTTTTTACTGCCCGGCCAGTTACCCCGAAATCGGTAATTGCGCGGAACATCTCTGGAAACAGGCTAACTACACCAATAAACACAAGCCAATCCCCATGTACGCCGTCTTTTACCGTTTATCCGGAGGTTTTAAAAACCAGGATCCCAATCTACTTCAATGGTTTGAGTAGCGAGATCGACTTTCTTGATAACCTGCCCATCGAGGAACGGAACTAACCGCTCCTTGATACCGAACGCATCTTTCAGGTTTGCCTTAATGACGAGAACGTCATTTGAGCCGGTTTCCATCATGTCGATGACTTTACCGAGCTGGTAACCCTGAGTAGTCACTACCTGGCAACCCATAAGGTCTTTCCAGTAATAGTCACCCTCTTCGAGACCTGGCAATTGCGTGGAATCAATCACAATTTCGCAATTAGTGAGAAGATTCGCCGCATCCCGATCGTCAACGCCTTTCAGCTTGATGATCAGATCCTGATTGTGGTGCTTCCAGCTTTCCAGCTGTACTTGCTGCCACTGACCCGCCTTCTGGATAAACCAGGGCTGATAGTCAAAAATGCTATCGGCGTCTTCGGTGGAAGAAAACACTCTGAGCCAACCACGAATCCCATAGCAGGAGCCCATCTTGCCCAATACGATTGGGTTAACAGGTGCCTTTGCAGCGAGTTGATTGCTCATCATGACCACCGTGACAGATTAAGCTGCTTTTTTTGCTGCTTTGATCAGCGCAGATACGCGATCAGAAACGGTTGCACCCTGGCCAACCCAATGCTCGATACGATCCAGATCCAGGCGAGTAGCCTCATCTTTTTCAGAAGCGATAGGGTTGAAGAAACCAACGCGCTCAATGAAGCGACCGTTACGTGCATTACGGCTGTCAGTAACAACAACCTGGTAGAACGGACGCTTTTTAGCGCCGTGACGTGCTAAACGAATAGTTACCATAACATCCTCTTTAGTGAATAAAACACCGGGCCCCATCGAGGGACGGAGCCCGGTGTCATATTAAAAGCCCGAAAATTTTACTCATTTCGGCGCAAAATGCAATCTAAATGAACTTAGCGACCTGGGAAACCTGGCGGCATCATACCTTTCATGCCGCGCATCATTTTCGCCATTCCGCCTTTCTTCATCTTCTTCATCATGCGTTGCATGTCGTCGAACTGCTTGAGCAGACGGTTGACATCCTGCACCTGCATACCCGCCCCCATCGCGATACGACGTTTACGTGAACCTTTGATAATTTCTGGCTGCGCACGCTCTTTGAGCGTCATGGAGTTAATAATGGCTTCCATACGCACCAGAACTTTGTCATCCATTTGCGACTTAACGTTATCCGGCAACTGCCCCATACCAGGCAATTTGCTCATCATGCTCGCCATGCCGCCCATGTTTTTCATCTGCTTGAGTTGCTCAAGGAAGTCGTTCAGGTCGAAACCGTCGCCTTTCTTCAGCTTACTGGCCAGTTTTTCAGCCTGAGCGCGGTCAACTTTACTTTCAATATCTTCGATAAGCGACAGAACATCGCCCATTCCCAGAATACGGGAAGCAATACGATCCGGATGGAAAGGCTCCAGGGCTTCGGTTTTTTCACCGACACCGAGGAATTTAATCGGCTTACCGGTGATGTGACGAATAGAAAGAGCGGCACCGCCACGCGCATCACCGTCGACTTTCGTCAGCACGACGCCCGTCAGGGGTAACGCTTCGTTAAAGGCTTTTGCGGTATTCGCCGCATCCTGGCCCGTCATGGCGTCAACAACAAACAGGGTTTCAACCGGGTTAATCGCAGCATGAACCTGTTTGATTTCGTCCATCATCGCTTCATCAACGTGCAAGCGACCAGCGGTATCCACCAGCAGCACGTCAAAGAATTTCAGCTTCGCTTCTTTCAGCGCCGCATTAACGATATCGACCGGCTTTTGGCCTGCGTCAGACGGGAAGAAATCAACACCGACTTGTTCAGCCAGCGTTTCCAACTGTTTGATCGCCGCAGGGCGATAAACGTCGGCAGAAACCACCAGCACTTTTTTCTTGTGCTTTTCGCGCAGGAATTTACCTAACTTACCGACGCTTGTGGTTTTACCCGCACCTTGCAGACCGGCCATCAGCACAACGGCTGGCGGCTGTGCTGCAAGATTCAGGCTCGCATTCTCTTCGCCCATCGCCGCAACCAATTCGGCGCGAACGATTTTGACGAACTCCTGACCTGGGGTCAGGCTTTTGTTAACTTCATGGCCAACCGCTTTTTCTTTAACACGGCTGATAAAGTCACGCACGACAGGTAGCGCAACATCCGCTTCCAACAGCGCCATGCGCACTTCGCGCAGGGTTTCTTTTACGTTCTCTTCAGTCAGCCGCCCGCGGCCGCTGATATTGCGCAGAGTGCGCGACAGACGGTCAGTTAAATTATCAAACATTGTCTTTAGCCTAACGTGGTAACTTAGGGCCGCAGCTTGCGACACAAAACAGAATTTTGCGGATTATAACATGAAGCCGCCTTTGATGTGATGCAACGGTTGGAGCAGGCGGCAGGTAACGTTATACTGCTTTTTTTCATCTCTGGCTAATTGACCGACACTTTATATGCCTGTTTTCGCAATCCTTGCGCTTGTAGCCTATTCCTGCAGCCTCGCGCTGATCATCCCGGCCCTGCTGACAAAAAACAGCGGATGGCGCCGTTTCGCTATTATATCGGCCGTTGTCGCGCTTATAAGCCACGGTCTGGCGCTTGAAGCGCGTATATTTACCCCTGACGGGGGTCAGAACCTCAGCTTGCTTAACGTCGGCTCGCTTGTCAGCTTGATGATATGCACCGTGATGACGATTGTCGCCTCGCGAAACCGCGGCTGGCTGCTGTTACCGATAGTTTACGCTTTTGCGTTAATTAATCTGGCGCTCGCTACCTTTATGCCTAACGAATTCATCACTCACCTGGAAGCAACGCCGGGCATGATGGTGCATATTGGTTTATCTCTCTTTGCCTACGCCACGCTGATTATTGCCGCACTTTACGCGCTACAACTGGCCTGGATTGATTATCAGCTCAAAAATAAAAAACTCGCCTTCCGCGCTGAAATGCCACCGTTGATGAGCATTGAGCGTAAAATGTTTCACATCACTCAAGTCGGTGTTGTTCTGCTGACGTTAACCCTTTGCACCGGTCTGTTTTATCTGAAAAATCTTTTCAGCCTGGAAAACGTCGACAAAGCGGTATTGTCGATTCTCGCATGGTTTGTCTACATCGTATTGCTGTGGGGACACTATCATGAGGGGTGGCGAGGCCGCCGTGTAGTGTGGTTTAACGTTGCGGGTGCAGCCATTCTGACCCTCGCTTATTTTGGAAGCCGCGTCCTGCAACAATTCGCCGGCTAACATTGTATTTATAAAGGAACACCCTTTTGGAACATATCTCAACGACTACGCTGATTGTCACACTGATCATCATGGTAGTCGTTTCAGCGTACTTCTCCGGCTCTGAAACCGGCATGATGACGCTTAACCGCTATAAATTGCGCCATCTTGCTAAACAGGGTAACCGCGCAGCTAAACGGGTCGAAAAACTTCTTCGTAAACCAGACCGTCTGATCAGCCTGGTGCTCATCGGTAATAACCTCGTCAACATTCTCGCCTCAGCCATCGGCACCATCGTTGGTATGCGGTTGTACGGCGATGCGGGCGTGGCGATTGCAACCGGAATCCTCACCTTTGTGGTATTGGTTTTCGCCGAAGTTTTGCCAAAAACGATTGCCGCCCTGTACCCGGAAAAAGTCGCCTTCCCAAGCAGCTTCCTGCTAGGACCGCTGCAGATACTGATGATGCCATTAGTTTGGTTGCTTAACGTCATCACCCGCATGCTGATGCGTCTAATGGGCATCAAAAACGTCAGCACCGTCAGCAGTGCACTTAACAAAGACGAGTTACGCACTCTGGTACATGAGTCACATTCAAAGATTTCTCGCCGCAACCAGGACATGCTGCTCTCGGTGCTGGATCTAGAAAAAATCAGCGTTGACGACATCATGGTGCCGCGAAATGAAATTGTCGGCATCGATATTAACGACGACTGGAAATCCATCGTTCGCCAACTGACGCACTCTCCGCACGGCCGCATTGTGCTGTATCGGGACACCCTCGATGACGCCATCAGCATGCTGCGCGTGCGTGAAGCCTATCGTCTAATGACGGAAAAGCAGGAGTTCACCAAAGAAACCTTGCTGCGCGCTTCGGATGAAATTTACTTCGTACCGGAGGGAACGCCACTTAACGTTCAGTTGGTCAAATTCCAGCGCAATAAGAAAAAAGTCGGTCTGGTCGTCGATGAATACGGTGATATTCAGGGGCTGGTGACAGTTGAAGATATTCTCGAAGAGATTGTCGGTGATTTCACCACCTCAATGTCTCCGACGCTTGCCGAAGAAGTCACGCCACAAAATGACGGCTCCGTAATTATTGAAGGCGGTGCAAACGTGCGTGAAATCAACAAAGCGTTCAACTGGACGCTCCCGGAAGACGAAGCGCGAACGGTAAACGGCATGCTGCTCGAAGAGCTACAAGAAATTCCGGCAATCGACACCCGCGTGCGTTTAAGCCACTACGACATCGATATTCTCGACGTTCAGGACAATATGATTAAGCAAGTGCGCGTAACGCCAGTTACACCGCTTCGCCAAAGCGTTGAAGAATAACAGGCAAAAAAAAGCCAGCCGCTAAGGGGCTGGCTTTGATATAGGAAGAACCTATTTGTAAGGCTGATAAATAAAATACTATCCGTCTTACTTAGAGCAACTTACTTCGCTTTCGCAACAGAAACCATCGCGGCACGAAGGGTGCGGCCATTCAGGGTATAACCCTTTTGCATCACCATCAGCACGTGGTTTGGTGCCACATCTTCAGATTCAACCATCGCAATCGCCTGGTGCACATCCGGGTTGAAAGGCACGTTTGTGTCGCCAATCACTTCCACACCGAACTTACGCACTACATCCAGCATCGATTTCTGAGTTAACTCGATACCTTCGATCATGGCGGCTAAATCGGCGTTGGACTTATCTGCCACTTCCAGAGCACGGTCCAGGCTGTCGATAACCGGCAGCAGCTCGTTGACAAACTTGTCCAGCGCGAACTTGTGCGCTTTCTCAATATCCAGTTCGGTACGACGGCGAAGGTTTTCCATTTCCGCTTTATTGCGTAACACGCTGTCACGCTCGCGCTGCTGAACTTCTTCCAGTTGCGCTGTTAAATCGGCAATTTGTTCATCGCGCGGATCAACCACTTCGGCACCTTCTACGGCCTCGACTTCTTCGTGGCTTTCCATTGCAATTTCGTCCGAGACTTGCTCGTCTGGTGTTTTCTGATCTTTACTACTCATGAATTTCTCCGCGTTTTTAGCATTCATCTCGCTGGTTCGCTTATTATGGGGATCAGTTTCCGGGATTCAAGGGAACGTGACATATTGTCATAAACGTCACTCTATCTGCGCATAAGGACCATCAGCATAATGAACAAACATTTCAACTGCATTGGTATTGTCGGGCATCCTCGTCACCCTACAGCCCTCACCACGCATGAAATGCTGTATCGCTGGCTCTGCACCAAAGGCTACGAGGTGATTGTTGAGCAGCAAATTGCTCAGGAACTTAACCTAAAAAACGTTAAAACCGGCACGCTGGCAGAAATTGGCCAACAGGCCGATCTTGCCGTGGTGGTCGGCGGCGATGGCAATATGCTCGGTGCGGCCCGCGTTCTTGCTCGTTATGATATCAAAGTCATCGGCATCAACCGCGGCAATCTCGGTTTTCTCACCGACCTTGACCCGGATAATGCCCAGCAGCAACTCGCGGATGTCCTTGAAGGCCATTACATTGCTGAACGCCGATTTTTACTTGAAGCCCAGGTTTGCCAGCAGGATACACCGACGCGCCTGAGTACGGCTATCAACGAAGTGGTTTTGCACCCTGGCAAAGTCGCGCATATGATTGAATTCGAAGTTTATATCGATGAAGTCTTTGCTTTCTCGCAGCGTTCAGACGGCCTGATTATCTCAACACCTACCGGCTCAACCGCCTATTCACTTTCTGCCGGCGGGCCTATTCTCACTCCGTCGCTGGATGCCATCACACTGGTGCCGATGTTCCCGCACACCCTTTCGGCGCGCCCGCTGGTGATCAACAGCAGCAGTACAATTCGCCTGCGTTTTTCACATATGCGTAGCGACCTGGAAATTAGCTGTGATAGCCAGATTGCGCTTCCAATTCAGGAAGGTGAAGATGTGCTGATTCGCCGCTGCGATTATCACCTCAATCTCATCCATCCTAAAGATTACAGCTATTTCAATACCCTAAGCTCAAAACTGGGTTGGTCGAAAAAATTGTTCTAAAAAATGCACCAGACTCTTTACTGTATATAAAACCAGTTTATACTGTATGAAAACACAGTTATGTCTTTTCATACAGGAAAGCAATTATGCTGGCACAACTCACCATCAGTAACTTCGCCATCGTTCGTGAACTGGAAATCGATTTTCACCATGGCATGACCGCCATTACCGGTGAAACCGGCGCCGGTAAATCTATTGCGATTGATGCTTTAGGATTGTGCCTCGGCGGTCGTGCTGAAGCCGATATGGTGCGTCAGGGTGCCAGCCGGGCCGACCTCTGCGCACGCTTTTCTTTGAAAGACACGCCTGCCGCTCTACGCTGGCTTGAAGAAAACCAGCTTGATGATGGGCGCGAATGTTTACTCCGCCGCGTTATCAGCAGTGACGGCCGTTCACGGGGTTTTATTAACGGAACGGCAGTTCCCCTATCGCAACTACGCGATCTCGGCCAGATGCTGATCCAAATTCACGGTCAGCACGCCCACCAGTTGTTATTGAAACCTGAACATCAAAAAAACCTGCTGGATGGTTATGCGGGTGAATCCGCGCTGCTCGAAAAAATGGCAGAAAGCTACCGCAAATGGCATCAAAGCTGCCGCACTCTGGCCCAACATCAGCAACTCGCTCAGGAACGCGCCGCTCGCGCAGAACTGCTTCAGTATCAACTAAAAGAGCTGAATGAATTTTCCCCGGTTACGGGTGAATTTGAACGAATTGATGAAGAGTACAAACGCCTTGCCAACAGCGGGCAATTAATTTCCGTGAGCCAACAAGCGCTGGCGATTCTTGCCGATGGCGAAGACAACAACTTGCAAAGCCAGTTGTATTCCGTGCGTCATTTGATGGAAGAGTTAGTGGGAATGGATGGAAAGCTTTCAGGCGTATTGAACATGCTTGAAGAAGCGACTATTCAGGTATCAGAAGCCAGCGATGAGCTACGCCATTATTGCGACCGTTTAGATCTCGACCCTAATCGCTTATATGAACTGGAACAACGCATCTCCAGGCAAATCACGCTGGCGCGAAAACACCATATTTCACCCGAAGAGTTACCTGCATTTCATCAGCGGCTGCTCGATGAACTGCAACAGCTTGACGACCAGGCCAGTTCTCAAGATGAGCTTATGCAAGCGGTGGCTTTCCATCACCAGCAAGCACTTAGCTTTGCACACGAATTGCATCAGCGCCGTGCGCACTATGCAGCAGAACTTTGCCAGCTTATTACCGAAAGCATGCACTCGTTATCCATGCCGCATGGCAAACTGGCTATCGACGTAGAATTCAATGAAAACCACCTGACCGCCGAAGGTGCAGACCGTATTGATTTCCGCGTCAGTACTAACCCAGGTCAGCCATTGCAGCCGCTGGCGAAAGTGGCGTCCGGCGGTGAGCTTTCACGCATCGCCCTTGCAATTCAGGTCATCACAGCGCGTAAAATGGAAACGCCTGCCCTTATCTTTGATGAAGTGGATGTCGGGATCAGTGGCCCAACGGCCGCGGTCGTCGGTAAATTACTTCGTCAGTTAGGCGAATCTACGCAAGTCATGTGTGTTACGCACCTTCCGCAGGTAGCGGGTTGCGGCCATCATCACTTCTATGTAAGTAAACAAACCGATGGTGAAATGACGGAAACTCATATGCAACCACTGGATAAACGTGCCCGCTTACAAGAATTGGCCCGCCTGCTGGGCGGCAGTGAAGTCACGCGTAATACACTCGCTAATGCAAAAGAATTGCTGGCGGCGTAAAGCAAAGAAGCTAAATCTGAATAAATCTGAAGAAGTTGAGTGTTTAAAAAACAACCAATCAGCAAACATATTGTTAATTGTGCAGGTTTTAAGCCAACTTTTTTGCCGTACCAGGGTCAGAGTTAAGCGCCTTAATGTTTTAAACTGCGTAAAGGTTTATTATCATCGGCATATTATGAATGAGCCATGTGCTGCTCGGGCCCGAAAAGGAATCAAATCACTATGCGCTGTAAAACGCTGACTGCTGCCGCAGCGGTTCTTCTTATGCTGACCGCAGGCTGTTCCACTCTGGAGCGAGTGGTTTACCGCCCCGACATTAACCAGGGGAACTACCTGACACAAAACGATGTGTCAAAGATCCGTACTGGCATGACTCAACAGCAGGTTGCGTATGCTCTGGGTACGCCAATGATGACTGATCCATTCGGCACCAATACCTGGTTCTACGTCTTCCGCCAGCAGCCAGGGCATGAAGGTGTCACTCAACAAACGCTAACGTTAACCTTTAACAGCAGCGGCGTGCTGACCAACATCGACAATAAGCCGAAGCTGGAAAAAGAATAACCCACAAAAAAGGTGCCTAAGGCACCTTTTTTTGGCTACTTCTGAGCGGATTTTTCTGCTCGCTGGCGTCTGAGTTCTTTCGGGTCAGCGATGAGCGGACGATAAATTTCCACTCTGTCACCCTCACTCACCATATCGGTCAATTTCACCGGACGACTAAAAATCCCCACCTTGTTCTTTGATAAATCAATATCCGTGCGCAGTTCAAGAATACCGGAGGCGATAATTGCCTGCTCAACGGTGCTGCCCTGCCCCAGTCGGACTTTCAGCAAATACTGCTTTTCTGGCAGCGCATAAACCACTTCGACCTTAATATCAGGCGACACTGTAAACCTCTTTGGCGCGAACGGTAAAAGCCTGAACCATGTTACCCGCCAGCTCTTTGAAGATGCGGCCAAACGCCAGTTCGATCAGCTTATTCGTAAATTCAAAATCAAGCTGGAACTCGATACGGCATGCTTCAGCGCTCAACGGCGTAAACTTCCAGCCCCCCATCAATGACTTAAAGGGCCCATCGACAAGGTGCATCAAAATACTTTGATTACTGGTCAGCGTATTGCGTGTCGTGAAGGTTTTGCTGATACCCGCTTTGGAAACATCTACCGCCGCCGTCATCTGATCGGGCGTTACGTCAAGAACCCGGCTGCCAGTGCAACCCGGTAAAAAATCTGGGTAGGATTTCACATCGTTCACTAATTGATACATCTGCTCCGCGCTGTAAGGCACTAGCGCAGTACGGGTAATCTGAGGCATAGCATTTCCTGTGAGTCTTGCAACGGACAAATAATAACATTTATCACCACGCAAAGAAAAACTCTTAGCCCAGAGCCGTGCTAAGATATGCCTTCATCCCCGCAGCGAAGCGGGGTGTATTTGAACTCCTGGATTACATATACTGAGCAGCACTATGACAAAGAAAAAAGCATACAAACCAGGCTCAGCCACCATTGCGCAAAACAAACGCGCCCGCCATGAATACTTTATCGAAGATGAGTTTGAAGCGGGGCTCGTGCTGCAAGGCTGGGAAGTAAAATCACTGCGCGCCGGGAAAGCCAACATCGGTGATAGCTACGTTATTCTGATCGATGGCGAAGCATTTTTGTTTGGCGCTAACTTCACCCCGTTAAACGTGGCATCAAGTCACGTAGTTTGCGACCCTACGCGTACCCGTAAACTCCTGCTTAATCAACGCGAGTTGGATACCCTTTATGGCCGAATCAACCGCGATGGTTATACGGTTGTCGCCTTGTCGATGTACTGGAAAAATGCCTGGTGCAAAGTAAAAATCGGCGTCGCGAAAGGTAAAAAACTGCACGATAAACGCACCGACCTGAAAGACAAAGAGTGGGCGCTGGATAAAGCGCGCATTATGAAACATGCGGGCCGTTAACTCCTGTTCTAAAACTTTCAATATCACTACTGGTTCTTATCATAAGAGCCAGTATTAAACTCCTGTGCTTATGTTTTATTCACACCTGACAACGCTTTTATTTGTTAATAATTCAAACTGGTAATCAATTAACAATAAAATATACCTCACACTATTATTAAACTTATGCTACACAGTAATGCCGATTAATAATCCTATTATTTTCTACATTATTTCGTTAAAAAAATGACTGAAAAATAGGATTTTTCCCGCTCCGCTTTTGTTTAATTTAATTGAAGCAAGTGATAAGCATCACACCAAAAACCTTACTTTTACCAGGTTAATCATGTTATAAAGCGATGCAAGCGTCAGAGATAAAGGAAAGCAAAACAAGGAATAATTTTCATATATAACAATTCATTAAATCACAAAACCACATCCAAAGCCTAACCCCTTCACCATCACTTCTCATCTCTTTACAGAACACAACCCCCTCGAATTGCTTAACATTTAGTTAAGCACCACTGAATTTGCGCTTTCATCTTTTCCTGTCTATATCTTCAATAACCCTGAAATGAAATGATAAGAAAGTATGAACTTTTCATTTATATAAACTAACACGCCGGTAGAAAACAAATATTAGCTTATAACGCTTGCCGTCAATATTTTGATGTCCGGATTCGCTCGTTTTAAATTTATAGATGAATAAGATCGTTCTATCACGTTGTTCCGGGTAAATAACTTTTCTATTTAGGTCATGCCGAAGCCCCTCACGTTCACATTGAATGGAGTGATAACCATGCGTTCAATATCCCTGATCTCAAAGCTCACTGGCGTAACAAATAATATTGAAGCCTCTGAAATTACGCTGAATTCTCCTTCTATTGTTGAACTCAAAGCCGAACGCGCTGATATCGCAAGTATCGTTCGCACAAACAACGATATGGTCATTACGCTGCGTGATGGCGAGGTCGTCACGGTTAAAAATTTCTACGCTTTCGCAGACCAGGGCGGCAACCAGCTCGTGCTTGAAGACAGCAAAGGCGCGTTATGGTGGGTGCAGGATACCGACACCGCTTTTCACTTCGAGCCGCTTAACAATATCGATGACCTCATGGTGGCTACCGGGGCAGAAAACCATGGCGGCGCAGCTATCTGGCCGTGGGTATTAGGCGGCGTAGCCCTGGCGGGTGGCATTGCGCTCGCTGCGGGTGGCGGCGGCGGAGGTGGTGGTGGCGGGGATGACAATTCAAACAATGGGGGCAGCACCGGCGAGCCCAATCCTGCCCCTCCAGGCAGTGACATCACACCACCAGCCGCACCGACAAATCTTAACGTATCCGCTGACGGCCAAACCATCACCGGTCGTGCCGAGCCGGGCAGCACGGTCACCATCACCGATGCTAACGGCCAGATCATCGGGCAAGGCACCGCAGGCAGTGACGGGAGTTTTTCTATCCCGCTGACCACGCCACAAATCAATGGCGAAGACATAACGGTTCATGCCACCGACCCTTCAGGTAATACCGGCCCAGAAGCCACCGTAACGACCCCTTTCATTCCGGAGCCACTCGAACCGATTCTCACCAGCGTTACGGATGACACAGCCCCGGCGACCGGCCTGATTCTGAGCGGTCAACCAACCAACGATAAAACGCCAACCATTGAAGGTTTTGCCCTGGAGGGCTCCACCGTTCATATCTTTGACAATGGGGTAGAGATCGGAACCGCCGTTGCGGATGCAAATGGTAGCTGGAGCTTTACGCCAGGTACGCCGCTGGCTGATGGAGAACATGAGTTTACCGCCACCGCCACCAACCCAAAAGGCGAAAGCGGTTTATCAGGTAGCTATACGGTAGTTATCGACACCATAGCGCCAGATGCCCCCACCGTTAGCCCGCTGAATGATACGGTCGGCAGCATCACCGGTTTAATACAAAACACCGGTGTCACCGACGACACAAAACCGACGTTAAGCGGCGTGGGTGAACCAGGTGATATCGTCACGATCAGTGACAACGGTAAACCATTCGCAATGGTCACGGTAGGCAGCGACGGCAAGTGGAGCTACACCCCTACACAACCGCTGGGGGAAGGCTCTCACACAATCACGTTACAGCAGACCGATGCGGCGGGAAACGTCAGCGCTGTTACCACATTGCCAACCTTTACCGTCGACTTAACGCCACCCACGCCTGCAACCATCACTAACGTGAGCCTGGACGGCACCACCGTTAGCGGCCTCGCAGAAGCCGGAAGCCGCGTGACTATTGTGGGCACCAATAATGTCTTACTCGGTGAGACAGTTACCGGAGCCGATGGCAAATTTGCCATTACCATCATCCCCGCCCAAACGCATGGGGAATCGCTCACGGCGCACATTCAGGACGCCGCAGGAAACGTTGGCCTTGATACCGGTTTTACCGCGTCCAATTCCCAGTTCCCAATCGTACCGGTCCTGGATTCCGTGGACGACAATGCCGGAGCGACAACCGGAACGCTAACCAACGGCCAGGCAACCGACGACACCACGCCAACGCTCAACGGCACGGCAGAGGCCGGAAGCACGGTAACGTTCTTTATCAACGGTGCGACGCTGGGAACGGCTTTGGTCGACGGAACGGGTCACTGGACGTTTACCCCAGCGCAGCCGCTACCGGAGGGCCCGCAAAACCTCACCTTTACCGCCACCAATATCTACGGCACCAGCGGTACGTCATATGCATTTACGGTGAATGTCGACACTACCCCGCCACCTGCCCCAACCGACTTGTTAGTGACAGCAGATGGCCTGCACGTCACCGGTTCTGCCGAAGCGGGAAGTAAAATCACCGTTTATGATGGCGATGGAAACATTTTGGCAACCGGCGTCACGGGCAGCGACGGCAAATTTGACGTCACACCCCTGACCTCAGCGCAGCTCAATGGCGAAACCCTTCTGGTTACCGCAACCGACGTGGCTGGCAACCAAAGCAGCAACGCCTCCGTTCCTGCGCCAGACACTACCGCCCCTGCGGCACCGACAGATGTAGACATCAATGACGAAGGGTCGATCGTCACCGGTAATGCGGAAGCCGGGAGCACGGTCAAAGTGACCGATCCCGACGGAACAGTTCTGGGAGAGGGCAAGGCCGCAGACGATGGCAGCTTTAGTATTCCCATCGCCCCGCCACAAACCAACGGTGAAAAACTGGACGTTTCGGCCACCGATGGCGCAGGTAACAAAGGTCCAGAAACACCGATTGACGCCCCGGACACCACCGCCCCCGACCTCCCCATTATCACCACGGCCGTGGATGACGTCGCTCTTTTGACGGGCAATCTGGCAAATGGCGATACCACTAACGACGATAGACCCGAACTCCAGGGTACGGCAGAAGCCAATGCTATCGTGACGATTTATGACAACGGCACATTGTTGGGTAGCACTCCCGCAGACGAAAACGGCAACTGGAGCTACACCCCAACCAGCGCACTCGGCCAGGGCCTGCATAATCTGACCGCCACCGCGACGGATGCGAAAGGAAACACTAGCGGTGAATCGCTGTTTACCCTGACCGTTGATTCCATCGCCCCGCTCACGCCTGCCATTACTCTGGTCAGCGATAACGTCGGCACGATTACCGGCCCGGTTGCGAACAACGGCGTCACCAACGATACGACGCCAACCCTTAGCGGCACTGGCGAACCGGGTTCACAAATTATTCTCTCTGAGGGCGCAAATTCCTACCCTGCCATCACCGTCGACTCGTCGGGCTCCTGGAGTTTTACCCCGACCGAACCGCTTGAAAATCGCGAATATCATTTTACCGTTACCTCCACAGATGCTGCGGGCAACGTCACCGAGCCGTCCGCCGAATTTGTTATTACGGTCGTCACCGCTTTGCCAGACGCGCCAACCATTGATAACGCTGACGATAACATTGGCACTGTAACGGCTCCGCTTACCAACAATTCTGCGACCGATGATACCAGGCCGCAGTTTAACGGCTCCGGGCCTGCGGGAACGACCGTCACTCTTTACGACGGAGCTAACCCAATCGGCACCGCCACCGTGGATGACGATGGCAAATGGAGCATTACCCCTGCGCAGCCGCTGAGCGAAGGGCCTCACGCGTTGAGCGCCATCGCGACAGATGCCGCAGGAAACGCAAGTCCCGCAGCCAACTTTAACCTGACAGTAGATACCACTCCGCCTGCGGCTCCTCAGATTATTAACGCAGCCGGCCTCGTCGGTGATGCTCCGGCAACGCTTATCAACGGCGGCAGTACGCAGAGCAACACACCTGAGTTTTCCGGGAAAGGCGAAGCAGGCGCAACCATCGAAATTTTCGATAACGGTTTATCTATCGGCACAGCCATTGTGGATGAAAATGGCGACTGGACGCTGACACCTGATTCCCCGCTGAGTGAAACAACCCATTCATTAACCGCTGTAGCAACAGATCCGGCGGGCAATGTCGGCCAACCTTCACCCGCTTTCACGCTGACCGTGGACAATACGCCTCCGGTGCAACCGGGCATCCCAGGCGTTGTTGACGATCGGGCACCGGGGCTGGGCAATGTTCCGGCTGACGGATTCACGAACGACACCACGCCAACCATTACCGGAACAGGTGTCGCGGGTGACACCATTTCCATCCGTCATGACGGCGCGGAAATCGGCACGGCCACCGTGCTTGCAGATGGCTCCTGGAGCTACACCCTGCCCACCGTCACGCCGCCTGCAACCTACAACATTACCGTGGTAGAAACCGATCCCGCCGGTAACAGCAGCGATCCGTCGGAAAATATTACCTTTACCGTCGATACCGCCGCCTCTGACGCCCCCGTCATTAACCTGGCGCTGGATGATGTCGGCAACATTGAGGGTGAAGTCTTCACTACGCAAACCACCGATGACAGTACGCCTGAATTCCTGGGAACGGGTGTGGCGGGTGACACGATTACGCTGTACGAAGGCACTACGGTTCTTGGGCGTGCAGTGGTTGATGAAAATGGAGAGTGGCGGTTAACCCTGGATTCAACGTTGCCTGATGGCATCCACAACCTGATCGCAACCGCCACCGACCCGGCAGGTAATATCAGCGCCCCTTCGAACACTTTCACGATTACGGTCGATACCACGCCGGTAACCGCTCCGTCCGTGACAGAAATTATTGATGACGATGTCCCCGCCGCGCCGATTCTGTTAACGGAAGGCAGCGCCACAAACGACACCACGCCGACCCTTCGCGGAACCGGCACGCCGGGCAGCACGGTTTCCGTGTTCGACAACGGTTCCGATACCGCACTGGCTACCGCCGTTGTTGCTCCCGATGGTACATGGAGTGTGACTACCCCTGCGTTAGATGCGGGCTCTCACGAGTTCACCTTTAGCGCCACCAATCCAGCGGGTGAGACGGCTACCGCAGCGGATTCCATCACCCTTACGGTTGACCTCACACCGCCGCCGGAGCCCGTGATCACCCTGCCGCTGGAAGATACCGGGACGCTGGTAAGCGGAACCTCTGAACCGGGTAGTACGGTGATTATCAGCAATGCAGGGGGCGTCGAAATCGGCCGAGGCGTTGCCGATAGCACAACCGGGGCATTTACCGTCACCGTTTCTCCTGCACAAACCGGCGGCCAATCGCTATCCGCCATTGCGCAGGATCCTGCGGGCAACCAAAGCGCAGAAGTGGACTTTACCGCCTCCAACTCTGGCCTCCCGCAGCCACCAATTATTAGCGAAGTGGTGGACGATGTACTCCCTGGAACGGCTGATGTGGCTTCCGGGCAAAGCACCAACGACACCTTGCCGACGCTCAACGGAACGGCGACAGCATTTGCCACGGTCACGCTTTATGTGGACGGTGTGCCCATTTCCCCCCCTATCTCTGCGAACAATTTAGGAAACTGGAGCTATCAGTTCACTACGCCACTGGGCGACGGGCCGCACACTTTCGCGGTGAGCCAGACAACAACCGACTTCCAGACCAGCGGTAAATCTCCAGATTTCGTTATCAACATCGATACCCTCGCTCCGACGGCACCGGCTATCACCACCGTTACCGATGATGTCACGCCGGGAACCGGAATCATCACCAGCGGCCTGGCGACCAACGATCCGCGTCCGACGCTCACCGGCTCAGGGGAAATTGGCTCGACGATTACCGTGCTGGATAACGGCAGTCCAATCGGCACCGCCGTGGTAAATGCCAGCGGCACATGGACATTCACACCAACAGCCAATCTCACTTTCGGCGTGCATCCGATCACCGTTACCTCGACGGACGCAGCCGGAAACGTCAGCGCACCTTCAGCTATTTTTGCGGTAAACGTCGATAACGATGCACCACTGGCCCCAGTCGTTACGGCGGTAACAGATGATGGAGCAACCCCTGGCGCCGTGATTTCCGGCCAGCCGACCAACGACAACACGCCAACGCTAACCGGAACAGTGGAGCCAAATACCACGCTGACAATTAGCGATAACGGCACCGCGATCGCCACGATCCCGGTTGATGGCACCGGCAACTGGTCATTCACCCCAAATCCACCGTTTGCCGATGGCAGCCACAATATTACCCTCACCGCCACCGATGCCGCGGGCAACGTTAGCCCGCCGTCTGCAGGCTTTAACGTGGTGGTTGATACCTCAGCGCCCATCGTGCCTGCGATCACGTTGGTTGTGGACGATCAAACTCAGGTTGGCGGGGTGACACTCACCAACGGGCAGCTAACCAAAGACACTCTGCCTACGTTGAGCGGTACCAGTGAAGTGAACGCGATTATCACGCTTAGAGATGGCAATACCGTTATTGGTACTACCCTCGCTGATGGGGAGGGTAAGTGGTCGCTGGATCCGACCACGGCGCTCGGCCAGGGGAGCCATACTCTGACCGTCACCGCCACAGACGCCGCAGGGAATATCAGTAATCCATCGTCGGCCTTCACCGTCGTGGTGGATTCCGCCGCACCAAACGCGCCGGTAATTGTGACCGTGACGGATAACACCGCGCCTGTTCTTGGGCCTATCACCAACGGCCAGGCCACGAACGAAACGCGCCCTGCTCTAACCGGTACAGGTGAAATCGGTTCAACCATCTCCGTATACGACGGCAATAATCCGATTCCGATTGGCACAACCACCGTTGGCGCGGGTGGAAACTGGAGCTTTACGCCAGGAACACCGCTCAGCAGCGGCTCGCACGACCTGACCGTTACCGCCACGGATAGCGCCGGAAACACCAGCGCACCGTCAGCCATTTTTAATGTGCTGGTAGATATTTCAGCCCCGGTCGCTCCGGCTATTACCACGGTCGCCGATGATGCGGGCTCAGTCCTGGGGAATTTAACGAGCGGGCAAACAACTGACGACACCCTGCCTGCCCTTAGCGGAACCGCGGAGGCGGGTTCCACGGTCACAATTTACGATAACGGCACGGCCATCGGCACCGCCGTAGCAACTGGCGGAGCGTGGAACTTCACGCCAACCACAGCGCTGACTAACGGTAGCCACGCCTTGACGGTCACCGCCACCGATACGGCGGGCAACGTCAGCGCACCATCAGGGGCGTTCAATATTGTGGTGGATACCACCGCCCCAACGGCACCGATTGTTATTCAGGCATTTGATGATGTCGGCCCGGTGACCGGGGCGCTGGTCAACGGGCAGTCAACCAACGACAACCAGCCGTTGCTCAGTGGTACCGCGGAAGCCAACTCAATAGTGAGTATTTCCGACAACGGCGTATTTCTCGCAACGGTCACTGCCAGCCCGACCGGCACCTGGAGTTATACACCCCCAGCCCGCCTCGATGGTGTGCATACCTTTACGGCAACATCTACCGATGCCGCAGGGAACCTCGGCGCGGTATCTGGCAGCTTTACGCTCAATATCGACACCTTAACGCCAAATACGCCGGTGCTGACATCGGTCACAGACGATATAGCGGGCGGCGTATTTAACGCTCAACTGACCAACGGGCAAGTCACCAACGATGCGCGCCCAACCCTGAATGGCACAGCAGAAGCGGGTACTACCCTCGCCATTTTCGATGGGGCAACGCAGATTGGCACCGTCACGGTTCCTGTGGGCGGCAACTGGACGTTCACCCCAACCACGCCGCTTACCACCGGCTTACACACCCTCACCGTGACCGCAACTGATGCAGCGGGGA
This sequence comes from Buttiauxella gaviniae, assembly GCF_040786275.1. Classification (NCBI taxonomy): domain Bacteria; kingdom Pseudomonadati; phylum Pseudomonadota; class Gammaproteobacteria; order Enterobacterales; family Enterobacteriaceae; genus Buttiauxella; species Buttiauxella gaviniae. The sequence goes on from NZ_JBFMVT010000002.1 coordinate 828,706, forward strand.
ACGCCAGCGGCGCGACAGCCGGGTTTGCGATAACGGTTGATACCACCGCGCCAACGCAGCCCGTAATCACCTCGATTGTTGATGATGCGGGGCCAATTACCGGCCCGATAACCAATCTGCCGACTAACGATAATCTGCCAACGCTGAACGGCACAGCAGAAGCCAATTCGACGGTAAATATTTACGATAACGGCGCGCTTTACGCCACGGTCAGCGCCAACGGCAGCGGCAACTGGAACTACACACCAACGGTTGGGTTAGCCGACGGAAGCCACTCCTTTACCGTTACCGCAACGGATCTGGCGGGAAATATCAGCGTAAGCTCGGTACCTTCGGCGATTATTGTTGATACCACCCCGCCAGGGCTACCGACCGGCATGGCCGTAAACGCAACCGGGACAATCGTCACGGGGACTGCCGAAGTGGGCAGCACCGTGACCATCACCACCAGCACAGGAACCGTGCTCGGCAGCGCAACGGCTGACGGCACCGGTAAGTTCAGCGTGGCTATTACGCCTGCACAAACCAATGCCCAGGCTCTGCTCGCCTATGCGGTGGATGTCGCAGGTAACACCGGTCTTTCAGCCGGATTTACCGCGCCAAACACTGCGTTGCCGGGCGTGCCTGTCATCACAAGCGTGGTGGATGATTTCGCCGCCGTGACCGGAACCGTGGCGAACGGGCAAAGCACCAACGATGCCACGCCGACCATTAACGGCACCGCGGACATCGGGGCAACCGTCAACGTCTATAACAACGGCGTGCTGATGGGAACCACCACAGCAAACGGGAGCGGCAACTGGACGTATACGCCGGGTTCCGCCCTGGGCGAAGGCTCGCACGCATTTACCGCCACCGCGACGAACGCCAACGGCACCGGTAGCCCTTCTGCGGCCGCCACCGTCATTGTCGACACTCTTGCGCCGCTGGCACCAAGCGCAACGGTCAGCGCCGACGGCACCACAATCAGCGGCTCTGCCGAAGCGAATAGCATCGTCACCGTTACCCTGCCTGGCGGTGGAACAGTGACCGCAACCACCAATGGTAGCGGGGCCTGGAGCGCAACCTTGCCAACCCGTGAAATTGGCGGGGAAAGTTTATCGGTCATCGCAACGGATGCGGCGGGCAACGCATCGCCATCCATCTCAGCCATTGCGCCAAACCTGCCGCTTGCCGCCGACAGCAACGTCGTGAATCTGGCGCTCACCAGCACGGCAACGGTTTCACCCCCGGTTCATTACAGCGATTACGGCACGTTACTGGTTGGCGCGCTGGGTAATACGGCCTCCGTGCTCGGGAATGACACGGCACAGGTAACCTTTAATATCGCTGCGGGCGGAACGGGGAATATTACGATCGATGCTGCCGCCACGGGCATTGTGCTTACGCTACTCAATAACCTGGAAGTTGCGGTTCAGCGCTTTGAAAATGGCGCCTGGACCACCGTTTACGACTCGTCACAGCCACAGTTTGCCAACCTGCTCACGCTCGGTTCAAGCGGCGTCACGATGAACATTAACGGGCTGACGGAAGGTAACTACCGGGTGCTGAGTTACAACACCAGCCTGGTTACAGCGGGGTCGTTTACCAGCCTGGATGTGAGCGTCCAGCAGATCAGCGCGGGCACCATCACCGGCGGCACGATGCAGCCGGGGAACGTGATTACTGATGTCGACCCGAACAGCGGCCAGGACACCGCGCCAGCAGGCACGGTTGTCAGTTCCGTAACCAACGCGCAAGGCGCAATTACGGCGGTCGGGGCTGGCGGGGCGGATATCCAGGGCCAGTACGGCACCCTGCATATTAATCAGGACGGAAGCTACACCTACACCCTGACCAACACCTCGGCGTCGGTGATTGGGCGCACGGAAAACTTCACCTATACCATCACCCACAACGGGGCGACCGCCTCGGCCCAACTGGTGGTCACGCTGGGTAATCCTGCTCCTGCCAGCACCGTTACGGCGACAGATAACACGGCGGCGCTGACCTACAGCACAGACGTCGAAGCGGTAAACCACGGTGCTTCATCGCAAAGTGGGTTGTCCGTTCTCAGCGTTGGCGTAGGCAATGTGTTGAATGCGAATTTACTCGCCAACATGTCCAATCCAATCATCTTTGATGTGGATGACGGTTCAACCCGCACCATGACGGTCCAGGCCAGCGTCGGTGGCGTCGCCCTGATTTCAACTTTCGATCTGTATATCTACAAATTCAACGAAATAACCCAGCAGTTCGAGCAATATCAGGTACAAAAAACTTGGCTTACCGCGCCGTTATTGGGCGGCACTTCCGGGCAATTAACCTTAACTCTGCCGGGTGGCGAGTATCTGTTCCTACTCAATAACGCCAGCGGCGTGAGCGTGCTGACGGGCTACACGCTCAATATCCTGCAGGATCATACTTATGCCGTGGAAAGCGTCAGCGCCACGACAACCGGCAATGTGCTGCAGGATGACGTTGTCACGGGCGGAGCCGGGCATGTCACCCAGGTGAACGGCGTTTCTGTTGCCGCCACGGGCACCACAAATATTAATGGCGAATACGGCGTACTGACCATTGATGCCAACGGCAGCTATACCTACAAGCTGAATGCTGGTGTGGGCGCGGATAGCATCAAAACGCCGGACAGCTTCGTGTATACCGTGACCGCGCCAAACGGCGATACCGGCACCGCCTCGCTGAATATTACCGCCACGCCGCGCACGGTGGATGCGATTGATGACGTAAGCCTGCTTATGCCGGTTAGCACCGCGCAAACCACTGCGGTTTACTCGGATACCAGCATGGGGCAAGCGTCGTGGACGGCGAAATTGCTTTCCGCGACATCAGGAAGCGGGGACGGATTTTTCACCGTGGCGAACAACGATGTGCTGCATAACCCGGTCCTGCATTTTACCGTGCAATCGTTGCTCTCCCTTGGCGGGTTAAATGTTACCTGGGAGATCATCAACAGTGCCGGAACGGTGGTAAGAAGCAGTTCATTCAATGGTGGCCTGCTGCTTGGCGGCGTGGCGAACATTGATTTAAGCGGGCTGGATCTCCCGGCGGGCAATTACACCCTGCACTACACCGGGAGCATGGGTGCGCTGGGGGCGGGGCTGATAACCATCACCCCAACCATCACCGGCACAACCATTGATTTGGATAATTACTCAACGCTTGCGGGCAGTACCGTGCAAGGCAATATCTACGACGGTCACGATGCCGCCGGAGCCGTGGATCAGTTGGGAACCGTTCACACCCTGCTGAGCATTACGGGTTATAACGGCGTTACCACCACGCTTAATCCGCTGACCAGCAGCAATTCCAGCGCCACGATTCAAGGGCATTACGGCACGCTGGTCATGGGTATTGATGGCTCATACACCTACACGTTAAACAGCGGTATTTCTCCTGCGGCGATCGCCAGCAAGGAAACGTTTAACTATACGCTCAATGACCAGAACGGCCATTCCGATAGCGCCACGCTCACCATCAACATGAACCCGCAGTTTGTCAGCACCGCACTTGGCGATGTGATTAACGGCTCGGCTTATGGCGATACCCTGGTCTATCACCTGCTTAATTCGGCAAGCGCCACAGGCGGCAACGGGGCGGATACCTGGAGCAACTTCTCGCTGGCGCAGGGCGACAAAATTGATATTCACGATCTGCTCACCGGCTGGAACCCGGCGACATCCAACATCGCCAACTACCTGAACGTCACCACCAACGGCAATAACACGGTTATTTCCATAGACCGTGACGGCACAGGCACCACTTACAGCGCCCCAACCACCCTTGTCACTCTGGAGAACGTTCACACCACGCTCGATGAGCTGGTACAGCAGAACCATATTGTTACCTGATAGTCAGCAAAAAAATCCCCGGGTGCAAAGACGCCCGGGGAAACAAAAACATAATCGGTGGATGGCGCTGCGCTTATCCCCAACAACACCGATTACGTAGGTCGGGTAAGGTGTAAGCCGCCACCCGACATTAAACATTTATTAGGGATAAATAATGGGAAAATTACAGCCTATAGCTTTATGGCTGGCGTATAGCCTGTGTGTGGCCCAGGCCTATGCCGATGACACTCCACAATTTATTTCGACTGAGGGGATTGCTCAACAACAAGACCTGCCTTCGCTGGATGGATCTTCTTCTTTACCGCTCAACGCCCCAGCGCCGGGAACACTGACGCTGAACGACGCGGTAAATCGGGCGGTGACCTGGCATCCCGCCATTCGCGAAGCGATTGGCAAACTGTCCGGCCAGGCTGAGCAGGTCAACGTGGCGAAATCAAAGTACTACCCGCAGATTAGCGCCGGAATGAACAACGGCTACAGCAACAGCTACACCGATAGCGGCTTTAGCCCGTCGCTGGTGCTCTCTCTTTCCCAGATGCTGTATGACTTCGGCAAAGTCTCAAGCCAAGTGCGGGCCGAAAGCGCAGGCGTCGCGCAGGAACAGGCAAACGTCCTGGTCAGTATTGATAACGTGGGGCACGACACCTCCATCGCCATGATTCAGGTGCAGATGTGGCAGCAAATGGTGGCGATAGCAAAAGAGCAACTGGACGCATTAAGCAACATTGGCCGCCTGACGCAGCAGCGCAACGATGAAGGTGCCACGTCGATGTCTGATGTGGTGCAAACTAACGCCCGTATTGAATCCGCCCGTTCGCAGCTCATTCAATATCAGGCCAATCTGGACAGCGCCCAGGCAACACTGATGAGCTGGTTGGGCTGGAATAACCTCAACGGCATCAGCAACGATTTCCCCAATAAACTCGGCAAAAGCTGCGATGTTGCGACCCCGGACGACCGGCTGGTGCCTGCTGTTCTGGCCTCGTGGGCGCAGGCGGGCGTTGCGCAGGCCAATCTTGATTACGCCAATGCGCAGATGACGCCGACCATCTCCCTTGAACCGCAGGTGCAGCACTACCTGAACGACAAATACGCCAGCCACGAAGTTCTGGACCGTACGCAATATTCCGCTTTTATCAAAGTCGAAATGCCGATTTACCAGGGCGGCGGCCTGACGGCACGACGCAACGCGGCCTCGCACGCGGTTGAAGCGGCGCAGTCTGGCGTTCAGCGCGCGCGTTTAGATGTGCGCCAAAAACTGATGGAAGCCCGCGCCCAGGCACTCAGCCTCTTTGGCGCAATTCAGGTGCTGAAACGCCAGGAAGAACTCAGCGCCCGCACCCGCGAACTCTATCAGCAGCAGTATCTCGACCTGGGCTCCAGGCCGCTTCTGGATGTTCTGAATGCAGAACAGGAAGTTTTTCAGGCGCGTTTCGCCCAGCAGCAAACTCTCAGCCAGCTTCATCAATTGCAGCTCAATTGCCTGTATAACACCGGCAAATTGCGTAATGCATTTGGTCTGGAAAATCGCACCATCCAGTCACTGGAGATTCAGCCATGAGCAAAACGCCTCCGCTCGACGCACGACTGAACGAAAAAGATCTCCATCACTGGGCGCAGGCGATAAGCCACGTCGCGGCGCATTACCGCGTGGTCTGCTCCCCCGGCAGCATTCAGGCAAACGCCCCCTGGTTTAAAGACAAAGAGATGATTTCCGCGCTGACGCAGTTATCGCGCCAGGCGGGGCTCTCTTTTCATCTGTTGAGCACGCCTGAGCTGGCTATTTCGCAGTGGCGGCTCCCGGTGGTGGTGGATTTAAATAGCGGGCAACTGGCGGTTATCGAGCATTTTGACGGGGAAGATACCGTTGAGGTTTACTTTATTGATGGCGACCGCCAGACCAACCGAATCTCGCTCAGCAAACTGCTGCCGGAAATCCGTTTTATTGCCGCGCTGCGCCCGCTTTCGGCGCTCAAAGATAGCCGCGTCGATAGCTATATTTCACGCTTTAGCCCTGACTGGCTAAAAGAGCTGGTGATGCAGGATCTCCGCCCTTACGGGCCGGTGATGCTGGCGGCTTTTCTGGTTAATGTGCTCTCCCTTGCCGGGATCCTTTTTTCAATGCAGGTCTATGACCGTGTGATCCCCGCGCAGTCTTACCCCACGCTGTATGTGCTTGCCACGGGCGTAATGCTGGCGGTGATCTTTGGGTTCCTGCTGCGCGTGGCTCGCGGCCATATTATGGATGTACTCGGCAAGCGGGCGGATATGCGCGTTTCGGATCGCGTATTCAGCCATGCTTTACGGCTGCGAAACAGCGCCGTCCCCCGCTCCACCGGCAGCTTTATTTCGCAACTGCGTGAGCTGGAGCAGATCCGCGAAATGATCACCTCGTCCACGATCTCGACGATCGTCGACCTGCCGTTCTTTTTCCTGTTTATCATCGTGCTGGCGATCATCGCTCCCCAACTGGCGTGGATCGCCCCGGTCGCCGCCGTGTTGATGATCTTGCCCGGCATTCTGCTGCAAAAGAAACTGGCGATACTTGCCAATCAATCCGCGCACGAAGCAACGTTACGCAACGCGGTGCTGGTGGAGAGCGTGCAAGGCCTGGAAGACATTAAATTGATGCAGGCGGAAAACCGCTTTTTGCAGCAGTGGAACAGTTACATCCGTATTACCGCCGAATCCGGACTGCGCACCCGTCAGTTATCCCAGGGGTTAATTAGCTGGGGGATTACCATTCAAAGCCTGGTTTACGCGGCGGTGATTTTGTTCGGCGCGCCGCTGGTTATTGAAGGCGAAATGACCACCGGGGCGATGGTTGCCGCATCTATGCTGGCCTCTCGCATGATCGCCCCGATGGCAAACCTGTGCGGCGTGCTGGCTCGCTGGCAACAGGTCAAAGCCGCAAAACAAGGGCTGGACAGCATTATGCAACTGCCCGTCGAAACCCAGCGCGACGAAAGCCTGGTGCATCAGGATATTTTCCACGGCCATTATTTGTTTGAGAACGCGCAGTTTCGTTATCACAACGACGATCAGCGTATTCCGTTGCGCATCACCCGGCTTGAGATCCAGCAAGGCGAGCGCGTGGCGGTGCTGGGGCGCAACGGAGCGGGGAAATCCACCTTGCTGCAAGCTCTGGCGGGTGGCGTTGAATTAATCAGCGGCGATGTGCGCCTTGATAACCTGAGCATGTCACAAATTGATATGGCGGATTTGCGGCGTAACATCGGTTTTCTGAGTCAGAACGCACGCCTGTTTTACGGCACGCTGCGCGAAAACCTCACGCTCGGCGCCCCTCACGCCAGCGATGAAGCGATCTTTGAAGTGCTTGAGATAAGCGGCGCAGGCAATTTTGTTAAGCATCTCCCGAAAGGGCTCGATCACGGCATTATGGAAGGCGGCGCGGGGCTTTCGGGCGGGCAGCGTCAGTCGATCCTGCTGGCGCGTATGCTGTTACGTTCCCCCAATATTGTGCTGCTTGATGAACCCACCGCCTCGCTCGATGACCACACCGAACGGGAATTTATTCAGCGCCTGGGTCTTTGGCTCGGCAACCGCACGTTGATTGTGGCGACTCACCGGGTACCGGTGCTTGAGTTGGTGGAACGCGTAGTGGTGCTTAAAGAAGGACAACTGGTGATGGACGCACCGAAAGCTCAGGCGCTGAGTAACAGCCGCGCCACCGTACAGGCAAACGGACGGGAGTGGAAAAATGAAAACCAATCAGCGTGATGTCGCCATGGACGACCCGGATATTCGCCGCGAAAGCGAGTTCTCCGGCGCCAGCCGCATTATCATAATAAGCGTGATTCTGTTTATTTTGCTCGGAGTCTGGGCGTGGTTTGGCAAACTCGATGAAGTCTCGACCGGCACCGGGAAAGTGGTTCCCAGCTCACGAGAGCAAGTGCTTCAGTCGCTCGACGGCGGCATTCTTACCGAAATGTTGGTGCATGAAGGCGACAAAGTACAGGCCGGGCAAATCGTCGCCAAACTAGACCCAACGCGCTCCCAATCCAACGTTGGCGAAAGCGCAGCACGCTACCGCGCATCGCTCGCCTCCAGCGTGCGGCTCAACGCGGAAGTTAACGATCTCCCGCTGGTTTTCCCTGATTCGTTAAAAGCCTGGCCGGATTTAATCGCCTCTGAAACGCGGCTGTATAAAAGCCGCCGGGCACAACTCAATGACTCCGCCTCTGACATCAAAGACGCGCTGGTGTCGGTCAACAAAGAGCTGGCGATAACCCAGCGGCTGGCGAAAAGCGGTGCGGCAAGTCACGTTGAAGTGTTGCGGCTGCAACGGCAAAGGAGCGACCTCGAGCTAAAAATTACCGATCTGCGCTCGCAATATTACGTCCAGGCGCGAGAAGCACTTTCCAAAGCCAACGCCGAAGTGGACATGCTTTCGGCGATAATTAAAGGCCGCGAAGATTCCGTCACGCGCATGACCGTGCGCTCGCCGATGCGCGGCATCGTGAAAAATATCCAGGTGACGACCATCGGCGGCGTGATCCCCCCCAACGGCGAAATGATGGAAATCGTGCCGGTGGATGACCATTTGCTGATTGAAGCCCGCCTCTCCCCACGCGACATCGCTTTTATCCACCCAGGGCAGCGCGCGCTGGTGAAAGTCACCGCCTACGATTACGCCATTTACGGCGGCCTGGAAGGTGAAGTGGAAACCATTTCACCCGACACCATTCAGGACAAAGTGAAACCGGAAATCGTCTATTACCGGGTGTTTATCCGCACCCATCAGGATTACCTGGAAAACAAAGTGGGGCATCATTTCTCTATTTCGCCGGGCATGATTGCCACCGTGGACATCAAAACCGGGCAAAAAACCATCGTCGATTACCTGATAAAACCGTTCAACCGCGCCCGTGAAGCGCTGCGCGAGCGTTAACGGATTTGAGGGGTGGTAAGTGATGCTACAACTCTGTTATACTTACAAAACACTTGTGGGGCTGATTCTGGATTCGACGGGATTCGCGAAACCCAAGGTGCATGCCGAGGGGCGGTTTGCCTCGTAAAAAGCCGCAAAAAAATAGTCGCAAACGACGAAAACTACGCACTAGCAGCTTAATAACCTGCTTAGAGCCTTCTCTCCCTAGCTTCCGCTCTTAAGACGGGGATCAAGAGAAGTCAAACCCAAAAGAGATCGTGTGTAAACCTTGCCTGGGGTTGAAGCACTAAAACTAATCAGGATAGTTTGGTAATGGCGTGTCTATCCGCAGTTGCCCGGCGAATGTAAAGATATGACTAAGCATGTAGTACCGACGGCGTAGTAATTTCGGACGGGGGTTCAACTCCCCCCAGCTCCACCAAAATTCTCCATCGGTGATTACCAGAGTCATCCGATGAAGTCCTAAGAGCCCGCACGGCGCAAGCCCTGCGGGCTTTTTTGTGCCTTGAATTTGTCCCGCGAAGTCTGAAGAGAACTAATTAAATCCGAACCTTTTAGGCCCATTGATAGGCCCAACGAAAAGCTCTATTGTTTTCGTTGGGCCTAAACGCATGGAGACTCCCCATGGCAAGAAAAACCAAGCCGTTAACCGATACGGAAATCAAAGCCGCCAAACCTAAAGATGCCGATTACCAGCTGTATGATGGTGATGGGTTGACGCTCTTAATCAAATCCAGTGGAAGCAAACTCTGGCAATTCCGTTACCATCGACCTCTAACTAAGCTGAGAACTAAGCAAAGCTTTGGTGCCTACCCTGCCGTCTCGCTTTCCGATGCACGTAAACTCAGAGCTGAATCTCGAGCCTTACTAGCAAAAGATATCGACCCTCAAGAACATCACAAGGAGCTGTCAAGAAGCACTCAGGAGGCCAAAACCAATACGTTCATGTTGATAGCCGAGCGTTGGTGGAACGTCAAGAAAACCAGCGTCACAGAGGACTACGCTCATGATATTTGGCGCTCACTTGAAAGAGACGTTTTCCCCGCAATTGGCAAGATCAATATTACGGACATTAAAGCTCATACACTGGTTCAGGCAGTCCAACCGGTTCAAGCCAGAGGTGCATTAGAGACTGTTCGCCGCCTTTGTCAGCGTATTAATGAAATCATGATTTATGCGCAGAACACGGGCCTGATTGATGCAGTTCCTAGTGTCAATATTGGCAAAGCCTTTGAGAAACCTCAGAAAAAGAACATGCCGAGCATCCGCCCAGATCAGTTACCACAAGTGATGCAAACAATGAGAAATGCCAACATTATTTTGCCTACTCGATGTTTATTCATGTGGCAACTTCTGACTATCTCACGGCCAGCTGAAGCGGCGGAAGCTCGGTGGGATGAAATCGATTTTGATGCTAAAGAATGGAAAATCCCAGCAGCTCGAATGAAGATGAACCGAGATCATACGGTTCCATTATCAGATGAGGCAATAGCTATTCTGGAGATGATGAAGCCACTAAGTGGTAATCGAGAATTCATTTTTCCAAGCCGTATTAAGCCGAACCAGTCTATGAATAGCCAAACAGTAAACGCTGCACTTAAACGTGCTGGTTTTGGCGGTGTGCTCGTCTCTCATGGCTTGCGATCTATTGCTAGTACTGCCCTTAATGAGCAGGGTTTCCTACCTGACGTTATTGAAGCGGCATTAGCCCATGTGGATAAGAATGAGGTTCGCCGTGCTTATAACCGTACAGATTATCTTGAGCAGAGACGACCAATGATGCAGTGGTGGGCTGATTTTGTGATAGCAGCAGATAATAAAGCTACCATAAATAGGGAAAACAGAGGGTTACGATTAGCCGGATAATTGTTTTAGTTTAGATTCTCAAATTATTCATGAAGAACTTTGTTCAATATAAAAAGCCCAACTTCAGTTAGGCTTTTTATATTTTTTAATAGACTAATGATTTATAAACCAACATTATTTTTATAAGGGTAACTTCAAGACCAAACATCTTTAACAATTAGTATCATCTTATTCTCCGCCATAGAGCGAAGCTGTGAAAACGGTTGGATACTTGATCAGCTCAGGCATAATAATGTGTCGATGTGAGAAAGCCATCTCCTTACTATATGAATCTATATCTAAACCAGAGTCTCTAAGTACCTTCGCTACACCTGATGCTACTGCTCTATCCGTCAATCCAATACCATAAAGATCCAATGATAAACCATCTGATAATCCAATACGTAAAGCCATTTGTAATTGTCTAACCATTTCTATTTCCGGCTTGTCTCTAAACATATTCTCTAATAAATCAGCACACGCTCCTACAACTAGCATCGCATCATAGCCCAAGCTACTATCGCAAATATCAATGATATTTTCTATTTTCAAATTACGTTCTTGGCTACCAGCTCTAAATTTAAAGTTATTACGGTTAGCTTGTGATAAGATCTCATTGTATGAAATCTCAGAACACCAAAGATTTGCAATTCTTAAACCTGCTCCCTCTCCTATCAATTTACCTAAACTATTATCTGTCGCTAGGCTTTCAATCATTGGCCACAATACAGTTATCATGCCAGCTACATTTTGCACAGTAGATAGTAACTCGACATTTGTTTTAATCCAATTTTCGATATATTCTAACTCGTGAATACCCAGTAATGCTCTACCATAGTAAGAACGTTTTTCTTCATCAATTTGCTTAACCTTTTCGGCAACAACTGTGAACACTTCTGCGAGTTTTTGTTTCTCATTATCATTAGCTAGAGAGAATGCAAAAGTCTTTTTATACACTTCCACTAATGCTTGATCTTCAAGCATTTCATCTCTATTAAAATTAGCTAGCAGAAAACTTTCAAGACTTTCTAGATAGTTAACTCTCTGGCTCATTTGCTTCAAAAGATCCGTAACATCGATTTGTTGTAGATGACCATCTCTAATAACGGATTGTTGATAATTTTCTGGGGATTGTAGAAAATCTATAGGATCAATGGCAAAAGGATCTTCGTAAAAAGGCTTTACTAGAGTTAAAAGGCTACTTAAACACTCCTCAGACTTAGAAGGGTCTAATAAATTACTCATCTGGGACCACTGCCACCTTTTACTTGTATATCGTTGATCAAATAATTCCGTATCAGCGAATATAATACTCCCCTCTGTATGTTTCCCAGCCCTGCCAGCCCGTCCTAAAAGATTATGGAAATCACGTGTTGAAATTTGTTTTTCACCTTGAAACACACCTGATACAACTAAATATTTAATAGGAAGATTGACACCTTGAGCTAATGTAGATGTGCATACCACACAACGCCCTAATCCATTCTCCATGGCATATTCAACCGATATTCTCAAACCATTTGGAATGTTCGCACTGTGGGGAAGAATCCCTCTTTTAATGGCTTTCGTAATAACTGAACTACTTCCTAAATGGACTTCGGATAATTTACCTATTTTTTTTATCTCATCCTGATCGCTATGAACTATAGGAGCATTTAGCGAGTCAATACGTTCTAATGGTTTGATAACTTCTCGGCAAATTTTTATGACGGAGCTTTTTTGTCCACAGAATACAGCTACCGGACCATGTTCACAGAGCTTGATACCCAAGTACGCAGCAATTAATGATTTATCATCACGTGGAGGAAAGAATCTTTCTGCAGTCTCTCTTCCTTGCCTAGGAATTTCTAATGATTCCATTACTCTAGGCACGAAAAACTCTTCTGTATTAATATCGAAAGGATCTATATAATGAAATTGTCCCATCCCCCTTTTCCAACTTGAAAATGCTATACTACGTTCAGTAGATAAACATTCTGCTCCGTTGACTACCTTTCCCTCACCGTCATATAACCAATTTCCAATCGATTCTGCATTTGATAAAACGGCAGAGATTAAAACATGCTGAGTGTTTTTTTCAAGTTCGCGTTTCAAGCTGGTTAGGAGTAACTCATATGTAACTCCACGCGATCCAGTATCAAATTGATGTCCTTCATCATAAATTACGAGTGATATACTTTCCGACAACTCTGGTTTGTGGCGCAATAAATAGATTAGTTTTTCAGGAGTCGCTACAATTACTGTAAGGGGTGTAACATCACTTTCTTCTATTTCAATTATTTCTGTAAATAATGCATCGTCAAATTCATCTATTTGTGGAATGTCATTGAGTTGATTAATTTTGACGTCTTCATTACCAAACGCTGCGGCTAAAGAAGTACTTATTTCCCGACATAAAGAACGAAAAGGAGCTATAATCACCGCTACAGAAGCCCTGCCAGATAAAAAAGCGGAGCGTATAATCAGCTCGGCTGACTTTGTTTTCCCGGCACTTGTAGGCAGCTGAATTACTGCGGAAGTCCCACTAAATACTCCAGCATCACCGAGTAGTTTTTGGGCCGGCCAAAACTCCCTGATAAATGTTGGCTTTGATAAGGCAGGTTTCCATGCTTCAATAGATAATCCTGTATATTGCGGGAGTAAATTAAATGAAGAGTTACTTATTTTATGTTTAATAACCGAGGCGACGATATCGGCTAACAATAACTCTCTATCACTTCCTCTTTCATGACAAAAATCTCTCAACGATTTTGTCACTTCTAACACATCAGTAGTTACATCAATATTTTCATTAAAGAAAACACAAACCATACTTGTTAATGAACAAATTAATTTGGAAATTTGTTTTTCATTATCAAATATCATCGGCTCATTATATTTCGCTTTTAACAACCACTCCAAAAGTAATTCTATACGAGATTCCGTTAAACCATTATTTAAATTTTCTAGCTTATTAGATAGAACAATTGCACTACCCGGCATATCAGCAAGATAATATGAGGCTGCTCCTAATAAGCAAAGATAATAATCATATGTTATTTCTTGCCTTGAACCCATTAAAGCATCAAAATATCTTGCTACATTTCTTAACTCTAGTTTCCTTTGCTCGAAAAGAACATGATTCCTTTCAACTGATAACTCTTCACGACACACATCACCCAATATGCCAATAGTCATTAATAATAAATTACTTGGCGATTCAGTTAAACGAATATGGTGCACTTCATCCAAGCCAAATTCATACATCTTAGCTTTTGATTTAGTAATCGAAAGTAGCTTTGCTGATTGATTCTCAAATCTCATTAGCTGCTCTCTCGTATAATGCATGAGCAAGTTCCATCAGTTCGCTCCCATGGATTGCTAAAAGTTCTAGATCTTGATTAAAAGGATGCGCTTCAGAATTGGCACCAGCAAGTATTGCAGCGTCATAAGCGCTATCAGAACATACTGCAGCTGCACCAAATCTCAATTTGTAGGGTTGATTAACCGAGTCTTGAAATCTATTGATTACTCCCACGCTCCCTAGTTCATTACGATCAATCATACGCTGTTTTATCCCATTCAGAGATTCAGCCAAACGTAAATGATCTTTAGCAGAGTGATCTATAGCCTCTTGAAGCATTGATTTTGTGCCGGCACTTAATTTTGCTTTGACTTCATAAACTAATAATTCATCATCCCTTGGATTAGCCTGTACTTGTTTAAAAGCCAATACATCAGAACCTTTGGTAGATTCATTAGGTACACCTTTACGATCATAACGAGTCCTAGGTACAAGATAATTCCGTAAATATGTCAAATAATCAGCAATTAATATTTCTGCAAAATCACCTGCTCGAATACTTGGCCCTGGTGCTGTAGTAGCATTTGGGAACTTCATCGTAAGTAAATAATCTGATCTTGTTTGCCCAGGGGCTTTAATCAAATCAATCTGATTATCATTACAATAATGGTTTCTAAAATGTTTGGCCCATGCAGTCATTTTTGCTTGATCATTAATATCATGACGAAAGCAGAAAACTTTTGCTTCCCTACCACATGCTAACGTCAGGACATTTCCAGTATCTTGGAGCCACTGAATATGCTCATTAGTCCATGGCATTCTTCTCTCCTGCTGATTTTCAGTAAAAAAGCTGTGATTTTGTTCACAAGATAAACATCTCATTAAGCAAGTAACTTAGTTTACATTGCTTTTACCAGAGTCCGGCTTGCGCATGTAACGTGAATGATGATGATTATAATATGATTTGATACCAATAAACATTACTGTTTTTGACACTAAGCAGGGATCTCGCGACGATAAACCAGTTGCCTTGAGTTAGATAAAACTTCATTAATTTCAGATACTTGCCATGGCACTGGGCCAACCAAAACCCTGACATTTGAGAATAACGCTTCAAACACTTAAACGACTAAAACACTACATCTTATAATGCTAAAAACCCTAGACGCTCAATGTGGAATAGTTAGCATTGATTTCAACCTTAGCCTTAAACGTCGAAACTCAGCTTTAATAATCATTTTAAACCTTATCTTTCGACTTATCATTTATATAATTATTAAAAGAGACTTTAAGGTCAGTTTTAGCCCACTTACTAACTCGGTTTCTGATAGTATTTTCTCTTTCTCCCTTATCATCATCCCATTTGTTAGGATTCTTTTTTTGGTCATACTGACAAAGATGAATAGTTACTTTTTCAAGCGCTTCGCTTTTATATTTGTATCTACAAATAGGTGCGACACCTTTAAGAAAGGTAGCCATAACTTCTTTTAAATAGTCAAGGTCTTTCAGTTTGTTCCTTCCTCCAATACTCGAATTCATTTTTTTACATGCTTTATCAAAATCAACTCTGAATCTATGATACTCCGGCGATTCTGTACTATCATAATGTGAAACACAGCTATTAATATAAGAAAAGGCATCAAGCAGGAATTCACAGCTCTCTTTTTTATTACCTGATTCATATTGAAATTGTGCCCAATAAAAATCTTCAACAGCCATAGATATATATAAAGATTCATATTGTGCACCATATAGTCTCGCAAGCCCTGTCAGTTTATGACCAAACATGTCGCTACGATTTTCTCCCCGAACTTCTACATAAGTTTTCTTATAAACAAAAGGCTTCTCAACCATTACCCCATGAATATTTATAAACTCCTGTGAGTACCGAATATTATCATCACAAGCCATATCCAAGTCTGGTTGACCCTGTTTTTTTTTCAATTCAATAATTTTAAATTCTTCAATTTTTTGGTGGGCACTTTGGCTATACGTACGCAGAATGTCCTGGCATTTCCCTTTCTTTTCAGCTTCAAGTTGCCTTCCCAACCCTAGAAACTTGTCTTCAAAGGCAGCACAAAGCTTAAGATAAAAATCATCAAAAAAACCCTCACCCACACCTTTCACAAAAAGTAAACCCCTCAAGTAAATTTATTCGCATTTAACTTCGAGTGTATTACGAATTCGGCTATGTCGGCAACATGAACCCACCCGAACAAACGCATACTAAGGAAGCCTAAATGTTACAAAACGACCTCTCCTCACATACATCCAGTTACGTAAACATTCCTGATTCACCGAGGATCTTGAGGCTAAAAGATGTCATGAAAAAAATGGGAATTTCACGCTCAACCATATACGACTGGCTTAACCCAAAATCACCACGCTACGACGAAACGTTCCCAAAACAAAAACGCCTAGGAAGGAAATCCGTTGGCTGGCTGGAGTCGGACCTGAACAAATGGTTAAGCCCACGTTAGATACCACTTACATCAACGATCCGGGGGCAATACCCCCGGATTGCTTCACAAAATCACATTCCTCCCCGTAATTCGAGTGCAAAAAAAAACAGACCTGTATTACCGCAATGAATACAAAGCAGCGATGTTGCTGTATCGAATTTTTTTCATTCCGGAGGCTACATGTCTGATTCCACTGAACGGGGCATTAATGTCCTGAAGCAACATTTATCCATTCTTCCTGGGCATATAACCAGTATGGTGCTGGAACATATACGCCAGAGCATTCATTACGAACCGGTGATTGGCATCATGGGCAAAACAGGGAGCGGAAAATCCTCTCTATGCAATGCCCTTTTTGAACATCCTCTCAGCCCGGTCAGCCATGCAGAAGGCTGCACACGTAGACCTTTGCACTTTACCCTAAACGCGGAAGGACGCAGCCTGACGCTGGTCGATCTGCCTGGTGCAGGTGAATCGCTGAAGCATGATGAGATATACCGCCAGATGTACCATGAACAGCTGCCGAAGCTGGATCTCATCCTCTGGGTGATGAAAGCTGATGACCGGGCGTGTGCCACAGACGAAGAGTTCCATCGTTTTCTACTGGATTGTGGCGTATCGACAGACAGCATTGTTTTTGTTATCAACCAGGCTGACAAAGCCGAGCCATCACTGGAATGGGATCGTGAAAAAGGATCTCCTTCAGTGGAGCAACTCATGACGCTCACAGCCAGAAGTGCTGCCGTTTCCCGCCAGTTCTTTACCCCTTACCCGGTGCATGCTGTTTCAGCAAAAACCGGTTACAACATGTCTCGCATGGTAGAAACAATGATTTTTGCCCTGCCACCAGAGGCTACTAGTGGCGTCTTTCGCCAGATTAGGGAAGAACATCGCACTAAAGAATCAGAGACAAAGGCCAGAAAGGATTTCGCGGATTTGCTGGGAGAATTATTGAGTAGGATTCTGGAGGCCATCCCTCTCCCCAGTGTAATACGCAACGGGCTGGGAGTTCTCAGAGAAGGGCTGGAGAATGCAGCTACCGCAATATGGCATTGGTTTTTCTAATACACCGGTCCACTGAGTTAAGCCGCCTGAGAATTATGAATTTCAGCGACAGGATATGTCGCGACCTACTTCAGTTCTGTCTCTGAAAAAAATAGTTATTGTTAATCAGGATATTACTTAATTATTTGTCCGGACGTTTTTTCTCTACTCCTCCCGTTATTACGACATATCCTGTCATGCTCATGATTCATAATAACATCATGAAAAACAGTAAGTTACCCATGGATATTTTTCTGATGAACAATACATCGACTCGTTATGACCGGTTTGCCATCAGGCTGACACAGATTATCAGCCGATTACTGTCAGGAGAGTCTCTTGACCTTAAAACCCTGGCAGAAGAGTTCGGAGTATCTGAACGAACGCTGCAGCGAGATTTCCACCAGCGACTACTCCACCTTAATATCGTCAGTGAGAATGGACGCTGGCGGCTTGACGGAAAACGCTTTACAGATAGTTCGTTAGATGTTTTGGCATTTATGCGCAACACCGGTATCACTCAATTATTTCCGTCGCCTGACCGCAGGTTGATGCATTACCTCACTGGTGAAACGTCATATTCCCCCTGCCTTATCTGGCCTTCATCGCATTCTGACTCGGTTGTGTCATCAGAATGCTTTCAGCGGCTGATACAGGCGATCTGTCAGCAAAACTGTATTCATTTGCTGACTGGCGGTGATTCTCAAGCGGTCTTTGAACCTTATCGTCTTATTCACACGGAAGGTAATTGGTATTTAGTTGCCTGTCAGGCCGAAATAATCAGGGTTATTCCAGTGGCCAGCATCAACCAAGTGAAGTTAACCACAGAGAGTTTTGTGCGCAGAGATGACATCTGTCATCTCACTGCGGGTAAACGGTTCATCGCCTCCTTACCTCATTTCCCTTATATCCATGATGTAATGAACCCGGCTAATCATCGTTCATATAAGAAATATTGCTCATCAGATAAATAGTAGTGAAAGAGGAGCAAATTCATCAATTAACAATAGCGCCCCCCACTTAATCAGTAGGTTATATGAATATTATAAAAACGAAAGCATCTTTATATCTGCTCATATTGTTGAGCAGTTCTTCGCAGGCCGGTCAGGAAAACTGGGATTTAAAATGCACAATTGATACGGGTGAGGTTATGACCATGAGTCATAAAAAGGACACCGTATATATTGCCTTTGAATCTCAGGATAAGAGTTCAGATAAAGGTCGCACAGTTATCAAACTGGATACAAATTCAGGTGAAGCGCAACAGTCCATCACAGTAAATGATGTTACTGACAGCAGAGTCTTTGTATTGCGAGGAACGGGAGAAGATATAGAAGGCGCTATGGCTTTCGTTTATGAAGAGTACAAAGGTCAGCCTGACGCTCATATCAGTGTCATGAACTCTATGGGTAAAGAAACTGAAAGTCACGCCTGTCTGCCCGGTACGATTACTACCAGGAGTGATTTACTTTATACAGGTATCGAACATGTGCCCTTCATTCATTAAAACCAGATTAACCGTCTTATCAGGCCTGATTTAGTCAAGGCCACGTAATTTACCAAAACTTCAAAAGGAATTACTCATGTCTAAACGAAAAATACTTACTGGATTGTTTATCAGCTGCTCAATATTTATTGTTGCTGGCTGTGATAATGTATCCGCTTCAGACAATCAGGAAATTATAAAATCACAGGTATTATCAAATATCGATTCAACCAGAACACTGGGGACTGCATTAGAGCATCGCCAGCGATGTGAATCGTTTAAATGGGAAGATGGAGCCGATGAGCAAGGACGCCTAACCGTAACTTATACGTGTGATATGTCGGTATCTGCAACTAATGATATCTGGAAAAGGGAAATGACTCGGTTTACTAATGGATACGCCAGTTTGATAGAAAGCGCAAAGCGCTCTATAGATCAATACAATGAGGCCTGTGTCGCCAATGGAAGTGATCCTTATTGCTTTAAGAAAGAACCAGACAATTCAAAATTGAAAGAAGGTTTAAGTGCTGCTAAAAAACTGGCTGAAAAGGAAATCATCAAAGTTAAGCAAATTATTATCTGGAGCGTTTTGCCAGATACAGAGCAATCCGTCCAACTGCTCTCAGCAAAATATTATTTTGATTTTAATAACGGCTCTCAGAGCTGGGCTAGCCAACAAGGAGATAACCTTCTAAAAGATATTTACAACAACAATGAGAACAATAACCCCATTATAGGTTTAATCGGCTACGATGTAGCCAAAATAAACTGTTCATATAGAGCAGACACTGCTGCTTGCAATTATTTAAAATGGTAGCCATGAATAAACAAGATTTTGGCGAAAAACAACAAACCTAAAATTAATAATGACAAAATCATTAGCATTAAAATACATCCCACTAATGATTTTGTCTTATTTACGCATAAACCAGACACGAGGTGATAAATTATTTAAACCCTTCCCTGGACGAGATAATTCAACGTGATTTTCATCCGAAGTAAATTCCAGTAACTCACTGACATCACAATTAAAATAATGACAGAGAATGCTTAGCACTGGCAGATCAATCCGGGTGGCATTATCTTTCCAGAGCGCTGTGACAGTACTACGGGGAAGACCGGTATCGCGTACCACATCGGCAACCTTTAATCTGCGTTCACCCATCAGTCTGTTCAGGTGGCACCTAATCATCAATCACTCCTGTCATACAGAAAATCAAAATGTCATGCAGCAAAGCATTTTGCTTCACAGATAATAAAAACGTTAGCATGTGTCTGTCAGACGTCTGACCTGAGTTAAGCATTAACTGTAAATTTACACAGCTCTCGTCTGTTTTTTCAAATGCGGGTACAGAGTGTGCTTTTCATTAAGGATAATTTTTCTGGAAATTCCCCCCTGCGATTTCTGCTCTTCGGAGCAGGAAAAGCAGAGGAGTAGTTGTGCATATCTTACATTAACGATTGATACCCACCATTTGGCTGACCGAACCGTTGCCATTTTTGAATTTACTTATAGATACCAGACCAGCCTCCTCAAGATATTTTAACGCTTTGTTAAAGCGGGCTACATCACGCAGCTGATAGGGCGCATAACGTCTTATCTCTGACTTCGCGACAGAGGTATTATTCCAGAATGAACCTGTCATTAACCACTCCCAGAGCTTTTTGGCATCCTCCTCATCGGAACTCAGGCTGCTAGTTAATATATTCACTGCTTGTTGGTAATAATATTCCATAATCAGAAAAATATAGTTTAGCGTTTCTACATTAATCTCATCACCCTCAAACTCATAAAAAAAGTGCATTAATGCTGCTAGCCTTACCGCATTCTCAGGAAGCTTTGATAAAATTCCCGGAAGTGCATCATGCTTTCCTTTCTCGGTTAATATCCTTTGCTCAATTTCATTTTGATACCGTGCAAAGCGACTCTCCGCGTCAGCAGAAAAATGCAGAACATAAGGAGTTGTTCCAGCAAGCGTTTGTTCAAGTAACTCCTCAACTCGTTTGTTAAATTTATCCAGAACGCTGGTATCGACCTGCACATCAGGTTGATGAGTTCTTATACCCTGTGTTGATGTAGTTACAGACCACAGACAACGGGCAAAAAAACCATTCCCCTGAACACGTGCACCATGTTTCTTCCTGAACAGGACTAACTCATTTCTCTGAGTGATTATAAGCGCCATAAGTCTGGCACTATCAATGGTCAGACGATGCCCTTTACGCTCCACATCAACACTTCCACCATCCCATAGTTGATTAAAAAGAGGTGTATTACCCATCGCCCGCCCATTAAAAATCACACCTCCCTCATCGGAGATTAAACCTGACGTACCTATGCTTTCAACCAGTCCCTGGACAATAGCCTCAGGTGTCGCATCACTATAGAGTAGCTTGGGGCGCTTTGGCTTTTTAGGTTGATGGGTAAAGTGCTCTCTCAATTGTTCCTGCTCAAATGTGCTGTCCTCACCTATGTCTGTTTTTTTTCTGATTTGGCGAAGTATGGTCTTTCTGATGGAGCACCATGACTGTGAGTCCGCTTCATAAATATTCATTTCCTCCTCATAGTCCTTCAACTTTTTTTTCTGAAAGTCTTGTATCGGTTTCTGCAGCAGATTGAACACTGCCGTTTTCCTTTCCCCTGATTCAGCCAGAACAATGCTGTAAAGAGACACAGGACTTCTTCTTCCATCACTATGTTCAAACACAACCACAGCCTGAGCGGCGAGTGACATTACCGACAACTGTACTCCTGCGATCAACTCTGCCGGTGCATGCGTTAAGGCTTGTGCGGTCTGTGTTACCTTCTCGAAAAGTGGTGGAAAATTAAGTTTCGAGAAATTCGTATTACTCTGGTTCGTGTTCATTTTTATCTCCTGTGAATCCTTTGAATGAAGAGCAGGAGAGCAACTTAAACGTTAAAATTTATGCTGTGAAGCCACCTCAGTGTAATTAGATTGCATCGGACTGAATTAGTTTAAAACATCAATCCGCAAGCATCGTATAAATTATAAATAATTAGAGCTCGCGACTCCCAACAATTATTTATCAATATCTTTTATTTATAGCTGAGACGCCTCTTACAAAGTGATGACTGATATTCGCCAGCCACCGGAAATATAGTTGATATTTTTTTGATTTATTTAAAAATCCTTAGTTAACCAGCCTTATAATTCACCTACCACTTCACTTAATACTACAACCAAAGTTTCGCTCCCCATCTGTAAAACATTTACTTTTCTCTTTAGCAAGATAACTTGAGCGAAATATCAGTTCTCTGTAAGCTTCACTTTGCTTACCGTCTTTTGCACTTATGTAATAGCATGGATTGTCAGGTATCTGTACCAGTTCTTTATTTTTAGGATAAATCAAATTAATAGCGCTCATCCATGCTTCACGGATAAGACGAAGAAGTATTCCATTGTCACTCTCAAACGAACCAAGACTATTAAAAGCATCCCGATTGAGCAGAAGTAAAACATGATAGTGTTTTTTATAGCTTGTAGGACAGAACTCCCTTGCCCACACAATACGAGATGAAGTTTCACGTACCCGCTTACCTGCGTTTTTCTGTTTAAGCTCATAGTGCTTTATCTTCGCATTAAGTGAAGCATTGAACCGTGAGATTGCAGCGGCATCTGTTCTGGCATAATCATCTGCAATGAGCATATCGCAGAGCGGCCTACGTACTGGCATATGAAGCTCCACTCTTACTGCCAGTACCCTGGGGTACTCATCCAGCGCTTTATCAATTGTCTGCTCTATCCGTTTTAGCTGATATTTATTTAGGGGCCCATGGGATTTGATATGTTTATACTGAATAGTTTTCGGAACCAAGTCTGTTATATTACAATACATAATCTACTCTCACTACTGATTACATCATCTAAATCTTCAATTTACATTACCAACATAAAGCAACTACGTCATGATATTTACTTAGAGTGAGTCCTTTTATAACTAACCTATTATCACTTAACAATGACTCTTACATGATCCCTACATAGACAAACGCCATTAGCTATCCATAAATTTCAAAAATGACAATAAAAGAGGAAAGCTATTATTTTTGACAAACTCAAACCAAAGAATATTAAATTTTGGTCTGGAGTTATCACATATAATGGATAGTAAAAAACTCAGATAGAATTTAAATCACATCTATATTACCCAACCGAATACAACGTTATTTTATCATCAAAAACACTCAACTCTTGCTCCATCATGAACAAGGGATTTATTGTGATTAATAAGGAGTTATTCCATGCGATTAGCAAGCCGCTTTGGTGCAGTCAATCTCGTTCGCCGTGATCGTCCATTAACCCGAGATGAACTAGCGCACTGTGTTCCGAGTGTGTTCAGCGAAGAAAAACATGAATCTCGTAGTGAGCGATACACCTACATCCCGACCATTACCCTGCTTGATAATCTGCAGCGTGAAGGCTTTCAACCATTCTTTGCCTGCCAGACCCGAGTGCGCGACCAGTGCAAGCGTGAGCACACCAAGCACATGCTACGCCTGCGTCGCGAAGGCCAGATCACTGGCAAACAGGTACCGGAAATCATTCTGCTCAACAGCCATGACGGCTCCAGCTCATACCAGATGTTGCCGGGGCTATTTCGTGCAGTCTGCCAGAACGGGCTGATTTGCGGTGAGAGCTTTGGTGAGGTACGTGTGCCGCATAAAGGCAACGTGGTGGAGAAAGTCATTGAAGGGGCTTACGAAGTGCTCGGGATTTTTGACCGGGTAGAAGAGAAGCGCGATGCCATGCAGTCGCTTTTGTTACCGCCACCAGCACAGCAGGCGATGGCGAAAGCAGCATTAACTTATCGCTTTGGTGAAGAGCATCAACCGGTGACGGAATCGCAGATCCTTTCCCCGCGCCGCTGGCAGGATGAGAGCAATGACCTGTGGACGACTTACCAGCGCATTCAGGAGAACCTGATTAAAGGCGGGTTGTCGGGACGAACGACTAAAGGCAAACGTGCACATACCCGTGCTGTAAAAGGTATCGATGGTGATGTGAAGCTCAATCGCGCCCTGTGGGTGATGGCCGAGAATATGCTGCAGCTTGTCTCATGAACCTTTTTATTATCCCTTCCCTCAGGCCTTGCCAATAAACCGGCGAGGCTTTTTGTTTTAAGGAACAAATATGTCTGTATTTAATTTATCCCCGGTATTTCCTGCAAACGAGCAACGCGTCATTCGTCGGGCATTACGCCTGCTGGAGAAATATCAGCGTCAACCGAGTGAGCCATTTACCTCCACCAGCTTCACTAAGACCTGGCTGCAATTACAGATGGCTCATCAGGAGCGTGAAGTTTTTATCGTGATGTATCTCGACAATCAGCACTGCCTACTGGGATGCGAAACGCTATTTACCGGCACACTCAGCCATACCGAAGTGCATCCCCGCGAAGTGGTTAAATTGGCTCTGAAACACAATGCCGCTGCGGTAATTCTGGCGCATAACCATCCGTCAGGTACGACAGAGATCAGTCAGCAGGACAAACACATCACTCAGCGGATAGTGAAAGCGTTAGCACTGGTAGAAGTGCGAGTGCTGGATCATTTGGTTGTTGGGAACGAAGTGGTGTCTTTTGCTGAGCAGGGTTTGCTTTAAACGGAGGTTTTCATGTCAATCACACCACCCCATGAATGGGGGCTACAAAGCGATATCACCCCTCGATTTGGCGCAAGATTAGTTCAGGAAGGCAACCGGCTGTATTACCTGGCTGACAGGGCTGGTTTGACGGGAAGCTTTAGCCCAGAGCAGCTACAGAGCCTGGAACAGGCTTTCCCACTGTTTATAGAGCAGTTAGAAAATATGTTGCATTCCGGTGAGCTAAATCCACAGCAGCAACATCAGGTGACCATTCAACTTGCGAGTTTAACCTGCATAGCTGATACCTGTGGTAGCTGCGGCTACGTTTACATTTCTATCTATCCAACCCAGTAACACCTTCTCTCTTCTTCTTTTCTCAGGATTCTATCCATGCACATTTCAACTGTACCGGCCAAGGTGCCGGTTTCGTCACGTCTGTCGCCCGTAATGGTGTGGCAGCAGCTTTTAACGTATCTGCTGGAGCACCATTACGGCCTGACACTTAATGACACGCCATTCCACGACGACGCGACTATTGAGGAACATATTGACGCGGGAATAACGCTTGCCGATGCGGTGAATTTTCTGGTGGAAAAGTACGAACTGGTTCGTATCGACCAGAAGGGATTTTCATGGCAAGAACAAACCCCGTATATTTCCGTAGTAGATATTCTGCGAGCAAGGCGCTCTACCGGCTTGCTAAAAACTAACGTGAAATAAACGCTTAAATACAGAGCAGACTAAAGGAAAGCAAAATGCTAATCTCACAGACGAAGAGACTCCTGCTGTAACCTCCCCTCCCCTGCAAAAAACCTGACATTTTCTTTTAGGACCAACAATGGGACCAAAATGAAAATTGAATTGATTATTAGCACATATAAAACAAATAGTTATAAAACCAATTCAGACTCCCCCAGCCCACCAAAATCTCCGTCAGTGGTTACCAGAGCCACCTGATGAAGTCGAAAGCCCGCTTAACGAAAGTTACGCGGGCTTTTTTGTGCCTGTTGTTTGCGTTTATTGTTTCGTAGGGCAGGTAAGCATTTGAACTACCTGCCACAAATGTTGGATGGCGCTACACTTATCCAACCTACCTTCTCCCACCACTGCAACACCTGCAACTCAAGAAAATTCTTTGGAAAACAACTCGCATTCCGGTCAGTAGCGGGTTGGTTAACATCTTCGATTTACGATATAGTTTGCCGGCTGCGGCAAAATCCGCAGCCGGGATTTGCACCCCGGATCTCACAACGTCGATTTATAAACTTAGTTTATATATTGAGGCATGCGCACACCTGTTGCCTGTTACACTTCCATGTAATAACGCAATATATCAATGGTGGCTCAGGCGGGGCAGTCTTCAGACTGGCCGGAATCCGTTGTGACCGGTAGTGCAAACTCCGTCTGAGCTACCACCTAAGAGATTTGCACCTCCAGTGGTAGCTATCATCGCTAGCAACGGAGAATGCGAGAATGAAATTACCACACAGCCCCACCTTCCTACCCTTTCAACAAGACTGGCATCCAGCGGACATTATCGCGGCGCTGCATAAAAAAGGCACTTCACTGGCAGCGGAATCACGCGCTGCGGGTTTGAGTTCCTCAACGCTCACCAATGCGCTAAATCGCCCATGGGCAAAAGGGGAAATGCTGATTAGCAAAGCGATTGGCGTGCCCGCCGAAACCATCTGGCCGAGCCGCTATTTTGATGAAAAGACCCATAAGCCTATCGTTCGGCTAATGCGCGCAAGCCGCCAGAAACGAGATTGAAGTTTGTAGGGAAAATAGGCAGTGGTGCCATCCGTCAACGATCCCTTGCGGATGGCGCTACTGTTATTGGAAACAGGGAAATCAACATTCAGAGATAGCAAAACTTATCCTAAGATCAATCTCAGGGATTTATTGATCGCTTTCGGTAATCACTTATATAATACAAAAGCTTTTCTCTTACATTGTTTCCATCTTTTGGGATAACTGATTAAGGTTTTTAATGTTATGAACACGATTTAGACTCGTGTATTTGATAACAAATCCTTCCATTCAAATAACGGCAAAGCAATATAAAAGAAACATTCTGCGGTTGTGACAGTATTAATGTGTATTTTTACACATTCCAGTCTATTCACCTGCAAAAAAATAAACTCATTACACAGAGATGATAATCATGTTATTGGCAGCAGCCAAAGATGATGTTTTACTGAAAAGAACAAAAATTCCTTTCTTCGCCGGAGTCGCATTTTTCCTCTTCCAGTTTCTGGCTGAATCCCTCACCGCTCTGGAGCAAATCGCAGGCGCAACGATACGATTTTATGATCTTACACTGCCGCTAATTTCTGCTTTGCTGGTGTTATACCGAATGAAGGCGCTTCCCATTCTGGGAGTATTTTTTCTTTATTCATACTTTTATCATCCATTACCAGATACGCTGACACTCTCTTCCCAGTTACTGGCAGCGCTCATCAGCCAGCTATTATATTACTTGAGTACAGGAAAACGCGGTGCGGTTAGCTTTGGGCGAAGCCAGTTAACGGCCCAGCGTATAGGCTGGCTAGTATGCTGCAACTCCGTATTATATGCGCTGTTTCATCACTGTTTGCAGGCTAATTTCGACCCTGAATCCGTCGCTGAAATCTTTACAGTACAGAGACTTATCAACGTTCAGTGGATGATGAACTCCTGCATTACAGGTATCCCTTTTTGTTATCTTTTACTCCGCATCTGCCATAAACCTGCGTGGGGGCTTATGTATTTCAGGCAGGTAAAAGAGTCGGTAAAATCAGGCCCTTCTATTTTCTTTCAGGTCGCCTGGTGGCTTTTACTGCTGATTATTACTTATTGCCTGATTTCAAAAAACCTGAATACTTTGCTGTTTACTGATTATTCTTTATTGTGGCTGTTGCCCGTGATGTTATGGGGAACGGTGCGTATTGGGCACGCCCTGGTTGCACCTGTCTGGGTCATCATACTTATATTGCTGGGAAACTATATCGACGGATATATTTCAATAGCTAATACCCTTACAGACGCCAACCATTTACATAGCCTGATTATCTCTTCTACGACGATTTTTATTTTCTCACTTACCATTGTTGCTACTGGTGTTATCTCCTCGCGTAGCAAAAAATACTCCCAGCACGTTAGCCGACTTTACCGTGCCGAACCCAATACAGGGCTATTAAACTTCCAGGCTCTGAGCATGGATATGGATAAACATTCAGCGGAAGCGTTATGCCTGATCCGTTGTCCTGAGCTGAATGAACTTGAACAAACTTATGGCGTAGAGTTTCGTTTTGAATTTGTGAAAGCATTAAGCGCATATATCGCAAATTTACTGTCATGCTGTGACCGGATTTATTATAGCCCTGGTCATGGGCTGATCATCAGGCTGAACAATTCACCCGATATTCCTGCGTTTTACCGGTCACTCAGGGCTTTTCGTTTCCAGTGGAAAACGTCAATTCTGGGGCTGAATTGCGGGGTGGCATACACCAGCGAAAAAAGAATAATCCGCAATTTGTCTGAAGCAATAAAGCAGTTAAATATAAACAGTTATATTTCGTTATTGCATGGCAGACCGTTATCCCTGAGCCCGACGGTTCCCGGAGATAATATTGTGGAATCAGGCATGATTCGTGATGTTCTACAGCAAGCCATTGATAAGCAATCATTGATGCTGATGGCGCAGCCTATTGTGTCCACGATGCTGACAGCGCAGCCCGTTATCTCTGTAAAAGGGAAGTTCCGCTATCATGAGATCCTTATCCGTCTCAAAACAGCCGATGAAAAATTAATTTTCCCTGATACGTTTCTCCCTCTGGCCCGAAAGGGTGGCCTGTTGCCTGCGCTGGATATTACAGTGATTGAACAGACTTTCCGGTTTATGCAGACCCGTAAAGGCTCAGATCCTGATTGTTATTTTTCAATTAACCTGACGCCAGAGTCGCTGCACCAGACTGATTTTCTGGATAATGTTTCCACATTATTCAAAAAATACAGCATAGCGCCTTACCGTATTATCTTTGAAATTATTGAATCTGAAATTCTGGATAATGATAATGTTTCGGAGATTCTGAGGAGTCTACGAAACGCAGGTTGTAAGATTGCTATCGATGATTTTGGCACGGGCTCCTCAAGCTATGAACGGTTACGCATGCTGAATGCTGATATTTTAAAAATTGATGGTTCATTTATTAAAAATATTATTAATGACCCATTCAGCTATTGCGCTGTTAAATCATTTTGCGAGATGGCGAAGTTAAAAAATATGGAAATTGTCGCTGAATTCGTGGAAAACGAAGAGATAGCGCAGATGCTAACGAGTATGGGTATCGATTGGTTGCAGGGCTACCATATCGGGAAACCTGTTCCCGTTGAGTTAGCTGAGCTGTAGTTTTGTTCCCTGTGGCGGGTGGCACTTCGTTTACCCGCCACAGGGTTTTCGATACTCATTTCAGATGGGTTCACCATGCGGCTTTACCTCCGCAGGGGTTGTGTCACGCGTCCTGCACTCCCAATTAAATACATGCGGTTACGTTATTGCCCCCATCTTCTTCTGCGTTTTTCCCTCTTTTTCGCATCTCTCCCACTGCTTTTTGGGTACGAAAATCGGCTGAAATAAGGTATAAAGCCGCATGAAAATTCCAAATAGACTCCAGCCGCTGGTCGATGATGGCCTGATCGACGATGTGCTCCAACGACTGAAAAGCGGCAAAGAAGCCGATGTTTACACCGTTTTGTGCGGTGGCAATATCCAGTGCGCGAAGGTGTACAAAGAGGCGACGCAACGCAGCTTTAAGCAGGCCGTGCAGTATCAGGAAGGGCGTAAGGTCCGGAATTCTCGTAATTCCCGCGCAATGCAAAAAGGCTCAAAATTCGGGCGCAAGCAGCAAGAAGAGTCCTGGCAAACTGCCGAGGTCGATGCGTTGTTCCGTCTGGCTAACGCCGGGGTACGCGTCCCGCAGCCCTATATGTGTATTGACGGCGTGTTACTGATGGAGCTGGTCACCGATGGCGACGGAACCGTTGCGCCACGTCTGAGCGATGTAGTTTTGTCTGAAGAAAATGCCGTTGCTGATTTCGATACGATGATCCGCAATATCGTGCGCATGTTGTGTGCAGGCATTGTGCACGGGGATTTATCGGAGTTTAACGTGCTGCTCGACGATAATGGCCCGGTCATTATCGATTTGCCGCAGGCCGTCGACGCTGCCGCAAACAATCATGCAGAATCCATGTTTGAACGTGATGTGAATAACATCACCGCATATTATGGCCAGTTCGCGCCGCAACTGCTGCAAACCCGTTATGCAAAAGAGATCTGGAAACTGTTTGAAGACGGAAAGTTAACGCCGGAAACTCCGCTGACAGGCCTGTTCGTCGAAGAAGTTCACGACGTGGATATGGATTCTTTGATTGATGAAATCATTGCAGCGGAAGATGAGTTTTACGATCGCCAGCGTGCTGCTAAAGAACGCAACGATCAATACGAATAATAAGGCTGCATGACGAAAGTGGCGGGCTTGTTATTCGTGCCGTGAAGGCGCTAACTAAGCCCCAAAAGATGCGTCCCCATTCCCCAGTTAACCAGCTCGCAGCCTTTGTCGGTGATGGCAAGCGTTGCATAGCCGCAGTTGTTATGACTGTAGCGGCGCAGATTATCCTCCATCGCGCCACCTTTTAGTTTCCAGACCAGCGCTTCAAGAAGATCGCCGTGGGTGACGACGGCAACTGTTTCATCTGAGTGGTTGTCATAGAGATCCGCAAGGCTTCTCTGGAGCCGCGCAACCACGTCATGCACCGTTTCCCCCTGTGGAATGGTCGCTTTTGGCTCACCCGAAAATAACGGCGTCGTAATAGCCGGAAACTCGCGGCGAGCCTGCTCGTAGGTCATGCCCTGCAACACGCCGTAATCGCGCTCATATAAGCGCTCATCTTTCACCAGCGGGCATTGAAACTGTTGCGCCAGGGTGGTTGCCGTGGCGAGGGCGCGGGTGGCCGGAGAAGTGACAACTCGCGTTATAGCCATCTCTGCCAGCGCCGTGCACAGTGCCGCCGCCTGCCTGTAACCACGTTCGGTCAGCGCGCTGTCTTGCCGCCCCTGAATTTTGCCCTGCCGGTTCCACTCGCTTTCCCCGTGGCGAATCACTACGACCTTCATTCTCTTCCTTTCTTTCGTCGCTAGACTTAGCATTATCGGCAATGCGGTGCGAGAAGTCATTTCCGCCCTCGAAACTCTTTATTGTGCGTAAGGAACAGCATGACTATTCAAACGATTACCCCCGCCGAGGCTAAAGTGCTGGTCGCCCAGGGAGCGGCGCTGATTGATATCCGTGAACGTGATGAATATGCGCGGGAAAATATCCCTGAAGCCCATTTGCTTTCTCTTTCTGCCATCGAAAGCGGCGAGCGACTGGGGCCGTTCGATCCCTTCGATACGGTGATTTTTCATTGCCAGTCCGGCACGCGTACCGCGCAAAATGCACAAAAACTGGCGGATTCCGTCGCGCCCGCGAAGGTGTTTTTGCTGGAGGGCGGATTAACGGCCTGGAAGAAAGACGCGCAGGAGATACTGGCCGATAAATCACAGCCGCTGCCACTGATGCGCCAGGTGCAAATTGCTGCAGGTTCTCTGGTGCTTGCGGGCGTAGGATTAGGCTTTGGCGTCCATCAGGGTTTCTTTTTACTGGCGGGTTTTGTTGGTGCCGGTTTGCTGTTCGCGGGTATCAGCGGTTTTTGCGGCATGGCTCGCTTACTGGCAATTATGCCGTGGAATAAGCCGTAAAGTTGGCGTTCTTTGGGCTATGTTTAAAGGTATACGTTATTCATTTCTCTTCATTAAATGAGGCTAACTATGTTCAAAGCAGGCGATCTCGTGCAACCCAAAAAGGGTGGCCCAAAGTATGAAGTTCTGGATGTCCAGGGAGATACGCTGTTCTGTACGCCTAGAAGTATTTTGACGGGCGAGACGGTGACGCTGAAAGCGGAAGATGTGGCGTTGTATAAAGAAGACGATGATTTCGGCGTTTGCTGAATTTATTGATTCAGGCGGGCCAGGCTTTACCCGCCTGAGCGCGGCTATTAATAACCTCTTTCATAGCCCGCAAAAAAACATTTCACGGCGGTATCGGCGTTCACTTCTTTAAAAAAATCGGCGACCAATTCTTTATCAAGATTGTACCGACGCGTTAAGACGCCTGCCTCCCATGCCGCCCGCTGGCGATCCCCCGTTTGCTCTGAGATCCGGTGCGTAAACCCCAGCACAAAGCCGCGTTTATAGTCCGGGCAAAACCGTGTCACTTTGGTGACACTATCGACTTCACGGGCTTTTAGCCCCGCCATTAATCCCTTTCCAAAATGGTTATCCACTAGCGTGCTCCTGTTGATTTAATCGCCATATAAATAATTATATAACGACTTTTCAACAGTGGGTAGCCTAAAAATCAGGCTCGGTTCACCAAAAAATTAACCAACTGATTTTTAATATAAATTTAATCAAGGAACGACAAAATCAGGAAACGCTGCCTGTTATGTCTCATTTAGCGGATTTTATTGACCAAACGTCTTTAAATAAAAATTTATCACTAATTGTTTAATTACAGGCAGGGATATAATCTAGCCACCTCAAACAAGCCATCTATTAGCACTGCTGCTAACGCTTAATCGCAGTGTATATCTCTAATTATCAGCCGGAGTCGGAATAATGTTTTCTCCTGAGTCACGCCTGCGCCATGCAGTCGCAGATACTTTTGCGATGGTAGTGTATTGCTCGGTGGTGAACATGATGATTGAGATCTTTCTCTCTGGCATGACGTTTGAGCAGTCCCTCTCTTCGCGTCTGGTTGCCGTGCCCGTCAATATTCTTATTGCCTGGCCGTACGGGTTTTATCGTGACGCCTTCATGCGTTTTACTAAACGCTACAGCCACGCTAACTGGGCAAAAAACCTTGCTGATGTGCTGGCGTACGTGACTTTCCAGTCACCGGTGTACGTCGTCATTTTGTGGTCGGTAGGTGCAGACTGGAATCAAATCGTCGCCGCCGTCAGCTCGAACATTCTCGTTTCCATGCTGATGGGCGCTGTTTACGGCTATTTTCTTGATTATTGCCGCCGCTTATTCCGCATCAGCGGTTATCGGGATGCAAAAGTCCAGGCTTGATAGCGTTGAGGCACACGCACAACAACGCCTGTGGAAATCAATGTTCGCCAAACAATCCCGATAAGTATCTTTCCAGCGCAATGCGCGAACTAAAGCCGTGCGGAATGCCGTAATGCTGATGGGTTTCACCCGCCAGATAGAGTGGAAATTGCTGGTAGTGATCGCAGGTTTTAACGTCCGACGCGGGGTCTGCCAAAGTCTGGCTGCGTTCTTTTAATGTTGGGTGAATAATCAGCGCCGTTCGCCCCATCCGCGCTTCACGGTTCACATATACGTAATTTTCACCACGGCGGTATCCGTACGTTTTCGGTGTCACTATATCCATGGTAAAACCGGCTTTTTCAAGAACGCGGGCCACCTCATCGGGTCGTAGATACATAATTTTTCCTCGTCATCTTCAATTGCTGCGCAACCTTACAATAACCAGCATTAGCAACGCTTTCAGATTAGTCCATAAAGACCGTGAAAGAGCGTGAACTCCCTCATTACCAAAATTTATGGTCTACACTGAGTAGTACATCGCAAAAAGGGAGAAAACAATGTTTAACCGCGTAAATCGAAATGATGTAGACGAAGGCGTTGATGATATTAACCGTGACGTGAACCAACTGGCCGACACGCTGGAAGAGGTTCTGAAATCGTTCGGTAGCGATGTTAAAGAGGAAGGGGAAGCCGCCCGCAAAAAAGCGGAGTCTCTATTGAAAGAGACGCGTGCTCGCCTTCAGGGTCGCACCCGAGTTAAACAGGCAGCATGTGATGCTATCAGTTGTGCCGATACGTATGTGCGTGACAAACCGTGGCAGAGCGTTGGTATTAGCGCCGCCGTCGGCATTTTCATCGGGGCGTTATTAGCTTCCCGTCGATAGTGAGTCACCGCTCTTTAGTGATAACCCAGTGTCGTGATAATAAATATGCGTCTCAACCCCGAGCCAGTGGCCCGGGGTTTTTCGTTTTATGGATCAGGTAATCGCCTCGCGCAACTGTTTGGCAACCTGCTGCGCCATGCCCTGTGAAGTGAGATTAGTAAAACTCATCAATATTCCCCCTTCCCCTTGCGAAACCATACGCCAGTCGCTGAGCGCCTGCACCGCAAGCCCTGCCGCACGCGCTTTCGCCACCAGCCCACGGTCATCGCCTCTGACGCGCATCACCAGTTGGATACCTCCCGCCTGCGGGACGACATCAAACCCTTGCTGTTGCAGCGCCTGCTCCAGCCACACACGCCGTTGGCTGTAGCACAGACGCATTTTTTTTAGATGACGCCAGAAATGGCCCTCCCGCAGAAAATCGGCAATGGTTTGCTGAATCAGTAGCGGCGCGGTGCAGGGCAATAAATGCGTGTGCCGGGAAAACGCCTCAACCTGCTGCTGGGGAACCACCAGCCAGGCCACGCGCAGCGCCGGGAAGAGTGATTTGCTGAACGTTCCGGCGTAAATCACACGCTGCGGGCCATCGAGGCTTTTTATCGGCGGCAGCGGTTTTCCGTGGTAGCGAAATTCGCTGTCATAATCGTCTTCAATTAACCAGCTTTGATTCGACACCGCCCAATCAAGCAACTGGCGGCGACGCGGCAGAGAAAGCGCCACGCCAAGCGGGCTTTGGTGCGCGGGCGTCAGCAGGGCAAAACGCGCGTTCGGGAAATGGCGAATGCCGTACTCAATTTGCATGCCTTCGTCATCAACCGGCACGGGGTGCAATGCCATTTTTGCATCGTCAAAAACCGGGCGCACATAACGGTAGCCGGGATCTTCAAGCCAGATCCCGTCCCCCGGTTTTGCCAGCGTATGGGTCACCAGACGCATGGCCGCCTGAAATCCTGGGGTGATAAAAATCTGCTCCGGTTGGCAGTCGATGCTGCGTGAAAAACGTAAATACTCCGCGATGGCCTGGCGTAATGTCGATTCCCCCTGAGCTTCCGGCATGACCAAATCGTAACGCGTTTGCAGGCGTAAGCGCCGCCCCATAATCCGCGCCCAGAGTGCACGCGGAAAGGCATCAAGCGCGGGTAATCCCATTTGAAACGGGCGCGGTGCGCCTTGCGGGTGGCTGGCAACAGAAGCTGGATTATTCGCCCCTGTAGTGGCTGATGGACTAATGAAAGTTCCCGCCTGACCGCGCCGATCCAGCCAGCCTTGCGCCACCAGTTCACCGTAGGCGTTTTCGACTGTGGCTCTCGCCACACCGAGCTCAAGCGCCATCGTCCGGCTTGATGGCAGACGGCTTCCGGCCGCCAGTTCGCCGTCGCTTATCGCCTGTTTAAGCTGCCTGGCGATTTGCTGATAACGCGGGATCGCGTGGTGAGCACTTACTATGGGATCGATAGGCTTTGCCATTATGGTCTGCTTTATTTGTTAACTTATGGCTCTCTTTAGTAGTCCATCATAGTGGTAAATTGCTCTCACACCAACATGAGGAATGACACATGATCGAATTGCGCCAACCCTACTTTGACCTTTCCCCTGCCGTTTTTAAGCCAATGCTACAGGCGCTGAAAGGTCTGGAATCCAGCTCGCTCGGTTCCACGCTGATCGAACTGGTTTTCCTGCGCGTGTCGCAAATTAACGGCTGCGCCTATTGCCTGGAGATGCACTCTAAAGCCCTACGTAAAGACGGCATAGAGCAGACCAAGCTGGATGCGCTGGCAGGCTGGAAAGTGAGTAACCACTTCAGTGAAAAAGAGCGTGCCGCGTTGGCCTGGGCTGAAGCCATCACATTAATTACCGACGGCGCAGATGATGCGGTCTATCAGCCGCTGCTGCAATTCTTTCCCGCGCAGGAGATCAGCGATTTGACGTTCACCGCAAGCCTGATGAACGCGTTTAACCGCCTGGCGATTAGTATGCGTATGTAGTTCGGTTCCCTCTCCTTTAAGTCACATCTTTGAGCACAAGTGCTGGTGACTTTGTCAGTATCGGAACAAATGACCCCCTCCCAGCCTCCCCCTTACCAGGGGGAGGAGTTAAAGCTCCCTCCCCTGGCAAGGGGAGGGTTGGGGTGGGGTTGTTTAAGTACAGTTCACTCTCATCACCACTTCTCCCCCTTATCTAAAAATACTATATCTTGTATGGTTGATAATTTACTCACCCACATCTAGTATTCATATTCTCAACCATAGAGAGAATAAGAATCATGCGCATTACCATCTATACGCGAAATGACTGCGTTCAGTGCCACGCCACCAAACGTGCAATGGAGAGCCGCGGCTTCACGTTTGAACTGATCAATCTCGATTTAAACCCTGAAGCGGCGGACGATTTGCGGGCACAGGGGTATCGCCAGTTGCCGGTGGTGGTTACCGAAAGTGAAAGCTGGAGCGGATTTCGCCCGGACATGATTAACCGCCTGCGTAATCTGGCTCACGCATGAGTAACCTCGTCTACTTCTCAAGCACATCGGAAAATACGCTGCGTTTTGTGGAGCGCTTAGGGCTGCCCGCTTTACGCATTCCGTTGGAAGTTAAACAGCGCTTAGAGGTGACGGAACCCTACATTTTGATTGTGCCGAGTTACGGCGGCGGCGGGATTGCCGGTGCCGTTCCCGCCCAGGTCATTCGATTTTTAAATAACGCGACCAATCGGGCGTTGCTGCGCGGCGTCATCGCCAGCGGGAATCGTAACTTCGGCGAAGGATTTTGCCGGGCGGGTGACGTAATAGCCCAAAAATGCCAGGTGCCGTATCTCTATCGTTTTGAGCTGCTCGGCACTGACCAGGACCTTGAAAACGTGCGTAAGGGAGTCGAAAAATTTTGGCAACAGCAGAAGCAATCCGCGTAAACGCGACAGACAGCGCGGATTATCACGCGCTTAACGCCATGTTGAATCTCTATGATTCCGCAGGCCGCATCCAGTTTGAGAAAGACAAACTGGCGGTGGAGCAATTCCATAAGCAGCATGTGCTGCCCCGTTCGCGCCATTTTCCACACCATCAGGCACGTCTCGACGCCCTTGTCGCTGAAGGCTATTACGACGCGGCTATTTTGCAACGTTACC
This sequence comes from Buttiauxella gaviniae, assembly GCF_040786275.1. NCBI lineage: Bacteria > Pseudomonadati > Pseudomonadota > Gammaproteobacteria > Enterobacterales > Enterobacteriaceae > Buttiauxella > Buttiauxella gaviniae. The sequence goes on from NZ_JBFMVT010000002.1 coordinate 865,339, forward strand.
CGCGCCGTTTTGTGGTTGAGCTGTTTGAAAAAGCACATGCACACGGTTTCCAGTTCCAGACGTTTCTTGGCGCCTGGAAGTATTACACCAGCTACACGCTGAAATCTTACGATGGCAAAACATATCTGGAACACTTCCCGGATCGCGTCTGCATGGTGGCGTTAACACTGGCGCAAGGCGATGAAAAACTGGCAACACAGTTGACGGAAGAGATGCTTAGCGGTCGCTTCCAGCCTGCTACCCCCACGTTCCTCAACTGCGGAAAAATGCAGCGCGGTGAGCTGGTTTCCTGTTTCCTGCTGCGTATTGAAGACAATATGGAATCTATTGGGCGCGCAGTGAATTCGGCCCTGCAACTCTCAAAGCGTGGCGGCGGCGTAGCTTTTTTGCTTTCGAATTTACGTGAGGTCGGCGCACCCATTAAGCGTATTGAGAATCAGTCTTCAGGCGTCATTCCCGTTATGAAAATGCTGGAAGATGCCTTTTCTTACGCTAACCAGCTTGGCGCACGCCAGGGCGCAGGCGCGGTTTATCTGCACGCCCACCATCCCGATATTTTGCGTTTCCTCGATACCAAGCGCGAAAACGCCGATGAAAAGATCCGTATTAAATCGCTTTCCCTTGGCGTGGTGATCCCGGATGTCACTTTCCAACTTGCAAAAGATAATCAGCCGATGGCGCTCTTCTCGCCTTATGACGTGGAACGTATTTACGCTAAGCCGTTCGGGGATATTGCCGTCAGTGAACTTTATGACGAAATGCTGGCAGACGAGCGCATCCGTAAAACCTTTATTAATGCGCGCGATTTCTTCCAGACGCTGGCGGAAATTCAGTTTGAGTCCGGCTATCCGTACATCATGTTTGAAGATACCGTAAACCGCACAAACCCGATTGCCGGGCGCATCAATATGAGCAATCTATGCTCGGAAATTTTGCAGGTTAATAGCCCCTCAACCTATGACGAAAACCTCGATTATGCGCAGGTAGGCAAAGATATTTCCTGCAATCTCGGCTCGCTGAATATTGCCCACGCCATGGATTCTGATGATTTCGGCCAGACCATCGAAACGGCGATTCGCGGGCTGACGGCCGTTTCCGATATGAGCCACATTCGTTCGGTGCCGTCCATTGAAGCAGGCAACGCCGCCTCCCACGCAATCGGCCTTGGGCAGATGAACTTGCACGGTTATCTGGCTCGGGAAGGCATTGCTTACGGTTCTCCCGAAGGGCTGGATTTCACCAATTTCTATTTCTACACCGTGACCTGGCATGCGCTGCGCGCCTCGAATCTTCTGGCTCGTGAACGTAAACAGCGCTTCGCTGGCTTCGAACAATCGCGCTATGCCAGCGGGGAGTATTTCCAACAGTATCTGCAAGAAAACTGGCAGCCGGAAACGCAGAAAGTACGCGAGTTATTTGCCAATGCGGGCGTAACTATCCCGACACGTGAACAGTGGCAGCAGCTTCGCGACGATGTGATGGAGTTCGGCCTGTTTAACCAGAATTTACAGGCGATTCCCCCGACCGGCTCAATCTCATATATCAACCACGCGACCTCAAGCATTCATCCGATTGTGTCGCGCATTGAGATCCGTAAAGAGGGAAAAACCGGACGCGTTTATTATCCTGCACCCTTTATGACCAACGACAATCTGGATTATTACCAGGATGCCTACGACATCGGCCCGGAAAAAATTATCGACACTTATGCGCAAGCCACCCGCCATGTCGATCAGGGCTTATCGCTAACGCTATTTTTCCGCGATACCGCGACCACACGCGATATTAATAAGGCGCAGATTTACGCCTGGAAGAAAGGCATTAAAACGCTCTATTACATTCGCCTGCGTCAGATGGCGCTGGAAGGCACGGAAGTCCAGGGCTGTGTGTCCTGCGCTTTATAAGGAGAGAAGATGACACAGTTAACCCGCGTCAGCGCCATCAACTGGAATAAAATCGAGGATGAGAAAGATCTTGAGGTCTGGAATCGCCTGACCAGTAATTTCTGGCTGCCTGAGAAGGTGCTGCTGTCGAATGATATTCCGGCATGGCAGTCGCTCACTCCCGACGAACAGCAGCTCACTATCCGCGTATTTACCGGACTGACGTTGCTCGACACCATCCAGAATACGGTGGGTGCGCCGGTGTTAATGGCTGATGCAATTACGCCCCATGAGGAAGCGGTGTTGTCGAATATTAGCTTTATGGAAGCGGTGCATGCGCGCTCTTATAGCTCAATATTCTCAACGCTTTGCCAGAGCAAAGATGTTGATGCGGCTTATGCGTGGAGTGAAGAAAATGCCCCGCTTCAACGCAAGGCGCACATTATTCTCGCCCATTATCACGCTGATGACCCGTTGAAGAAGAAAATCGCCAGCGTATTTCTGGAATCATTCCTCTTCTATTCCGGCTTTTATTTGCCAATGTATTGGTCAAGCCGCGGCAAGCTGACGAATACAGCCGATTTGATTCGCCTGATTATTCGGGATGAAGCGGTGCATGGTTATTATATCGGCTATAAATTTCAGAAAGTTCTGAGCCAGCAACGTGCGGAGCGGCAAAATGAATTGCAAAATTTTGCCCTCGATTTATTGATGGAACTTTACGATAACGAAGTGGCTTATACCGATGCGCTTTACGGCGATGTGGGCTGGCAGGAAGAAGTAAAAGCCTTTCTTTGTTATAACGCCAACAAAGCCTTGATGAACCTGGGTTACAACGCGCTTTTCCCGGCGGAAATGGCTGAAGTCAACCCGGCTATTCTGGCCGCGCTTTCACCCAACGCGGATGAAAACCATGACTTTTTCTCCGGCTCTGGTTCGTCTTATGTAATGGGAAAAGCGGTGGAAACTCAGGACGAAGATTGGGACTTTTAATCCCGAAAATTAATCCGGATATTTCGTCTGTTTTACGCAATGATATTTCCCGCCCATAATCCAATATAACCGCTTACATTTTTGCCTGAATATCACCCTGGTCAGGCAAAATTCATCTTCCATTTACAAAAAATATCATCTTCCTCCGAATTGCCCTCAGCCCTTTATTCATGGGAAATGCCGCCCACACTGGGCGCGCGGATATTGGATATAGAGAAAATCGAGGGTTGTCTCAGATTCTGAGTATGCTAGGGTATATGCAGTGAATATTTCCATCAGGAATTGTGTATAAATATATAATCACAGGAACAACTTTATTGCATGGCAATTAAACTCGAAGTAAAGAACTTATATAAAGTATTTGGTGAGCATCCACAGCGCGCATTCAAATATATAGAGAAAGGTATTTCCAAAGCTGAATTACTGGAAAAAACAGGGCTGTCGCTTGGCGTAAAAGACGCCAGTCTGGCCATTGAAGAAGGCGAGATTTTTGTCATCATGGGGTTATCGGGTTCCGGTAAATCCACCATGGTTCGCCTTCTCAATCGCCTGATTGAACCAACCCGTGGGCAGGTGCTGATTGATGGCGTAGATATTGCCAAAATATCAGACGCGCAGCTTCGTGAAGTGCGTAAAAATAAGATCTCCATGGTATTCCAGTCGTTTGCTTTAATGCCTCATATGACGGTGCTAAATAACACCGCCTTTGGTATGGAATTAGCTGGTATTCCATTGAAAGGACGCCAGGAAAAAGCGCTTGATGCTCTACGTCAGGTGGGGCTTGAAAATTATGCCCATGCTTATCCTGATGAGCTTTCAGGAGGAATGCGGCAGCGTGTGGGTTTGGCCCGCGCCCTGGCCATTAATCCAGATATATTATTGATGGATGAAGCCTTCTCCGCTCTCGATCCATTAATTCGTACTGAAATGCAGGACGAGTTAATTAAATTGCAGGCGAGACACCAGCGTACCATCGTATTTATTTCCCACGATTTGGATGAAGCCATGCGTATTGGCGACCGCATTGCCATTATGCAAGGCGGCGAAGTTGTGCAAGTCGGTACACCGGATGAAATACTGAATAATCCTGCAAATGATTATGTGCGCACCTTCTTCCGTGGCGTGGATATTAGCCAGGTGTTTAGCGCGAAAGATATTGCTCGCCGTAGCCCGGCAGGTTTACTGCGTAAAACTGCCGGATTTGGCCCTCGCTCTGCGCTGAAATTGTTGCAGGATGAGGACCGTGAATACGGGTATGTGATTGAACGCGGGCAAAAATTCCTCGGTATTGTCTCGACCGATTCGCTGAAAGCGGCGCTGGCTGCGGGCCAGGGTCTGGACAACGCTTATCTCGAATCTCCTGCGGCGGTTTCCGCTGATACGTCTCTGAGCGATCTGCTTACCCATGTAGGCCAGGCACCGTGCGCGGTTCCGGTTATTGGGGAAGAGTGTCAGTACGTAGGCATCATCTCAAAAGGGGTGCTGCTTCAGGCGTTAGATCGTGAGGGGGTAAGTCAATGAGTGCAGCAAATCCATGGGATACCGGCAGTGCAACTGCCGATACAACTAATCAGGCCGCTTCAACCGCCGATGCGTGGGGTGGCCCGGCGTCAACCCCCGCTTCGAGCAACGGCGCAGACTGGCTGAATTCAGCCCCTGCCCCGCAGGTTGAACATTTTAATATTCTCGATCCGTTCCATAAAACACTGATCCCTCTTGATAGCTGGGTAACGCACGGTATCGATTGGGTCGTTACGCATTTCCGCCCGGTGTTCCAGGGGATCCGCGTGCCAGTGGATTATATCCTCAGTGGTTTCCAGCACTTCTTGCTGGGTATGCCTGCGCCGGTGGCGATCATTCTGTTTGCGCTGATTGCGTGGCAGATGTCCAGCCTGGGAATGGGGATTGCAACGCTGATTTCGCTGGTGGCGATTGGCGCGATTGGCGCCTGGTCGCAAGCGATGGTGACGTTGGCGCTGGTGCTGACCGCCCTGCTGTTCTGTATGGTTATCGGCCTGCCGCTTGGCATATGGCTCGCCCGCAGCGAACGTGCAGCGAAGATAATCCGCCCGCTGCTTGATGCGATGCAGACCACGCCGGCGTTTGTGTATCTGGTGCCTATCGTCATGCTGTTCGGTATCGGTAACGTGCCGGGTGTGGTGGTGACGATTATCTTCGCCCTGCCGCCGATTGTGCGCCTGACGATCCTCGGCATTAAGCAGGTTCCGGAAGATTTGATTGAAGCCTCGCGCTCGTTTGGCGCAAGCCCGCGTCAGATGCTGTTCAAGGTTCAGTTACCGCTGGCAATGCCAACCATTATGGCGGGTGTAAACCAGACGTTAATGCTGGCACTTTCAATGGTAGTTATCGCTTCCATGATTGCCGTGGGAGGCCTTGGCCAGATGGTGCTGCGTGGAATTGGCCGCCTCGACATGGGTCTTGCGACCGTCGGCGGCGTCGGGATTGTGATTCTTGCTATTATTCTCGACCGTTTAACACAGTCCATTGGCCGCGATTCGCGCAGCCGTGGCAACCGCCACTGGTTTAACACCGGCCCAATTGGTCTTTTGACCCGTCCCTTCATCAAATAAGCCTGCTGGCGGTGTTTTCGAATGCCGCCTCACGCCCCATCACGAAAAAAAGGAATAACGATGCGACATACGACAATTATCGCTACCGCTCTTGCCACACTCGTTTCCACCAGCGCTTTTGCCGCAGACCTGCCGGGTAAAGGTGTTACTGTTCAGCCCGCGCAAAGCACCATCTCAGAAGAGTCATTTCAAACATTATTAGTCAGCCGCGGCCTGGAAAAACTGGGTTATACGGTCAATAAGCCAAGCGAAGTAGATTACAACGTGGCTTACACCTCAATGGCCGCGGGCGACACCACGTTTATCGCCACTAACTGGAAGCCGCTGCACGACGATATGTATGAAGCCGCAGGCGGCGACAAAAAGTTTTACCGTGAAGGAACCTACGTTCAGGGGGCCGCTCAGGGTTATCTGATTGATAAGAAAACGGCCGAGCAATACAAAATCACTAATATCGCGCAGTTAAAAGATCCCAAAATCGCCAAACTGTTTGATACCAATGGCGACGGCAAAGCAGACCTGACCGGTTGTACGCCAGGCTGGGGCTGTGAAGCGGTGATTAACCACCAGATTGGTGCTTATGGCCTGAGCAATACCGTGGAACATAACCAAGGGAATTATTCGGCGATGATTGCCGACACGATTACGCGTCATAAAGAAGGCAAACCGATTCTGTACTACACCTGGACGCCATATTGGGTGAGTGATGTGATGGTGCCGGGTAAAGACGTGGTGTGGTTGCAGGTGCCGTTCTCTTCAATGCCAGGCGCGCAGAAAGACGTTGAGACTAAATTGCCGAATGGGGCGAATTATGGCTTCCCTGTGAACACCATGCACATTGTGGCAAACAAAGCCTGGTCTGAGAAAAACCCGCAGGCCGCAAAACTGTTCAGCCTGATGAAACTCCCGCTGGCGGATATCAACGCCGAGAATGCGATGATGCATAACGGTAAAGCGTCAGAAGCCGATATTCAGGGTCACGTTGACGGCTGGATTAAAGCGCACCAGGTTGAGTTTGATGGCTGGGTGAAAGAGGCTTTGGCTGTTAAGTAGTTAGTTCTGAATGACCCCCTCCCAGCCTCCCCCTTTCCAGGGGGAGGAGCAAAAGATATAAGGAGTTAACTTCTCCCTCCCCAGGAAAGGGAGGGTTGGGGTGGGGTCATTACAAACAAATCGCACATTCCGCCCCCCTCCTACATCAATCTTCGCTATTATTCCCGCTCTACCATCACAAACTGAAGAATAAGAATGAAAACAACCTCACCGGGACTGAGCCCCGCGCTTATCATCCTGATGTCTATTGCGACGGGCCTGGCTGTAGCAAGCAACTACTACGCCCAACCGCTGCTCGATACCATCGCTAACGCGTTTTCCCTATCGATTAACCAGGCTGGATTTATCGTTACCGCCGCACAACTTGGCTATGCCGCAGGTTTGCTGCTGCTGGTGCCGCTTGGGGATATGTTTGAGCGCCGTGGGCTGATTGTGTTTATGACGCTACTGGCGGCGGGTGGCATGGTCATTACCGCGTTAAGCCAAACATTATGGGTGATGATTCTCGGCACCGCGCTGACGGGTTTATTCTCCGTCGTCGCACAGATTCTGGTGCCGCTGGCTGCTACGCTTGCCGAACCGGAAAAGCGCGGTAAAGTCGTCGGGACGATTATGAGCGGGCTTCTGCTCGGCATTTTACTTGCACGAACCGTGGCGGGTTTACTGGCAAACCTGGGCGGGTGGCGCACTGTTTATTGGGTCGCCAGTGTATTAATGGTGTTTATGGCTTTGGCTCTGTGGCGCGGTTTGCCGAAAGTGAAATCAGAAACGCACCTGAACTATCCGCAACTGCTCTCCTCGGTTTTTGGCCTGTTTATTAAAAACCCGCTACTGCGCACTCGTGCCCTGTTGGGCTGCCTGACGTTTGCAAACTTCAGCATTCTCTGGACATCAATGGCGTTTCTGCTGGCGTCTGCGCCGTTTAACTTTTCAGACGGTATGATCGGTCTGTTTGGGCTGGCGGGTGCCGCAGGTGCACTGGGCGCTCGTCCGGCGGGCGGTTTTGCCGATAAAGGCAAAGCGCATCTGACGACCACCATCGGGCTGGTATTGCTGTTGGCTTCATGGATTGCGACGGCGATGGGGCAGTATTCGGTTATCGCGCTGATTGTCGGGATTCTGGTGCTCGATTTAACCGTTCAGGGCGTGCACATCACTAACCAAACGGTTATCTATCGCATGATGCCGGAAGCACGAAATCGCCTGACCGCCGGTTACATGACCAGCTACTTTATTGGCGGTGCGGCGGGCTCTGTTATTTCAGCCAGCGCTTATCAACATGCTGGATGGAACGGCGTGTGTGCTGCGGGCGCGCTCATTGCCCTACTAAATTTAGTAGTGTGGTGGCGCGGCTATCACCGTCAGCCGTGATGGCACTATTCCTTTACAATCCCTGTCGATAATTTGGGGTATTAAGGGTCGTACCAGTCTGTTAAGGTTATCCCTGTTTATTCATTCGAGTGACATTAACGTCAGAAATAGATAAATAGTTAATATGGATAGTCCTGCAACAGTTCCGCTAAATAACAATCAAAATGATGCTACCTGGGCTGAAGGGCTGAAAGACAGTTTACCTATTGTCATCAGTTATATCCCGGTAGCATTCGCGTTTGGGCTAAATGCCACCAAGCTGGGATTTACCCCGCTCGAAAGTCTGTTTTTCTCCTGCGTTATTTATGCTGGCGCCAGTCAGTTTGTTATTACCGCCTTGCTGGCAGCGGGCAGCTCATTGTGGGTCGCCGCCTTAACGGTTATGGCAATGGATGTGCGCCACGTTCTGTATGGCCCTTCCCTGCGTCAGCGCATTACACGTCAGTTGAGTAAACCTAAAACCGCAATTTGGGCGTTTGGCCTGACCGATGAAGTTTTTGCCGCCGCCACGGCGAAATTAGTGCGCGATAACCGCCGCTGGAGTGAAAACTGGATGATCGGTATCGCCTTCAGCTCGTGGTTTTCATGGGTTTTAGGCACCGCGCTCGGTTCGTGGTCCGGGAATGGCTTATTAGATAATTTCCCGGCGGTGGAAGCGGCGTTAGGCTTTATGTTGCCCGCTCTTTTCCTGAGCTTCTTACTGGCGTCGTTCCAGCGTAAACAATCCTGGATAGTTACCGCATCTCTGACTGGCGCACTTTTAGGTGTGACGCTGGTTTCAATCCCTGCGGCTATTCTCGCGGGGATTGTCTGTGGCTGTCTGGCGGCACTGGTGCAGGCGTTTTACCAGGGAGGACCAGAATGAGTACACAAGTTATTTTACTGGGCCTGCTGGTCGGGTTTGCCAACTATATGTTTCGTTATTTGCCTTTGCGTATCAGGGCAAATTCGTCTCGCCCGGCTAAACGCGGGGCGACCGGGGTGCTGCTCGACAGCATCGGGATCGCATCAATTTGTGCGCTGCTGGTGGTTTCGTGCGTGCCTGAAATCATGCATGACGCGCAGCGTCTGGTCCCGACGCTGATGGGCTTTATCATTCTAGGACTGAGCTTTTATAAGACCCGCAGCATTATTATCCCCACGCTATTAAGTGCTCTGGGTTATGGATTAACCTGGAAACTCATGATGGTGATCTCAATTTGATGATAAAAAACGTATAAACAATACATTTACTTTATTTGTCACCATCGTTATTATATCGACCGCAACTAATGAGGTTATGCCAAAATGGATAGTTCGTTTACGCCCATTGAACAAATGCTAAAGTTTCGCGCCAAACGCTATGAGGATTTCCCATACCAGGAAATTCTGCTGACGCGCCTGTGTATGCACATGCAGGGCAAGCTTTTGGAAAACCGCAATAAAATGCTGAAAGCTCAAGGGATTAACGAGACGCTATTTATGGCGTTGATCACTCTTGAATCTCAGGAAAACCATAGCATCCAGCCTTCTGAATTAAGCTGTGCTTTAGGTTCTTCTCGTACGAATGCAACCCGCATTGCCGATGAGCTGGAAAAGCGTGGCTGGATTGAGCGTCGCGAAAGCGATAACGACCGCCGTTGCCTGCATCTGCATTTGACCGAAAAAGGTCAGGAATTCTTACGTCAGGTGTTACCGCCGCAGCACAACTGCTTGCATGAGTTGTGGTCTTCGCTGAGTGGTTCGGAAAAAGAGCAACTGGAACAGATTACCCGCAAACTGCTCACCCGCCTTGATGAAATGGATGAAAACCAGACCGTACTGGAAGCCGTGCGCTAAGTACCGTCGCTGCGTTCCATCGTAGTGCCCCAAAGAAATGAATACTGACAGGCCAGCAACTTATCTTGCTGGCCCGTTGGGTCTAACAGGTCGGCTCAGCCGATCACTATAATAAAAAAGTGTGGAGATAAGCATGAGCGCACATGCGGAGACTCAAACCCCGCAACAGCCGGGTAACAAGAAAGGCAAACGTAAAGGTGCCTTGCTTGCATTGACCCTGCTGTTTGTCATTATTGGTGTGGCATATGGGATCTATTGGTTTTTAGTATTACGTCACTACGAAAATACGGATGATGCGTATGTAGCCGGTAATCAGGTGCAGATCATGGCCCAGGTTTCCGGAAGCGTAACCAAGGTTTGGGCCGACAATACCGACTTTGTAAAACAGGGTGATGTACTGGTGACGCTGGACCAGGCAGACGCTGAGCAGGCATTTGAGAAAGCACAAACCGTGCTGGCCTCGAATGTGCGCCAGACCCGTCAGCAAATGATTAACAGTAAGCAGTATCAGGCTAATATTGAACTGCAAAAAACGTCGCTGGCTCAGGCGCAAAGCGATCTGAATCGCCGTGTGCCGTTGGGTAATGCAAACCTGATTGGCCGCGAAGAGCTACAACATGCCCGAGATGCCGTCGCGACGGCTCAAGCGCAACTGGATGTTGCCATTCAACAATTCAATGCCAATCAGGCCATGATTCTCGGCAGCAAACTCGAAGACCAACCCAGCGTTAAACAAGCGGCGGCTGAGTTGCGTAACGCCTGGATGGCCCTGCAACGGACGAAAATCGTCAGTCCAATGACCGGCTATGTTTCACGCCGCACGGTGCAGGTTGGCGCGCAAATTAGCCCAACCACGCCTCTGATGGCTATCGTGCCAGCAAGCGGTCTGTGGATTGATGCCAACTTTAAAGAAACACAGCTTGCGCATATGCGTATCGGCCAACCGGCGACCGTTGTCAGTGATATTTATGGCGACAAAATTGAGTACACCGGTAAAGTTGTCGGCCTGGATATGGGCACCGGTAGCGCGTTCTCACTGCTTCCGGCACAAAACGCCACCGGCAACTGGATTAAAGTCGTTCAGCGTCTGCCTGTGCGTATTGAACTCGATGCAAAACAGTTGGAGCAACATCCGCTGCGCATTGGTTTGTCTACGCTCGCAACGGTGGATACCAGTAATCGCGAAGGCAGCATGCTGGCTAATGAGGGTCGCCACTCTCCGGTGTATGAAAGCAATGCGCGCGAGCTGAACCTTGCGCCAGTGAACGAGCTTATCACCAACATCATTCAGGCCAATGCGGGTTAACAAGGCGGAGCTTGTATGAAACAGCAACAACCGCAGAAACCGCTGGAAGGTGCGCCACTGGTCATTATGACCATTGCTTTATCTCTGGCGACCTTTATGCAGGTGCTGGACTCCACCATCGCCAACGTGGCCATTCCGACCATCGCAGGTAACCTTGGCTCATCTCTGAGCCAGGGGACTTGGGTTATCACTTCATTTGGGGTGGCAAACGCCATCTCCATCCCCCTCACCGGCTGGCTTGCAAAACGCCTCGGTGAAGTGAAGTTGTTTATGTGGTCAACGATTTTGTTTGTGCTGGCTTCCTGGGCTTGTGGTGTCTCCAACAGCCTGGAAATGCTGATCTTCTTCCGCGTTATCCAGGGGATCGTTGCCGGGCCGCTGATTCCTCTTTCACAAAGCCTGCTGCTGAATAACTACCCGCCAGCGAAACGAAGCGTTGCTCTGGCGCTGTGGTCGATGACGGTAATCGTCGCCCCGATTTGTGGGCCGATTCTCGGCGGATTTATCAGCGATAACTACCACTGGGGTTGGATCTTCTTTATCAACGTGCCCATCGGTGCCGTGGTGGTCTTGTTGACGCTGCAAACGCTGCGTGGACGCGAGACGAAGACCGAGCACCGTCGCATTGATGCCATCGGTCTTGCGCTATTAGTGGTCGGCATTGGTAGCCTGCAAATCATGCTCGACCGCGGGAAAGAGCTCGACTGGTTTAACTCAACGGAAGTGATTGTGCTGACTGTCGTCGCGGTGGTGTCGATTAGCTTCTTGATTGTCTGGGAGCTGACGGACGATAACCCGATAGTCGATCTTTCGTTGTTTAAGTCACGAAACTTTACCATCGGCTGCCTGTGTATCAGCCTCGCCTACATGCTTTACTTCGGTGCGATCGTTTTGCTGCCGCAGCTATTGCAGGAGGTATATGGCTATACCGCAACCTGGGCGGGTCTGGCATCGGCCCCGGTCGGGGTGATCCCTGTGCTGTTATCCCCGATAATCGGGCGCTTTGCCCATAAGCTTGATATGCGCCGGTTGGTGACGTTCAGCTTTATTATGTACGCCGTCTGTTTCTACTGGCGCGCATACACTTTCGAACCGGGAATGGATTTCGGTGCGTCGGCCTGGCCGCAGTTTATTCAGGGCTTTGCCGTGGCATGCTTCTTTATGCCACTAACCACCATTACGCTTTCCGGGCTGCCGCCAGAGCGTATGGCTGCGGCGTCAAGCCTGTCGAACTTTACGCGTACGCTTGCGGGTTCGATTGGTACGTCGATCACCACAACGCTTTGGACTAACCGCGAGGCGATGCACCATTCACAGTTAACGGAGTCCGTTTCACCGTTTAACCCGAATGCACAGCAAATGTACTCTCAGCTGGAAAGCATGGGGATGTCCACGCAGCAGGCCTCCGGTTATATTGCGCAGCAGATTACCAATCAGGGGCTAATTATTTCCGCCAATGAGATTTTCTGGATTTCAGCGGGAATATTTATTTTGCTGTTAGGTCTGGTGTGGTTTGCTAAACCTCCGTTTGGCGCGGGTGGTGGTGGCGGTGGAGCGCACTAAATCAGAAACACGAAAGGGGCCGATTGGCCCCTTTTTGCTATTCGCGGTTAACCGCTATGCAGAAACTAGATGTGCAGCTCTTTGAGCGTCTCTTTTGGCAGAGCCAACTCTTCGTTGCTGTTCACACTGACACCATGCTCCATGATGTGACGCGCAATATCCTGCGCTTCCTCCAGCGAGTGCATGTGGTACGTGCCACACTGGTAAACATTCAGCTCAGGGATCTGGTTTTGCTCTTTCACCTTCAGTACATCTTCCATTGCCGCTTTCCATGCATCGGCAACGCGAGACTCTTCCGGCACGCCAATCAGGCTCATGTAGAAGCCCGTGCGGCAACCCATTGGTGAAATATCAATAATCTCTACGCCATTCCCATTAAGGTGGTCACGCATAAAACCAGCAAACAGGTGCTCAAGAGTATGAATTCCTTTTTCTGGCATCACTTCCTTGTTCGGGATACAAAAGCGCAGATCAAATACAGTGATAGTATCGCCATGAGGCGTATGCATCGTCTTCGCCACACGCACTGCGGGTGCGCCCATGCGGGTATGGTCAACTGTGAAGCTATCCAACAACGGCATCTGATCACCTCCGATAAGTGATTTTTTTAAAAATAAAATGAACCATTCTTTCCCACACTACTCTGAGTATATGAAAGACGCGCATTTGTTATCATCATCCCTGATTCAGAGATGTATATTTTGGCCACATTGATTGTGGCCTTTTTCTTTTGTGTCAGGCGTGCTTTGCAAGCCAAACATCAAACGGTTCAGTATCGCTGGCTTCGATATCACGCTGGCGCTGCCATGAAGCATCATGTTCTTTCTGCAACACGTCTTCAGTCAAAATCTCCAGCGGCTCTTGCACCAACATCTGACGGTACTGTTCAGCCAGAGCAAGTCCTGTTCCACCAATACCATTATCAATCATAGACCGCAGAATGCGTGCCGAGTATGTTAATTCCGGATCGTCAAAACACGCGACCAGTTGATCACACACATCCTGGTAATCCGTATTACCCGCCTCACCATCCAACGTTTCCGCGACACGACGTAGATCGGTGAACAGATCTTTACCCACTTTCGCCAACGGGTGCTGTGCAGTTTCACAACCTATACCTAGCGTCAGGCCGGGTTTACGCCCTTCCAGAATCACACGATTCCAGTTTTTACGGGTGCAGAGCAATTCATCGCTGCTCATTTCAGGCGCATCAGCCAGCACACACCAGATCATGAACAGATCGAGGAAGCGAACTTGCTGTTCATCAACACCAATCGGTGAGAACGGGTTGATATCCAGCGAACGCACTTCGATATATTCAATGCCGCCGCGCATCAGAGCGTCAGAAGGCGACTCCCCTTCCGCTGTAACGCGTTTAGGGCGGATAGGTGCATAGAGTTCATTTTCAATTTGCAGCACGTTGGTGTTGATTTGAAGGCGCTTGCCGTCCTTCTCAACGCCCATCTTCGCGTACTCTTCTGAAGGTGTTTTGATAGCGCGTTTTAACCCGGCGACGTAGGTCTCCAGATCGTTAAACGTAATACCGAGATTACTTTGAGATTTATTGGTGTATCCCAGGTCGCTCAAACGCAGCGATGTTGCGTACGGCAGGTAATTCATGCCGCATTCGGTTTTTTCAAAGGGCAGCAAACTTTCTTTCCCTTGCAGGAAAGAGGAACAGATTGCTGGCGACGCACCGAACAAATACGGAATAACCCAACCAAAACGGTAGTAGTTACGAATCAGGCGGAAGTAACCGGCGGAAATCTCTTCTTTGCCACTTTGTGCATCTTTGACACCCAGACGCGCCTGCCAGAACTCAAGCGGCAGAGAAAAGTTATAGTGCACGCCAGAAATGGTCTGCATCAACGCGCCGTAACGATTTTTCAAACCTTCACGGTATAACGTCTTTAAACGCCCGGTATTAGAAGAACCGTACTGTGCCAGTTCAATGTTCTGACCATCGTTGATGTAACACGGCATGCTCAGAGGCCACATGCGTTCGTCACCCAGCTCACGGGCTGTATGACGATGGATATCGCGCATGAACGTCAGCATGTGGTCAATGTCGCCATCAACCGGAGTAATAAACTCCAGCAGCGCTTCCGCGAAATCCGTTGTGATCCATTTATGTGCCAGCGCTGAGCCAAGGCTTTCCGGGTGGCCGGTTGTTGCCAACTGACCATCTGGCGTGACTCGCAGCGTTTCACGCTCAAGACCACGACGAATACCTTTTACTGCCTGAGGATGCTGTTCCAGCCAGGCCAGCGCCTGTGATACGTTCGGGATCAAATTGACCTCCCGCCTGTCGAATTCATTTTTATTAAGCATAAGAGATGGCGATGATAATTATCAAACCACGCAATTAGTGCCACCACGCGATGCCTTGTACCGTTGCAGCCGCCACAACGATATAGCGAAGCGCTTTACCAAGGCATAAAAAAAAGATTACCGGTCCCCAGCTCATGCGTAATAAGCCAGCTAACAGACACAGCAGATCGCCCACTAAAGGCATCCAACTGAGTAATAATGTTGCCGGACCGAACCGTACCAGCCAGGTCGTTGCCTTCCCCTGCCAGCGCGATTGTTCCCGCATTGGAAAAAAACGCCCCAGAATAACGTTAGTTAAGCCACCAAGGCTATTACCCATTGTTGCTATTAAAACGAGTAGCCATGTTGGGCCGGAGCCTGCAACCAGTAATGCTATGAGCACTGCTTCAGAACTGCCGGGCAGTAAAGTCGCGCTCAGGAAGCTACTGGTAAATAAAGATATGAGTGATAACGCCTCACTCACAGCAAACGGACATCCACACCATCCATTCCGGCAGCACGAGCGGCTTCAAGTCCAAAATCTGCATCCTCAAATACCACGCATTTTTGCGGAGCAACGCCCATTAATTCAGCGCACAGCAAAAAGGTATCAGGAGCCGGTTTGTGGTTTTTAACATGATCGGCCGCAACTACAGCGGAGAAATATTGACGTAAGCCCAAATGATTAAGCAGGGCCTCTGCGATATCACTCTCACTTCCTGTACCGACCGCCATTGGGCGGCGGCCGTGCCAGGACTTCACTACATCAATAAGAGGAAGCGGACGCACGGTATCAAGCAACATCGCTCTTACAGCCTGCGTTTTTTCCTGTGCCAGACGATGGGGGTCAAGATCTGCGCCATTAAGCTCAATAATCGCCTGCGCAATGCGCCAGGTTGGGGAGCCATTCAACGCAACCATAGCGTGTTCGTCAAATTGCATACCGTAGCCTGCTAACGTCTCACGCCACGCCTTACGATGTGTTGGTTCGGTATCGAGGATGGTTCCGTCCATATCGAAAATCAGACCTTCGTAACGTTCGTACATCTCATCCCTCACATCACTCAATATTGAAGTGTTACTTTATCGTAAAGCAATAATATTGTCGCTTATTGTAATAGAGATAGTTCAGAAGGTGACTAATTGGTAAATATGAAGTTATTGGGATCGATTGGGGTGATTTTACTGAGCGGTGGGGTAATTTGCTAATAAGAACTTGGGGGAGGAGTTACTGATAATTGTGAATAATATGGTGCATCCGGGAGGATTACTCGCTAAGGCTCGCCCTAAAGGGCCGTTGCTAAAGCAACGTTATCTTCCCTGGTGCTTGCTGAGAAACTTACTTTCTCTGGCACATTATCGTCGCTGATAATTGGGAATAATATGGTGCATCCGGGAGGATTCGAACCTCCGACCGCTCGGTTCGTAGCCGAGTACTCTATCCAGCTGAGCTACGGATGCATCAGGATAATACTTTTATTGCGGTTCTCACAATTATCACTAACGACAATCAGAGAAAATATGGTGCATCCGGGAGGATTCGAACCTCCGACCGCTCGGTTCGTAGCCGAGTACTCTATCCAGCTGAGCTACGGATGCATCAGGATAATACTTTTACTGCGGTTCTCATAATTATCACTAACGACAATCAGAGAAATATGGTGCATCCGGGAGGATTCGAACCTCCGACCGCTCGGTTCGTAGCCGAGTACTCTATCCAGCTGAGCTACGGATGCATCAGGGGGTACTGCTTTTACTGCTGATTTAATGTCACTCAACGTGCCGCAACATTAAAGAAGATGGTGCATCCGGGAGGATTACTCGCCGAAGGCTCGCCCTAAAGGGCCGTTGCTAAGGCAACGTTATTCTCCCTGCTGCTCGCTAAGAAATTATCTTTCTTTGGAGCACTACCGTTGCTAAATGGTAGTTAGTGAGAATGGTGCATCCGGGAGGATTCGAACCTCCGACCGCTCGGTTCGTAGCCGAGTACTCTATCCAGCTGAGCTACGGATGCAAAATGGCGGTGAGGCGGGGATTCGAACCCCGGATGCAGCTTTTGACCGCATACTCCCTTAGCAGGGGAGCGCCTTCAGCCTCTCGGCCACCTCACCACACGCCTCTTTCGAGTCGCACCGCTGAACTTGTTTCTGCTCATCGGCACTGCGTGGCGCACATATTACTTTCCCGCACTTATAAGTCAAACATTTTTTCCCAACTCATAATCAATTGCACACTTCACACACAAATCGGGCAAATTGACGGCAAAAAGAGTGTTTTATCAACAAGCAAGATAAGGATAATCAGCAAAAGAAAGTATTCAGGATGCGTAAGAAATTACGGTCACGGTAGAAGATACAGGAAGGATTGAGGGGTAAAGCGAAGAAAATGGGGCGCTAAAGGAAGCGTCTCGCTAGTGATTAGCGAGACGCAGTAACTTTAGTAACTCGTTTGTTGCGATTTTTCAGCCTGGATACGTTGGTAGATCTCTTCACGGTGTACAGAAACTTCCTTAGGGGCGTTAACACCAATACGAACTTGGTTACCTTTTACCCCAAGAACTGTCACAGTCACCTCATCCCCAATCATGAGGGTCTCACCAACTCGACGAGTTAGAATCAGCATTCTTTGCTCCTTGAAAGATTAAAAGAGTCGGGTCTCTCTGTATCCCGGCATTCTCCATCATATACGCCAAAAAGTAAGTGGTGACAAACACATAAAGTGTCAGTGACCGCGACATTACCTTCTGATATGACTAAGTCTAGCCGATATACGCAACTTTAACCTGACTTTATCATTATTGAGTGTGTGCAGATTAAGAAGACGCCATAACCTGAATGAGTTATGGCGTCTGCCTGCATTTTATTTTTTTACTTAGAGCTTCGCCGATACCCAGGCTTCAACACCGGCCAGAGCGCCCGGCAGCGCTGCCGTGTCTGTACCACCGGCCTGAGCCATATCCGGACGACCGCCCCCTTTGCCTCCGACTTGCTGAGCGATAACACCAATCAGTTCCCCCGCCTTCACGCGGTCGGTCACATCTTTGGAAACACCCACAATCAGAGAAACTTTACCTTCTGCTACCGTCGCCAGAACAATGATTGCCGAACCCAGCTGATTTTTTAGATCATCAACCATAGTACGCAACATCTTCGGTTCAACGTTGGCGAGCTCGCTCACGAGGAGTTTCACGCCTTTTACATCGACAGCTTTGCTGGAAAGGTTTGCACTCTCCTGCACAGCCTGCTGTTCTTTCAACTGCTGCAACTCTTTCTCAAGCTGACGAGTACGCTCCAGCACCGAACGCACTTTCTCGTTCAGGTTCTGGCTGTCACCTTTAAGCAGTTGAGCGATGTCATGAAGCTGTTCGCTTTGCGCATGCAGACTTGCCAGCGCGCCTTCGCCGGTAACAGCTTCAATACGACGTACGCCCGCAGCCGTACCAGACTCAGCAACGATGCGGAACAGACCGATATCACCCGTGCGGCTCGCGTGAATACCACCGCACAGTTCGGTTGAGAAATCACCCATGCTCAGAACACGCACGTGGTCATCATATTTCTCACCAAACAACGCCATTGCACCTTTAGCTTTAGCCGCTTCCAGATCCATGACATTCGTTTCGATTGGCAGGTTACGACGAATCTGTGCGTTAACGATATCTTCTACAGCGCGTACTTCAGCCGGTTTCATCGCTTCAAAATGGGAGAAGTCGAAACGCAGGCCTTTATCGTTAACCAGTGAACCTTTCTGCGCAACGTGCGTACCCAGAACCTGGCGCAATGCCGCATGCAGCAAGTGGGTCGCGGAGTGGTTCAGACGAATACGTGAACGACGAGTTTCGTCCACTTCAGCTTTCACGCTGTCGCCCACTTTTACCACGCCAGAAACGAGCTTACCGAGATGGCCGATAGCCTGGCCGTATTTCTGCGTATCGTTAACGGCAAAGTCCACGCCGTTGCCTTTGATTACGCCTTTATCGCCAACCTGGCCGCCAGACTCTGCATAGAATGGTGTCTCGTTGAGCACCACAACAGCATCTTGCCCTGCGGTAATTTGTTCGACCGCTTTCCCATCAACAAACAGCGCGGTGACTTTTGCAGTCAAATCAGCGTGATCATAACCTTTAAACTCTGAAGCAGAATCTACACGAATCATGCTGTTGTAGTCAGCGCCAAAACCGCTGGACTCACGCGCACGACGGCGTTGCTCTTCCATCGCGGCTTCGAAACCGGCTTCATCCACTTTCAAGTTACGCTCACGGCAAACGTCCGCCGTCAGGTCAACCGGGAAGCCATAGGTGTCATACAGACGGAATGCGGTTTCACCATCCAGCGTATCGCCAGTCAGATTAGCCAGCTCTTCATCCAGTAGCGCCAGGCCACGCTCGAGTGTACGGGCAAACTGTTCTTCCTCGGTTTTCAGAACCTGCTCAACCAGCGCCTGCTGACGTTGCAGCTCTTCACCTGCTGCACCCATTACTTCAACCAATGGGCCAACCAGTTTGTAGAAGAAGGTTTCTTTTGCACCAAGCATATTGCCATGACGAATAGCACGACGAATGATGCGGCGCAGCACATAGCCACGGCCTTCGTTGGACGGCGTAACACCATCGGCAACCAGGAATGCACAAGAACGAATATGGTCAGCGATAACACGCAGCGATTTGCTGGTCAGATCGGTCGCACCAGTGACACTGGCAACAGACTGGATAAGTTTACTGAACAGATCGATTTCATAGTTGGAGTTAACGTGTTGCAGAACCGCAGCAATACGCTCCAGACCCATACCCGTATCAACAGACGGCTTAGGCAATGGCAGCATAGTGCCATCCTGCTGACGGTTGAACTGCATGAATACGATGTTCCAGATTTCGATATAGCGGTCGCCATCTTCTTCAGCGCTACCCGGAGGGCCGCCCCAAATGTGGTCGCCGTGGTCGAAGAAGATTTCGGTACATGGGCCGCAAGGGCCAGTATCGCCCATCTGCCAGAAGTTGTCAGACGCGTATGCCGCACCTTTGTTATCGCCAATGCGAATAATGCGTTCGCGCGGAACACCAACTTCTTTTTCCCAGATTTCAAACGCTTCGTCGTCAGTCTCGTAAACCGTGACCCACAGACGATCTTTTGGCAGATTAAACCACTGTTCGCCGGTCAATAATTCCCATGCAAAGTTGATGGCATCGTGTTTGAAGTAATCACCGAAGCTGAAGTTACCCAGCATTTCAAAGAAAGTGTGGTGACGTGCGGTGTAACCGACGTTTTCCAGATCATTGTGCTTACCACCTGCGCGAACACAACGTTGAGACGTTGTTGCACGGGAATAATTACGTTTGTCGAGACCAAGGAAAACATCCTTGAACTGGTTCATCCCGGCATTGGTAAACAGCAAAGTAGGATCGTTATTTGGAACCAGGGAGCTACTCGCTACAACCTGGTGACCTTTACTATGGAAAAAATCGAGAAACGCCTGACGGATCTCAGCGGTGCTCTTGCTCATAATTATCCTGAAATCAAGCTAACGAGGAGTTGTAAACCGGGCATCGCCAATTTTGATACTTTGGTCGTAACCGGTTTACCTGGAAAAAGTGGGAATAAGATAAGTTTTCTTATCAGGGAAGTAAAATCTCTCTTGAGGCTAATCGGCAAAATTTCGATATATATCCTGGATATCTTCCATAAAGAAACCACGATACAGAAGAAAACGCTGCACTTTAGCCCGCTCTTTCCATTCAGTAGGCAGCGGCTCACCAAATTTTCGCTCGGCGATTTCTCGCGCCATTGCCTGCCAGTCTATTTCACAATTAAGCATCGCAGCTTCGCCCGTTGCGCGAGCAATCCCTTTACTCTGCAATTCCTGACGAATACGTTGTGGGCCATAACCCTTGCGGCCACGGCTGGCGATAAACCGTGAAGCAAACTGTTCATCATCTAGCCAACGATGTTCATAACACCAGGCGATGACTTTTTCGATATCTTCAGGCGTAAAAGGATTTTCTTCCGGTTTCGGTTTTCCCGGAAAAGTAGGTTGGGCGGAAAGTTTACGACGGAGTTCTTGTTCACTGTGATCGCGCATCGCAAGTATGCGAGTGGCTTTATCTAATAAGCGGGAGTAAGCACTGCGGCGGGGAGTGGATTCAGGCATAGCAAATAACTTCTTGAAGAGAATACGCTAACGCAGAAATAAACAAGGGCTGCCGTAGCAGCCCTTGATGGGATTTAGAAATCTTCGTTGGTTTCAGCAACATCTTTATCGTGGTCATCAACCACGAAATCTGGCGTGCCATCCTGATTATTCAGCAGCATCTCGCGGAGTTTCTTTTCAATTTCCACGGACATTGGCTTATTTTCTTTCAGGAAGTTGCTGGCATTTGATTTGCCCTGGCCAATCTTCTCACCGTTGTAGCTGTACCATGCACCCGCTTTTTCAATCAGCTTGTGTTTAACACCCAAGTCAACCAGTTCACCGTAGAAGTTGATACCTTCGCCGTACATGATCTGGAATTCAGCCTGTTTAAACGGTGCAGCAATTTTGTTCTTAACTACTTTAACGCGGGTTTCACTGCCCACCACGTTATCCCCCTCTTTCACCGCACCAATGCGACGGATGTCGAGACGGACAGAAGCGTAGAACTTCAGTGCGTTACCACCGGTAGTGGTTTCTGGGTTACCGAACATCACACCAATTTTCATACGAATCTGGTTGATGAAGATAAGCAATGTGTTGGACTGCTTCAGGTTACCGGCCAGTTTACGCATTGCCTGGCTCATCATACGTGCCGCAAGGCCCATATGAGAGTCACCGATTTCACCTTCGATTTCAGCTTTCGGTGTCAGAGCAGCAACGGAGTCAACAACGATAACGTCAACGGCACCTGAACGCGCCAGTGCGTCACAGATTTCCAGTGCTTGTTCGCCAGTATCAGGCTGGGAACACAGCAGGTTGTCGATATCTACACCCAGTTTTTTCGCATAAATCGGATCCAGCGCGTGCTCGGCATCGATAAATGCACACGTTTTACCTTCACGTTGAGCGGCGGCGATAACTTGTAAAGTCAGCGTCGTTTTACCAGAAGATTCTGGCCCGTAGATTTCAACGATACGGCCCATTGGTAGGCCACCGGCCCCCAGAGCGATATCCAGTGAAAGTGAACCGGTAGAGATCGTTTCCACATCCATGGTACGGTCTTCACCCAGACGCATGATGGAGCCTTTACCGAATTGCTTTTCAATTTGGCCAAGTGCTGCCGCTAACGCCTTCTGTTTGTTTTCGTCGATAGCCATTTTTACTCCTGTCATGCAGGGTGAAACACGAATGCGCCACGCTGCTTACTATGCTGTTTTGTTGTGCCAATTATACTGTATGGTCATACAGTATCAAGCTTATTTTTGAGAAATTCTTCCCATAGGGTTTGCAGGGCATATTCAGTGGCCTGGCGTCGAATGGCGTCGCGGTCACCTGCAAAGATCTGGTGGCGGGCGACAGTGCCATCAAACTTTGAGGCAAAGCCAAACCAGACTGTGCCGACCGGTTTTTCATCACTGCCACCATTTGGCCCAGCGATGCCACTGACCGCAACTGCGTACTCCGCAGCAGCAGCGTAGAGCGCACCCTGCGCCATTTCGCGAACAACCGCTTCACTCACTGCACCATGCGTTTCAAGCGTGCCGCTATCAACACCAATCATTTGATGCTTGGCTTCATTACTGTAAGTAACAAAACCACGTTCAAACCAGGCAGAACTGCCTGAAATGTCGGTAATCACTTTTGCAATCCAGCCGCCGGTACAGGATTCAGCTGTTGTGACTGTCGCGCCGAGTTGACCCAACGCTTCACCAACTTTGTGGCTTAATTGGCGTAATGTTTTCTCTGTCATGGCTTGCTCCGATTGTAGACATATCGCAGGGTTACACGATAGCACTTAACAACACTTTCAGAGGATTACATTAGATAACGCGAGGGACTTCCAGAAAAAAATAGAACGGCCAGCGAGCGCTGGCCGATTAAATCATTTCATACTGTTGGCAATGGTTTCCACATTGTGTTTAAACGCCATCTCATAAGTGCTGGCGGGTCCACCAGCGGTAGAAAGCGCCTCTGGATAAAGTTCGCCTCCCGGTTGCGCCCCGCTGGCGGTTGCAATCTGTTTAACCAGGCGAGGGTCTGTCTGGTTCTCAATAAAGTAGGTTTTGATGTGCTGGCTTTTCAGTTGTTTTATCAACGCAGCAACATCACTGGCATTTGCTTCAGCTTCGGTTGAGAAACCCACTGGAGCAAGGAAAGTGACCCCATAAGCCAGGCCAAAATAGCCAAACGCATCATGGCTGGTCAGCACTTTACGATGTGATTTAGGGATCGCTTCAAAGCGAGTTTTTGCCCAGCTATCCAGCAATTTCAGACGCGTGACGTATTCACTAGCACTTTCACTTATTGCCGCAGCATCTTCCGGGTCAGCGGCAATCAGCGCTTTCATAATATTTTGTGCGTAGAGGGCACCATTTTCAGCACTGTTCCAGGCGTGTGGGTCGGTAATTTGTTTGCCTTCATCAACCATGCTACGTGTGGAAATGCCTTCAGAAGCGACAATCACTTTGCCCTTATAGCCTGACGCGCTTACCAGGCGGTCCATCCAACCTTCCATGCCGAGCCCGCTAACGATAACCACATCCGCTTTGCTTAACGCCACGCTGTCTTGCGGCGACGGCTCAAAACTATGCGGATCGCCATCTGGCCCCACCAGGCTTTTCACCGTGACATGTTCACCGCCGACTTGTTTTGCCATATCAGCCAGTACGGTAAAACTGGCGACTACATTAAGGTTTTTTGCCAATGCTGCCTGGCTGGAACACGCCAGTACGAGTGACATTATCATCCCAAAACGTTTCATTTAATCCCCTTGCTTGTTGTTATCCAGCCTCGACAAAGGCTACGAACCAGCCCGCTGCGCGAACCAAAAAGTATCGAAATAAAGAAACCTACGCTTGCCGTCAAAACGATAGCTGGACCTGCAGGCAATGCTGCGGCGAAAGACCAGGCAAGCCCAAGCCAGGCCGATACCAATCCAAAAACAACGGCGATGATCATCGCGCCCGGTAGTGTTTTCGCCCAGCAACGCGCTGAAACCGCCGGGAGCATCATCAGCCCAACGGACATCAGCGTGCCGAGGATCTGAAATCCAGCGACGAGATTAAGCACCAGCAGCGCGAGAAATACGCCGTGAATAAAGTGGGGAGCCAGGCGGTTATTGACCTGTAAAAAGCTGCGATCAAACGTTTCCATCACCAGACCGCGATATAAACCGGCAAGAATGAGCAGCGTCACGCTTGCAATAACGCCCACGAAGATCGTCGCCTGGCTGTCGACTGCCAGAATCGAGCCGAATAGCAGATGTAAAAGATCAACGCTGGAGCCACGAAGAGAAATAAGCGTGACGCCTAGTGCCAGCGAGCCAAGATAAAATCCAGCAAAGCTGGCGTCTTCTTTAAGATTGGTACGAGAACTCACCAGCCCCGAAATTAACGCCACCAGAACGCCCGCCACAAAACCGCCAATGCCCATGGCGACAAGCGACATACCCGCCAGCAAATAGCCCACAGCCACACCCGGTAAAATGGCATGCGAAAGCGCATCTCCCACCAGGCTCATACGTCGTAGTAAAAGAAAAATCCCCAACGGAGCGGTACTAATAGAGAGTGCCAGGCACGCTACGAGCGCGCGGCGCATAAAGCCGTAAGCGATAAACGGTTCAAAGAAAAAATGATAAATCATGCAGATAACGCCAGATGGGTGCCGGTTTGTGAATAGCGAGGTAATACAACAGCTGCATCCCCCCAATGGAAATGGTCTTGCGTCAGCAATAAAACGTGTGGGAAGTGCTGATTAACGCGTTCGTTATCATGCAGCACCGCCATCACGGTTTGCCCCGCCTGATGCATCTGGCAAATTAACGACATCAGAAAATCACTGGTTTGCGAATCGACACCGGTAAAAGGTTCATCAAGCAAAACCAGCGGGGCGTCTTGCACCAATAAACGTGCGAAGAGCATTCTCTGAAACTGGCCGCCCGAGAGTGTTTCAATCGGTTGTTTACTAAATGCGCTCAGGCCGACCCGCTCAATCGCGTCGGCCACTCGCAGGCGATTTTGACGATTCAGCGAAGAAAATAGCCCTCGCGCAGGCCAGGCCCCCATGCAAACCACATCATAAACAGTGGCGGGAAACTGCCGATCCATTTCAGCAAGCTGAGGCAACCAGGCAATACGCGGTGCACTCCCGTCAGTAAAAGACAACTGCCCCGATACCGGCGACTGTAGTTTCAGTAGCGTTTTTAATAAGGTCGATTTCCCTGTGCCGTTGGCACCGATGATGGCCGTCATACTGCCTTTCGCAATATGCCCGGTTAGCGGAGGTGTCACAGCCTTTCCTTGATATCCCAACACCAGGTGATTTAGCGAGATCATGGCAAAGCAATCGCCCATCGAATAGCCAGCCATAAACCGGCGAGCAGAATGAGGACTGCGCAAAATCGAACGGGTGCAGCCGCAGTGAAAAGTGTCCGTAAAGGAAGCATGACGAGATAAACCGCTTAATTTGATTTGTTATAACGTAACATAAATCAAATTGAATACGATGTAAATTCCTGATCGACGATCAGGAAAAACCTTCATAAAAAAGTCAGGAATAAAAAGACAGGGGAATAACCCCGCCTCAGAACAAGGCGGGGAAAAAATTACTGAACGCGAGCCAACGCAACTGCCTGGCCTAGCTGCCAGACGGCCATCGCATAATGCGTGCTGTGGTTATAGCGGGTGATGGTGTAGAAATTCGGCAGACCGTACCAGTATTGATAACTGTCGCCCATATCCAGACGCAGCAGGCTTGCTTCCTTATGATTACCCAACGAAGCGGTCGGTGTTAAACCCGATTGCTCAAGCGCGGAAACGGAATATTTGGTGTTAAAGCCGTTCGCCAGCCCCGGCACCTGCCCGTTGGCAGGCACAGCAACTACATCACCTTTCACCCAGCCGTGAGCTTTAAAGTAATTCGCCACGCTACCGATAGCATCTTCCGGATCCCACAGATTCACATGGCCATCGCCGTTGAAATCAACCGCATAATCTTTGAATGCGGAAGGCATAAACTGGCCGTATCCCATCGCACCGGCAAACGAACCTTTCAGCGCCAGCGGGTCGTCACCTTCGTTACGCGCCATCAGCAGGAAGGTTTCAAGTTCACCAGAGAAGTATTTGGCCCGACGAGGATAGGCAAAGGAGAGCGTGGCGAGCGCATCAATAATACGCGTTTTGCCCATCACCCTGCCCCAGCGCGTTTCTACGCCAATAATCCCGACGATAATTTCAGGCGGTACGCCATACACCTGCCATGCGCGTTTTAAGACGTCATCATGTTGGTTCCAGAAATTCACACCATTTTGTACGTTGTCGGGTGTAATGAATTGCTTGCGATAACGCAGCCATGCCCCGTTAGGGCCTGCAGGGGGCTGAGTGGTCGGCGCCTGCTTGTCCATTAAACGCAGCACATAATCCAGCCTTTTGGCCTGAGAGAGCACTTCATGCAATTGCTGGCGGTCAAAGCCATGCTCGCTCACCATTTTATTGATGAATTTTTCGGCTTCCGGATTATTGGCAAAATCCCCCGTCTGCATAAACACATCATGCTGCGGCTGCAACAGGAAACCACCCGAAGGCGTGCCGGTTTGCTGAGGCTGAGTTTCAGTTTTCGGTTTGCTGCTACACGCGGCCAGTAAAACAATAAGCGGAAGTAACGCGACGGAGTAACGCATGTGATGGGATATCCATATGACTAACGACGAAAGTGTACCCCTTATGGTAAATCAAAATCAGGGCTTGAGTAACAGACTCTGCGAGAAGGTACGAAGTTTTCCTTCCCTTTGACGATATGTCATCGCGCCGTTCTGTGGTGTAATAGCGAAGCTTTTCACGCTAATTTAGCTTCATGAGACAATGTGAGCATTAACGATAATAAGAAATCACAATTAACTTTTAATTCAATGGATTAAAAAGAAAAACACTATGAGTACAACGGAAAATTTTGACGCCCATACCCCGATGATGCAGCAGTATCTGCGTCTGAAAGCAGAACATCGTGACATCTTGTTGTTCTATCGCATGGGCGACTTTTACGAGTTGTTTTATGACGATGCAAAACGTGCGTCGCAGTTGCTCGATATTTCCCTGACCAAGCGCGGCGCATCCGCCGGCGAACCCATTCCCATGGCTGGCGTACCGCATCACGCCATCGAAAACTATTTAGCAAAACTGGTGAATCTGGGCGAATCTGCCGCGATTTGCGAACAGATTGGCGACCCGGCAACCAGCAAAGGGCCTGTCGAGCGCAAAGTCGTGCGCATTGTGACGCCTGGCACCATCAGTGATGAAGCGTTGCTTCAGGAGCGCCAGGACAACCTGCTCGCCGCTATCTGGCAAGACGGCAAAGGTTTTGGGTATGCCACTCTCGACATCAGTTCCGGGCGTTTTCGCCTGTCCGAGCCAGAAGATGTTGAAACCATGGCTGCCGAGCTTCAGCGCACCAATCCAGCAGAACTACTGTATGCCGAAGATTTTGCAGAAACCCGTTTAATTGAAGGCCGCCGTGGCCTGCGTCGTCGCCCGCTTTGGGAGTTTGAGATTTCTACCGCGCGCCAGCAACTCAATATGCAGTTTGGCACGCGTGACCTCACCGGTTTTGGCGTAGAAAATGCTCATCATGCCTTGTGTGCTGCGGGATGCCTGCTGCAATACGTAAAAGATACGCAGCGCACCTCTTTGCCGCATATTCGTTCCGTCACCATGGACCGCCAGCAAGACAGCATCATTATGGATGCGGCTACGCGCCGTAACCTTGAGATTACCCAGAACCTGTCCGGTGGCTTCGAAAATACGCTGGCGTCGGTGCTGGATTGCACCGTCACGCCGATGGGTAGCCGCATGCTGAAACGCTGGCTGCACATGCCGATTCGTAATGTTGCCGTGCTGGAAAAACGCCAGCAGACAATTGCCGCTCTGCAAGAGCGTACCGCTGATATTCAGCCGGTGCTACGACAGGTAGGCGATCTGGAACGTATTCTGGCGCGTCTGGCGTTACGCACCGCTCGCCCACGCGATTTAGCGCGTATGCGGCACACTTTCCAGCAACTGCCTGAGCTGCGCGAATTACTGGCCGATGTGCCAACGGATTATGTGCAAACGCTGCGTGAAAACATGGGCGAATTCACCGAGCTGCGCGAATTGCTCGAACGCGCCGTGGTTGAAACCCCGCCAGTACTGGTTCGCGATGGCGGCGTGATTGCTCCGGGTTATAACGAAGAGCTGGACGAATGGCGCAGCCTGGCCGATGGGGCAACAGATTACCTCGATAAGCTGGAAATCCGCGAACGTGAAAAACTGGGCCTCGACACGCTGAAAGTCGGTTTCAACGGCGTGCATGGCTATTACATCCAGATTAGCCGCAGCCAAAGCCACCACGCACCGATTCACTATGTGCGCCGCCAGACGTTGAAAAACGCCGAGCGCTACATTATCCCTGAGCTAAAAGAGTACGAAGACAAAGTACTGACCTCCAAAGGGAAAGCTTTAGCCCTGGAAAAACAGCTTTACGATCAACTGTTTGATACCTTGCTTCCACACCTTGAAGCCTTGCAGCAAAGTGCGACCGCGCTTGCGGAACTGGACGTGTTAGTTAACCTGGCCGAACGCGCTTACAGCCTGAATTATATCTGCCCGCAGTTAAGCGAAAAGCCGGGAATTAAAGTGGTTGGCGGTCGTCATCCGGTGGTTGAACAGGTGCTGAGTGAGCCGTTTATCGCAAACCCTCTCAGTCTTGCGCCACAGCGGCGGATGCTGATTATTACCGGCCCGAATATGGGCGGTAAAAGTACCTATATGCGCCAGTCGGCACTGATCGTGCTGCTCGCTTACATCGGCAGTTTCGTTCCCGCGCAGCAGGCTGAAATCGGCCCGATTGACCGAATTTTCACACGCGTTGGTGCGGCTGACGATCTCGCTTCCGGGCGTTCAACCTTTATGGTGGAAATGACCGAGACGGCAAATATTCTGCATAACGCAACCGAGCATAGCCTGGTGCTGATGGATGAAATTGGCCGCGGGACATCAACGTATGATGGCTTGTCGCTTGCCTGGGCTTGCGCCGAAAGTCTCGCAAACCGCATTAAAGCGCTCACTCTGTTCGCCACGCATTACTTTGAGCTGACGACACTGCCTGAAAAAATGGAAGGTGTGGCAAACGTGCATCTTGATGCAATTGAACACGGCGATACCATCGCGTTTATGCACAGCGTGCAGGATGGTGCTGCGAGCAAAAGTTACGGCCTGGCCGTCGCGGCGTTAGCGGGAGTGCCGAAAGAAGTGATTAAGCGTGCGCGTCAAAAACTGCGTGAACTGGAGACGGTGTCCAATAACACAGCCGCCACTCAGGTAGATGGCACGCAAATGTCACTGCTATCGGTTGCAGAAGAGACATCCCCTGCGGTAGAAGCGCTGGAGGCGTTAGATCCAGATTCTCTCTCGCCACGTCAGGCGCTGGAGTGGATTTACCGTTTGAAGAGTTTGGTTTAGAAGTGTCGGATGTCGTTTGTGTTAATCCGACCTACTGATCGATTGTGCTGAAAAAAGATAAAAAAAAGCGGTGACATAAGTCACCGCTTTTTT
This sequence comes from Buttiauxella gaviniae, assembly GCF_040786275.1. Classification (NCBI taxonomy): domain Bacteria; kingdom Pseudomonadati; phylum Pseudomonadota; class Gammaproteobacteria; order Enterobacterales; family Enterobacteriaceae; genus Buttiauxella; species Buttiauxella gaviniae. The sequence goes on from NZ_JBFMVT010000002.1 coordinate 894,935, forward strand.
ATTTGAAGAGACGCTTATTCGCGGAACAACGCTTCGATATTCAATCCTTGTGTCTGCAAAATTTCACGCAGACGACGCAGACCTTCAACCTGAATCTGACGAACACGTTCACGAGTCAGGCCAATTTCACGACCTACATCTTCCAGTGTTGCAGCTTCATAGCCTAACAGACCAAAACGACGAGCCAGGACTTCACGCTGTTTAGCGTTCAGTTCAAACAACCACTTAACGATGCTCTGTTTCATATCATCGTCTTGCGTGGTGTCTTCCGGACCGTTGTCTTTCTCGTCAGCCAGAATGTCCAGCAGCGCTTTTTCAGAGTCACCGCCCAATGGGGTGTCTACTGAGGTAATGCGCTCGTTGAGACGCAGCATACGGCTGACATCATCAACAGGTTTATCCAGTTGCTCGGCAATCTCTTCAGCACTCGGCTCATGGTCGAGTTTATGAGAGAGTTCACGAGCAGTACGCAGATAAACGTTCAGCTCTTTCACGATATGAATCGGCAAGCGAATCGTACGGGTTTGGTTCATGATTGCCCGTTCGATGGTCTGACGAATCCACCATGTCGCGTATGTTGAAAAACGGAACCCACGTTCTGGGTCAAACTTCTCAACAGCACGAATGAGCCCCAGATTTCCCTCTTCAATCAGGTCCAGCAGAGCCAGACCACGATTGCTATAACGACGGGCAATCTTAACCACCAGACGCAGGTTACTTTCAATCATGCGACGGCGGGAGGCAACATCACCACGCAGTGCGCGGCGGGCAAAATAGACCTCTTCTTCGGCTGTTAATAGTGGGGAGTAACCAATCTCCCCAAGATAAAGCTGAGTCGCGTCAAGCACTCGCTGCGTGGCGCCCTGTGACAACAGCTCTTCTTCGGCAATGTCGTTATCACTGGGTTCCTCTTCTACAAGGGCTTTTTCGTCAAAGACCTCAACTCCATTCTCATCATATTCCGCGTCTTCATTTAACTCGTTAACTTTCAGCGTATTCTGACTCATAAGGTGGCTCCTACCCGTGATCCCAAGGTAAAGCACCTTACACTTCATCTTTTAAGTGGCGGTATCAGCGTTGACCGCCTGGCACCACTTAAACGACTTTGTGCGTAAAAGTACTTCACCGGTTTATCGCTGCGGCAAATAACGCAGCGGGTTGACGGATTTCCCCTTGTAACGAATTTCAAAATGTAAACGTGTCGAACTGGTTCCGGTGCTACCCATGGTAGCTATCTTCTGCCCCGCCTTGATTTCTTCTTGTTCCCGGACCAGCATTGTATCGTTATGGGCGTAGGCACTCAGGTAATCATCATTGTGTTTAATGATGATCAGATTACCGTAACCTCGCAGCGCGTTACCGGCATACACTACTCGCCCGGAAGCGGTAGCAACAACAGCCTGGCCTTTGCTGCCTGCGATATCGATCCCTTTATTGCCACCGTCTGTAGCAGAGAAGTTCTCGATAATTTTGCCATCAGTTGGCCAACGCCACGTCGAAATCGGCGCGCTGTCGGATGTACTGCTGGCAGTAGGTACGGTAGTAGAGCTAACCACAGGAGCCGTTACGGGTGCTGTGACAACAGTCGCATTACCCTTATTGTTCGGCAACATTTTGTTAGCACTCTGTTCACCTGAATCCTCAGAATACGTAATTACTGGCTTGGAAGCAACCACCGTGGTGGTATTTTGCGCAGCCGGAGGGGTTACGCCCTGCGCGGTCGCATCCGCCGTGGTTACCGCGTTGCCACCGGTGATTGGCGTACCGGAAGCATTACCCACTTGTAGAGTTTGTCCGACATTCAAGCCATACGGTGCCGGTACGTTGTTACGCTGGGCTAAGTCACGGAAATCGTTGCCGGTAATCCAGGCAATATAGAACAGGGTGTCGCCACGTTTAACCGTATAAGTACTGCCACCGGTATAGCTCCCTTTCGGAATATCGCCATATTTGCGGTTGTAGACGATATGGCCGTTTTCCGTTTGTACAGGCGTTGAGATAACAGGCTGCGTTTGCTGCGTTTGCATCGGTTGAATCATCGGCTGCTGAGGCACGGGCTGAATTTGCGGAGCCTGACTTTGGGTGGACATTTTCGGTGGCTGGGTTATCAGCATGCCGCCGGAAGAGTTGCTGCTGGCATTGCTGTTACCGCCCACCGAACTGATCGGAGCCTGGGTATTACTGCTGGTGCATCCCGCTAACCACAGGCTAACCAACGACAGCGCTGCAATACGGCGTAAAGTAAAAGTTGGGCTTCCCGCGCTCATTTATCCCCCAAAAACAATCATATGCTTATGAAAATACGGCAGAACTGGCAAGTAAGGCCAGTTACCAAAATTTGCTGCCCGTTACGTTACGCCAAAATCCTTAGAAAAAAACAAGATATTTCCAGGTTATGCCAATTCACCCTTCACTAAGGGTACAAAACGCACGGCTTCTACCGTATCAATGACAAATTCCCCACTCAAGCGGCGAATACGTTTAAGAAATTGCCGTTCTTCGCCAACCGGGAGAACTAAAATTCCGCCTTCATCGAGCTGTGACAACAGTTCGCTGGGGATCTCCGGTGGAGCCGCCGTAACAATGATAGCGTCAAATGGGCTGCGCGCATGCCAGCCCTGCCAACCATCACCGTGACGGGTTGAGATATTATGTAGATCGAGCTGCTTTAAACGCCGCCTTGCATGCCACTGCAGGCCTTTAATGCGTTCGACGGAACAAACATGATGCACCAAATGAGCAAGGATAGCAGTTTGATAGCCAGAGCCAGTGCCAATTTCCAGCACGCGTGATTCAGGCGTGAGTTCAAGCAACTCGGTCATTCTTGCAACCATATAAGGCTGCGAAATGGTTTGGCCGGAGCCAATCGGTAATGCCGTGTTTTCCCAGGCTTTGTGCTCAAACGCTTCATCGACAAATTTTTCTCGCGGCACCAGCGCAATCGCCTCAAGGACTTTTTCATCCTTGATGCCCTGATTGCGTAGCTGTTCGAGAAGGGTTTGTACGCGTTTGCTTACCATTGCTCGTCCACTCCTGATTTGTCTAACCAGTGGCTGACCACCTCACGAGCGCTGTGAGCGGTGAGGTCAACGTGCAAGGGTGTTATCGAAACATAACCTTCATCAACGGCGGCAAAATCGGTTTCAGGGCCGGCATCAAATTTGTCGCCCGGAGGCCCAATCCAGTACAGCGTATTCCCGCGCGGATCTTCTTGCGGAATCACTTTATCTGCCGGATGGCGACTGCCGCAGCGCGTGACTTTAATGCCCTTGATTTCATCAAGCGGCAAATCTGGCACGTTAATATTTAAGATGCGCCCGGTACGCAGCGGTTCACGCGATAACGCACGCAGAATAGAGCAGGTCACTGCCGCCGCTGTTTCATAATGTTCATGCCCATTGAGCGAAACAGCCAGCGCCGGGATACCTAAATGCCGCCCCTCCATCGCTGCAGCAACGGTACCGGAATAGATGACGTCATCACCCAAATTGGGCCCGGCGTTAATTCCAGAAACGACCACATCAGGCGCAGGGCGCATCAAGGCGTTGACGCCAAGATAAACGCAGTCCGTTGGCGTGCCCATCTGCACTGAAATATCGCCGTTTGCGAGGGTGAAAGTACGCAATGAAGATTCGAGCGTCAGTGAGTTTGATGCCCCACTGCGATTACGGTCGGGGGCTACCACTTGCACGTCAGCAAATTCCCTTAGTCGGGCCGCCAGAACCTGAATGCCCGGCGCATTGACCCCGTCATCGTTACTCAAAAGTATTCTCATATCGGATTTACATAGATTCTTTTTGTTGTTTTATTCCATTCTGCTGATTTTAGTGCAGCTGTCATGAAATTGTTGCAGTTTTTGTAACATTCACGATAACGACTTGTCCAGGCAAAGCGACAAACCAACTCACCGCTGTTACTCAGCGATATCCGCATAACCGCCCGGAGCATTCATTAACTCACGCACTACGCTTGTGGCAAAACTCCCGGCAGGCAGCCAGAAATTTAACTCAACGGTGACGTCATCCCACCAGTTCCAGCTCAGCTCTTTAGGCATTACCAGCATTGCACGACGCGCCGCTTCAACACGCTCACGCACCAGCAGCCCCAGCAAGTCCGTTTCCTGCTCGACACAGCGCTGTTCAAACTCCAGGGCAGCATTTTGCGTGCCCCAGGCACCGTCACCGGGCAGAGGAGCGGTAATCAGCAATTCGCCGTCATCGACACGCTGTTGCAATTCCGGCAACTCTTCCGGTTTTGCCACAAACCAACTTCCGCGCCCGGCTAACTGCAACGCATCGCCGTCGATAACCTGGTTAAAGTCCGGCTTTTTCAGCCTTTCGCTGACAACCTGGTTAAACATGGCGCTACGGGCTGCGGAGAGATAAAAGCTGCGTTTGTTACGATCGCGGATCGGCGCATTGCTTTGCGCCCAGCGAAGAGCCTGATGCAAGTTATTACCCGCGATACCGAAGCGTTGGCTACCAAAGTAATTGGGTACGCCGCGGTGCAAAATGGCATTGAGCCGCTGTTCGAGCTCATCGCGATCGCTTACATCACGCAGCACCAGCGTAAAACTGTTCCCTTTTAACGCACCTAAACGCAATTTACGGCGATGGCGGGCATATTCCAGCACCTGACAGCCTTCGAGCTGGAAAGCGCCCATATCAGGCATCTCTTTGCCCGGCAGGCGCACGCAGAACCATTGTTCGGTCACCGCATGCTTATCTTTCTGACCGGCAAAGCTAACTTCACGGGCATGCACTTTGAGAAACTTCGCCAGCGCATCAGCGACAAAGCGCGTGTTACAGCCGTTTTTCAGGATGCGCAACAGCAAGTGTTCGCCATCGCCATCAGGCCCAAAACCCAAATCTTCGATAACCACGAAGTCTTCTGGATTGGCTTTAATGAGCCCTGTGCCTTGCGGTTTACCATGCAGCCAGGTGAGATTCTGCATATCCATTATTTACGAGCCTTATGCAACAGCGCCACCGCCTCACAAGCGATACCTTCGCCGCGCCCGGTAAAACCCAGTTTTTCCGTTGTGGTCGCTTTGACATTCACATCATCCATATGGCAACCCAAATCTTCGGCGATAAACACGCGCATCTGCGGAATGTGCGGAGCCATTTTCGGAGCCTGCGCAATAATCGTCACATCGACATTACCTAACGTGTAGCCTTTCGCCTGAATACGTCGCCAGGCTTCACGCAGCAATTCTCGGCTGTCAGCACCTTTAAACGCGGGGTCGGTATCAGGGAACAGTTTGCCAATATCACCTAAGGCAGCAGCACCCAGCAGAGCATCGGTTAATGCGTGCAGAGCGACATCGCCATCAGAGTGTGCGAGCAGCCCCTTTTCGAACGGTACGCGCACGCCACCGATGATAATTGGGCCTTCGCCACCAAAGGCGTGTACATCAAAACCATGTCCAATACGCATTATTCATTCTCCGTTTGGGTTAACCGCGTGAGGTAAAACTCCGCCAACGCCAGGTCTTCAGGACGAGTCACTTTTATATTATCGGCGCGGGCGCTAATTAATTCGGGATGGAAACCACAATATTCGAGCGCTGAGGCTTCATCGGTAATCGAGGCGTGTTCATCGAGTGCACGCTGCAGGCAGCTACGCAGCAATTCCAGAGGAAACAGTTGCGGTGTCAGGGCGTGCCAAAGATCTTCCCGGTCAACCGTATGGGCTATCAAGTTTTTGCCAGGCTCCCCGCGTTTCATTGTGTCACGCACGGGTGCGGCCAGAATGCCGCCAATTTTGCTGGTTTCGGTAATCGCCAGCAAACGGGCTAAATCATCCTGATGTAAACAAGGACGCGCCGCGTCATGCACCAATACCCATTGCGCGTCGTGCACTACGTTTAAACCGGCAAGCACCGAATCTGCACGCTGTGCACCACCGTTGATGACCGTAACATGAGGATTTGAAGCAAGAGGTAAAGAGGAAAACCAGCTATCGGTAGGGCTAATGGCGATAACGACATGCGCCACGCGCGGGTGGGCCATCAGGCTTGCCACCGCGTGTTCAAGAATAGTTTTATCGCCGATTGTAAGATATTGCTTAGGACATTCCGTTTGCATGCGGCTGCCGATACCTGCTGCCGGCACCACGGCAATTACGTCCGGGGAGGAGTCTGCCATGTAGATTCACTTACGCTTGATTATCGATTGTTCTGCCCGGCACCACTGCTTAATCGCTTAGAGCTATCGGGTACCAGGCGGTAGAAGGTTTCACCCGGTTTGGTCATGCTGAGTTCATTACGTGCACGCTCTTCAATAGCTTCCTGACCGCCATTAAGATCGTCAATTTCCGCAAAAAGCTGATCGTTACGCGCTTTGAGTTTAGCGTTCGTCGCCTGCTGCGCAGTAACGTCGTCATTGACTCGCGTGTAATCGTGTACGCCGTTTTTTCCAAACCACAGCGAATACTGCAGCCAGACCAACAAGGCCAGCAATAGCAGCGTTAGTTTACCCATCCCGCCCCCTGAAAAACGGCAAAATCATCGCACAAAATTTTATCTGGCTGCGCTCTGGGTACAAAGCGAGCCTTCCTATTTGCGGCAGAATTTATCACAGATAGCGACAACATGCGCGTTTGCAGGTGAGTTAGCCGATTTGTAATCATAAATAGTCTGTTACGGTTTGCTGAATATTTTACGATTAGCCCATCAGCCACAAAAATAGGATGCCGAACATGAGCGCCACAGCCAGCACGGTCGTCGCACAGCTATAGAGCAGGCGGCCATGTAACAGTGAGTGCAGAGCAATGCCCACAACCACGGCGACAGGCAGCAACGCGAGGAAGAATGGCCAGGTATACAGGAAGAAAAACAGCGTATTCGGGCCGTAGATTAGAAAGGGAATGCCCAGCGCCAATAGCCACGACAAAAAACCGATGAGCGCCCCGGCCAATGACCAGGTCGTCTCTTCGGTGCCGTGGCCTGCTTCAGCCGATGTCATAGCCATATTGGTGCCATTGCGCATAACGAATCCGTAAACCCTGCAGACCAGGCGCGTTACGCCCCTGGCAATGTCTTAGGTTTTGATAATAACGTCACGACGCAACAGGTCTAATAATTGGGCTATCAAATTTGTTACTAATTGTTCGCCGTCTAAGTGTATTTCCGGGCGCTCTGGGGCTTCATAAACCGAGTCAATTCCGGTGAAATTACGCAGCTCACCCGCTCGCGCTTTTTTGTATAAACCTTTAGGGTCGCGTGCTTCGCAGATAGAAAGTGGCGTATCAACAAATACTTCGATAAAACGCCCCTCGCCTACCCGGTCACGCACCATCTGGCGCTCAACACGATGTGGCGAAATAAAAGCGCTCAATACTACGAGCCCGGCATCGGCCATTAAATTAGCCACTTCACCGACACGGCGGATATTTTCCTTACGATCCGCATCGCTAAAACCCAGGTCGCTACACAGACCGTGGCGCACATTGTCGCCATCAAGTAAGTAGGTGCTTACCCCAAGCTGATGCAGCGCTTCTTCAAGCGCTCCTGCTACGGTGGATTTACCCGAGCCCGAAAGCCCGGTAAACCACAGCACCGCGCCCCGGTGCTGATGAAGTTTTTCACGCTGTTCGACCGTGACCGGATGCGCATGCCAGACGACGTTTTCGTCGTGCTCAGCCATTATTTGCCTCCCAGCAAATCACGAGCGCCCCAGTGCGGGAAGTGACGACGTACCAGCGCATTCAGTTCCAGCTCAAAGGCGCTGAAAGCAGACGGTTCCTGGAACACCTCTTGTTGCGGTTCACGCACCATTCCGGCCCCCACCGTCACGTTAGTCAGGCGATCGATGAAAATCAGCCCGCCGGTGACCGGATTTTCCTGGTATTTATCCAGCACCAGCGGTTCGTCAAAGGTTAAATCCACCAGCCCGATACCGTTAAGTGGCAGGCTTTCGACGATCCGCTGCGTCAGGCTGTTGATTTCGACCTGGTAATGAATGTTGTCCACGCGCGCGCGCGTTTTCTTCCCGGCAACTTTGATATCGTAGCTTTGACCCGGCACCAGCGGTTGCTCCGCCATCCATACCACGTCCACTTTCGCAGTTTGCACCGCAGGCTGCGCGTCACCGGCATCAACCAGCAAATCACCACGGCTAATATCAATTTCATCTTTCAGCACCAGCGTGATGGCTTCCCCCGCCGCAGCTTGTTGCAAATCTCCATCAAAAGTGACGATTCGCGCAACGGCGGACTCAACGCCTGACGGAAGGACTTTAACGCGCTGCCCGACATTCACCACGCCGGATGCCAGCGTACCGGCATAGCCACGGAAATCCAGATTCGGGCGGTTCACATACTGAACCGGGAAACGCATGGGCTGCTGCTCGACCAGGCGTTTCACTTCGACCGTTTCCAGAAGTTCCAGCAACGTCGGGCCGGTATACCACGGCATACTTGCGCTTTGAGTCGCCACGTTATCGCCTTCAAGGGCAGACAGCGGCACGAAGCGAATATCCAGATCCGATGGAAGCTGTTCCGCGAAGCTCAGGTAATCCTGTTTAATCTGCTCAAACGTCTCTTCGCTGTAGTCCACGAGATCCATTTTATTGACCGCAACCACCAGGTGTTTGATCCCCAGCAGCGTGGAGATAAAACTGTGGCGACGCGTTTGATCCAGCACGCTTTTACGCGCGTCGATCAACAGGATCGCCAGTTCACACGTTGATGCCCCGGTCGCCATGTTGCGTGTGTACTGCTCGTGCCCTGGGGTATCCGCAATGATAAATTTACGTTTTTCAGTCGAGAAGTAACGATAGGCCACATCGATGGTAATCCCCTGCTCGCGCTCGGCTTGTAAACCGTCCACCAGCAAAGCCAGGTCCAGTTTTTCACCTTGCGTACCATGGCGTTTGCTGTCGGTATGCAGGGAGGAAAGCTGATCTTCATAGATTTGACGCGTGTCGTGCAGCAGGCGGCCAATCAGGGTGCTTTTGCCATCATCGACGCTGCCGCAGGTCAGAAAACGCAGCAGGCTTTTATGTTGTTGAGCATGCAGATAGGCTTCAACGCCGCCTTCATCAGCAATTTGTTGTGCAATCGTGGTATTCATCTGGCGGCTCCTTAGAAATAACCCTGGCGTTTTTTAAGCTCCATGGAGCCTGCCTGGTCGCGGTCAATTGCCCGCCCTTGACGTTCGCTGGTGGTCGAAACCAGCATCTCTTCGATGATTTCCGGCAGCGTCTGCGCTTCGGATTCAACGGCGCCGGTCAGCGGCCAGCAGCCCAGGGTACGGAAGCGCACCATTTTCTGCTCGATCACTTCACCCGGCTGTAAATCGATACGGTCATCGTCAACCATCAACAGCATGCCGTCACGCTCAAGCACCGGGCGCAGGGCGGCCAGATACAACGGAACGATTTCGATATTTTCCAGGAAGATGTACTGCCAGATGTCCAGCTCGGTCCAGTTAGAAAGCGGGAACACGCGAATGCTTTCGCCTTTGTTAATCTGGCCGTTGTAGTTATGCCACAGTTCCGGACGCTGGTTTTTCGGGTCCCAACGGTGGAAACGGTCGCGGAAGGAGTAGATACGCTCTTTGGCTCGCGATTTTTCTTCATCACGGCGCGCACCGCCGAAAGCCGCATCAAAGCCGTATTTGCTCAAGGCCTGTTTCAGCCCTTCGGTTTTCATGATGTCCGTGTGTTTGGCGCTACCGTGCACAAACGGGTTGATGCCCATCGCCACGCCTTCCGGGTTTTTATGCACCAGCAGCTCAAAACCGTAGTTCTTCGCCGTACGGTCACGGAACTCGTACATCTCGCGGAATTTCCAGCCGGTATCAACATGCAGCAGCGGGAAAGGAAGTGTGCCTGGGTAGAAGGCTTTACGGGCCAAATGCAACATCACCGATGAGTCTTTACCGATGGAATACATCATAACCGGATTGGAAAATTCAGCGGCAACCTCACGGATAATATGGATGCTTTCTGCCTCCAGTTGCCGTAAGTGTGTGAGTCGTTTTTGATCCATAACCTTCCCTTAACCGAGGTTTAGTACGGAGAGTCATAGAACCTGCCAGTAGGTGTGATTGTGGGAGCCAGTTTGGACACGGACAGCGCGGAGCAACCGCAACGTACACGTAGTACGTGAGGTTTATGAGCACTGCCCTGGTTCAAAATGGCAAATAAAATCGCCCTGATGGATAGGTTCTTAGCCCGCCGTTTAAAAATTCATTAGGGGACTATACGACCGAGGTTTATTTGTTATGAAATTACGAATTGGAATGAGTAGTTCCACAAAGGAATAACGGCCTGGCAATGCAAATCACAAAATGTGCTTAACCCACGATTTAACGAGGCTTTCAGAGCAATTGAAATTGTGTAACGCCCATCACAGTTTCATACTAGGCGGGCAAAAATTTCCCATTTAAAAAGGACCCACTATGTTTTCCGCATTGCGCCAAACGCTTACCTGCGTGGCGTTAGGAATTTGCTGTACTTTGCCTGCTCTTGCAAGCACCACATCACCTGGCAAAATTGCCGACCAACAAACGCGTCATATTGCCACTGTCTTTCCAGGGCGAATGACAGGCAGTCCAGCGGAAATGTTGGCAGCGGATTACCTTCAGCAGCAATTTAGCCAGCTTGGCTACCAAAGCGATATTCGCCGCTTTAATACTCGCTACCTTTACACCACCAAAGATGGTCATCAGAGCTGGCATAACGTCAGCGCCAGTTCCGTCGTTGCGGCGCGCGAAGGCACTAAACCCCAGCAAATCATTATCATGGCGCATCTCGATACCTACTCACCGCTTAATGATAACGATGTGAATAACAACCTCGGCGGTTTAACTCTGCAAGGCGTGGATGACAACGCTTCCGGCCTCGGGGTGATGCTTGAACTTGCCACGCGCCTGAAAGATATCCCAACGCGCTATGGCATTCGGTTTATTGCCACCAGCGGAGAAGAAATTGGCGCTCTGGGTGCGGAAGATATTTTGAAACGCATGAGCGAGAGTGAGAAGAAAAACACGCTGCTGGTGATTAATCTCGATAATTTGATTGTGGGTGACAAACTCTATTTCAACAGCGGCAAATCAACGCCTACCGCCGTCAGCAAACTGACACGCGACCGGGGATTGGCGCTGGCGCACCGTCTGAATATCAACGCCACCACTAATCCGGGCCTGAATGCCAAATATCTGAAAGGAACCGGCTGCTGTAACGATGCAGAAGTGTTTGATAAAGCGGGGATTCCAGTGCTTTCGGTAGAAGCCACCAACTGGTCATTGGGTCAGAAAGATGGCTATCAGCAACGCGCAAAAAGCAAAGCCTTTCCCGAGGGAACTAGCTGGCATAACGCATTGATTGATAACCAGCAGTATCTGGATAAATGGTTACCACAGCGCATTGAAAAACGCAGTCATGATGTGGTGCGCGTGATGCTGCCTTTGGTGAAAGAGCTGGCGAAGGCTGAAAGAAAGTAAAAAATAAGATGCAATACCCCCATGTATCCTCAAAGGGCTTTATTTCATGCCGATTACAGTTTTCCTCTGCGTTAATGCATCCTGAATCCGATGAGTTCGTTATCACTTCCTTGATGTATGGCACACACTGAAATGCTTACTTCATTGCGTTTACGATCCTGTTTATCCCCGCTGGCGCGGGGAACACTGTTTTAAAAACATTCAACCATGCAACATGTACGGTTTATCCCCGCTGGCGCGGGGAACACATAGTTAATCCGCCCGTCATTGTGTCCCCTGACGGTTTATCCCCGCTGGCGCGGGGAACACTACACAACAATCCCCCATGACGCGCTGTAACGCGGTTTATCCCCGCTGGCGCGGGGAACACCTGCACGGGCCATTTGATCCCGGACGTATTCCCGGTTTATCCCCGCTGGCGCGGGGAACACTGAAACACCGAGCGAACGGCTGTCCGTCCAAGCGGTTTATCCCCGCTGGCGCGGGGAACACTGTGACGTAGTATTCAATCCATTGATTGGCCTCGGTTTATCCCCGCTGGCGCGGGGAACACGATTGCTACATGGGCATTGACCAGATGGGTAACGGTTTATCCCCGCTGGCGCGGGGAACACAACACGACCGTCAGATTCAATAAGACGGCGACCGGTTTATCCCCGCTGGCGCGGGGAACACTTTCAATATATTCGGATAGTCTGCCTGGCACACGGTTTATCCCCGCTGGCGCGGGGAACACCGTCGTGTTAATGCTGCTCTCTGGACCTGTGTCGGTTTATCCCCGCTGGCGCGGGGAACACCCACGTTGCGTGCGCGTGCAACATGCTGAATCCGGTTTATCCCCGCTGGCGCGGGGAACACATCCATCACCGTCGAAAGCATATGATAATGCCCGGTTTATCCCCGCTGGCGCGGGGAACACATTGGCACGCTTCCACAATTCTTTCTCGATACCGGTTTATCCCCGCTGGCGCGGGGAACACTGGACGTGGGGCAATACTTGATTACCGGTGTGCGGTTTATCCCCGCTGGCGCGGGGAACACACCGGTGTTGCGGCACTCGCTCCCGCCGTGCGCGGTTTATCCCCGCTGGCGCGGGGAACACGCGATAATGATCAGGTGCCGATGCTCAGTATCCGGTTTATCCCCGCTGGCGCGGGGAACACCCCGTAAGCAAGCTGAAGACGATGCAACGGCCCGGTTTATCCCCGCTGGCGCGGGGAACACGTGGTACGCAACCAGAACAGGTGCGCCCGCCGCGGTTTATCCCCGCTGGCGCGGGGAACACCCATCGATCTGCAATTCGCCCGTGATATGCGTCGGTTTATCCCCGCTGGCGCGGGGAACACTCTAAAACTATATCATTGTTCTAAAAGGAATTCTTTAGACACAAAAATTCCACCAACTTTTCTTAATTTTTAAAGAACGCTAACTTATTGATTCTCAACGGGGTAAAATGAAACTAACCTTAGCCCATCAAGATCCACCGGCATCCTTCTATTTTCTCCCCATGTCTGAAAATCAAAGCCGGACTCATTATTAACTGCCCATGCCATTACGACATTTCCTTCATCAGCCAGAGTTATGATCTGCTGCCATATCATTTCGCGCACCTTGCGGGAGGTATCTCCCACGTACACACCAGCTCGAACTTCCAGTAACCATACCGCAAGCCGTCCGCGCAAACGTGGAGGAACATTTTCCGTGACGATCATTAACATACTCATACGTCACCCACGGTGCCCAATATCGCCTATTGATGAAGGTTCTGGGATAGCTGGAGGTTGTGAATCTGCAAAAGGAGCTGGAACATCGATTTCGCCCGCTGCCAACACTTCTTCTATTAGTGGGATTAGCCGCGCCAGTGTTTTTTGGCTCCGGAAAACATCACGGCAAGCAAGGCGGACTTCCTTATCCGGGCTATGAGGTGTTTTTGCCGCAATCTCAAAGGCTACAGGAACCACACCCTCAAACTTCACGATGTCTGCAATATCATAAACAAATGAAAGAGGTTTACCTGAATGAACAAAGCCGATAGCCGGGGCGTAACCCGCAGCTAGAATGGCCGCTTCAGTTATTCCATACAAACAGGAAGTAGCGGCGCTGATACATTGATTTACCACATCACCTTTTTCCCAGTCTTTAGGATCGTAACGTCGGCCATTCCATTTCACACCATAACGTTTAGCCAATAACGAATAGGTCTGACGAACTCGGGCACCTTCAATGCCCCGTAACTGTTCGACGGATCGCCGACCAGGAGCCGGTTCTCCAAACCGAAGTTCAAACATCTTACGTACGACTTTAAGGCGAAGATCCTCATCCAGTGCCAGTTTTGCCTGATATAGCAATCGATCCGACCGAGCACCACCCGGTTGGCCACTGGCATACATACGCACCCCGGCTTCCCCCACCCAGACGAGCAAAGTGCCAGTGGTAGCGGCCAGGCGAACCGCGGCATGAGAAATACGAGTCCCGGGCTCCAGCATGATGCAGGCTATCGATCCCACCGGGATGTGCGTACGTATCCCGGTTTTGTCGATCAGAACGAAAGCGCCATCCACAACATCTATTTGCCCATATTGCAAAAAGATCATTGAGGTACGGTCTTTCAGAGGGATGGGTGACAAGGGGATGTAACTCATATTTATCTCCGGCGAATCAACATCAGTCCGCAGCCCAGCGCTTTGCTTTTACCCAATCCATTCTTGAGCGTCTGCATAAAGAGTGGAATATTCATCACCGTCAGGCTTCCTGCAAAGTCCACCGTTGTGAACGTAATGGGATGCTCGCCAGACTTACGCACAAAACGTTGGCGCTGCTGGCCGACAACTTGTATTTCCTGCGCTTCAACAGCAAAACCTCCTCTTTCGCCCTGTGCTTTTAGCCACGTAAATGCGGCCTTCTCCTGTAACTCAGCGATTTCACCCGGGCCAGCACCTTGCAATTTAGCCTGGTATTTTGCATCCATTAATACGTCGCTTCGTTTACCGTTGCGCGTCACTACTGGATTGGCCCGCAGGGCAAATGTGAGTTCCATCCCCTCCACTAATTGCGGATCGAATGGCTTACTGCTGATGGAAAACAATGAGTCTTTGGCAAAAGGGGCAACATCCGAAAGCAGATAAAAACTCTCCCCTTGCGGGGTTGCCTCATGGCGGAATAAAAACGATCTTTCATCCTGTTGAGTGAAAAGCTGCCATAGCCATTGATGGCTGGCATAGGGTTGAGCAACCTGCCATTTTTGCCACATGGCAGGAGTCAATTTCGTTAAATCAAGTGATACACGGGAAAGAAACATCAGCACTCCTCCGTGAGATAACCGGAATGCTGTAAGCGAGTCGTAAATTGCCAACGATTCCGGCTGACGGGCTGATCGCCGCGTTGTTGTGTGGCGAATCCAGATACGCCCTGTTGTTCGCCTTCCCAGACGCAAAATAACTGCGCTGAGCTAATCGCTGCCAGCTCTTCACAATTAAAACCGTAACTGCTGTCTGCATACGCTTTATGAAATGCTTCGCCCAACGTTCCATCGATAATCTGCGGGTTTAATGGCAAAGCGGGCGGGCAAGATTTTCTTCCCAGATATAGCGGAAATACAGGCGCGATTAATGCGCAAGCCAGCTCATCAAGCGTGAACGGGGCATCCGATGTTTCCTGCACTGCTACGTGATAACAGGCATCGCAGCGGTACTCTCGCGAAGTCAGCATCGTGCCGGGCTCTTCCAATGAGAGGATCAGTTCATCGCGCCGGGTGTAATAGCGGCGTTTGCGATTCTCTTTAGGCATCTGCACCGTGTGGTAATCACGCAACCATTGCTCACGCGGAGAAAGTGGCCTGATGGCAAAATGGTAGTGTTGATTCATAAGCTGGAGCTGCTGCTCATTTTCGCGCTTAATACCCAGCGCCGCTGCCAGCAAGCCAAGCAAAGCAGAACGGCTGGGGATTGTTGCTGTGTGGCGAACTTCACCCACCGCAACCTCACCCCAGGACACCAGCGACGCATAGAGTTGAAAGATCAGATATCGGGACATCATCACTCCTTACTGGCTAACAAAGTTCAGCAATTCCTGAAGTGTGCCGTCACCAGATTCCACATTCATTTCATACCGCTGTTCTTCAGTACGCTGCCCGTAAGCGCGAGTGAATTTCTGCTGTTGTTGCTGCAAACGCGTTATTGCCTGAGCATGCTGATCTTCACCTCGCACCGGGCTGAAAAATGCGACAGATAATGCACGCGGCTGCTGCGTACCCTTTTCAGCCATGACATACGAAGCCCAGGCGCGGGAAGCAAAACTGTTTTGCTTACCACCAGGTGAAACGGTTAACGCCGTTTCGGTCAATGCTCGCAAGGTACGCTGGACCAGTTCTTCATTACCGTTAAGGTTTTCCAGCAGTAAATCGCGGCTAATGCAGATATAGCTATAGAACAGCGCCGAAGCGAACCCCTGCTCCCCCATATGGGCAGAACCTGAATCCTTTTTGCCGTTAAGGTCATCCACAGCGGTAAAGAAATCCTCTTCAACCGTTACTGCGCTGACTCCCAACGCATGTGCCACTTGGCAGGCCGCCTCTACGTTGAATTCAGGTTTTGAAGCTAACATACGGCCAAAGAGTGCAATATCCACCGCCTGCGCATTCGCGCGCAGCAGGTTAAGCTCTTCAGGATTTGCTTCGCGGTTGTCAGTAATCAGCGTTGCCAGTAATTTTTGAATTTGCTGCTGTTCTTCTGGGCTGGCATGAACCAACTGTTCAATTTCAAGGTTTTCTTCTGCGCTGGCACCTTTATCACTTTTCAATTTGCCGAACTGTTCAGCAATTTTCCCGGCGATCGAAAGCGCCATTTTTTCCGCAACACCTTTATCACGTAACTGTTTATAGATTTCAGGCCCCAGGCGACGGGTACGGGTACCGATATGGCCATTTAACGCATCTTCAAAAACATCTGAAGTACGCCAGGCGCGTTTCAGGCTTTGCGACGAAACGCGCAGACGCTCCACTCCACCCATGATGGCGGTTTTTGGGCGACCGGTATCGTCCCGATTTAAATTAGATGGGGCATAAGCGGTAAGGATGTGAAGCTGAATAAACGTTGTCATGATTATTATTCCATTAATTTCAAAGATTATTTTTCGGTTGCCAGCAAATACTCGCTGGCCCAGCGCACACTGAAACGGTTAAAGGGATTACTGTCGACAGGCTGGTTTTCTTCCCGCTGCTGCCATTCACGCATCCAGAGGAAAATCCCGTCGGCTAACGAAACGATATTGATCCCCTTTTCGCCCCTTAGCTTCACGGCTCGGGTGAGTTGGCTGCACAATTCAGCCGGTGTTCTGACGGCAAGCAGACGATCAAAGCGCAAACGCGAAAGGCATGGAGTTGAACCATTTATCTTTTCGCCGAGCTGACGAGCGAAACTTACTTTTGGCTCATCAGAACGTGCATGGGCTACAACATAAGCAATAATTGCCAGGGCGAAGGTATCGCTCTGCTTCAGACTTGCGCTTGTAGAAAGTGACTGATTGAGTTGAAAAAATGCAGTCGTGGTTAACGCTCCAAAAGGCTGAGCACAGCGGCGTAATTCTGCGCGCCAGGCGCGGCCATTCGTCGCAACACCCAGACGCTGATTATTGCGCTCCTGCAAAAAATCAAACCAACGGCGCAGCACCTTAGCGGCATCCGGATCGGTGAGTACCACCGGTTTTGCGGTATCAATGTCAAACATCCTGTTTCTCCTTGTGCTCTTGCGTTAACTGGAGCAACTCTTTTAAACACTTCTGTTTAATGAAATTTTTATTAAGATTGAGTCGAGCACGCAGAATACGCGTGAGATCGGCCACCTCGTCAGGATTGGTGAATGCACGCTCATCGAATGCGTGGAACAGATAATCGCGCAACGAAACCTGCCAAAGACGCAAAGCATGACGTGCTTCCGGGAATGTAGCTGACGGGTATTGATTAAGGGTTTTCCACAACTTGCTAAAATCGGCTTCGGTTTGCTGCCAGAACGCAATATCGATGAAGCTAAAATCCCCTTTTGCTTCTTTTGGCGTCGTGAACCACGCCTCTTTTAGCGCATAGCGCAGCAGCGGCAGACTGCTGGTTGCAAGTTCAACAGCCGTTTGCAGCAGTTCCTTCAATTCATCCTGATGAGCTTTTGGCAAGGTGGATAACGTCAGACGGTGCTCATACCAGCAACGCGCTTTGGCATTATCCATGTCATATCCGAAACACCATAAATTGGTCAGATGTGGCACGGTATTCATACGAATAACTTTTGCCGGAAACGTGCAGTTGAGCTTCTCCTCCGACTCTACAACCAAACCCAGCCAGTCTTTGTACGCAAGCCCGCCGGGCTGCCCTTTCAAAGGGATCATTGGCGCACTGGCGTCTTTCGCAGCTCGCCGATAAGGTGAAAGAGGATGAATCCATGTGTCGTACTGCACGCCATAGTTTTTACTGCGCATTCTGGTCAGCAAGGCTTCGTGCATTTCCCCACATAAATCGCATTTCCCCGACGTCGATTGGCTGAAATCAATCTCAAGACGGCGTGGCATGCCCCAGTAAGCCTGAAGAGGGTGGGCATTTTCTGGAGTCACAATGTTTTTGGGGGTTTCGCTGCTGCGGGTCGCAGCCAGCCATGGGAAAATCAGAGGCAATTGCTCTTTTTCCCACTTATCACGAGCGGGAAAAACATTTAGCCAAAGCTTTCTCCATAAAGCTTCATCCGTTTTTTGCGGAACCAATAGCGTAGTCATTGGCCCCCCGCCACGCATGCTGGTGCGGAACCCGGCTCCGGCAGCAGGAGAGTTGGTCTGTACTGTATACAAGGCCATTGCGGCACAGTGCGGGCAAAATTGCTGGTAAACACTTCGCTTCACGAAATGATCTTTATTGAGCTTTAGCGTATTTCCGCCCGGCGCATCCACCAACAACCCTGCAATCGATGAAGACTCAACGGGTAAGGTATCTAAATCCTGCAAAAAGGCGGGCTTTTGTGGGCCGAAATTAAATGCCTCAGCAATCCCTTCCAGTGCGTTATGCCAGTCTGACGGTTTAATCCCCTCTTCCCAGACTTCATCCCACTCTTCCTCATCTCGTGGTGGCGTCACGGTCTGCATCAGGCCAATCAGCAGTTGATAAGCGGCCCCCTGAAAATCCGCACGTGGCCACACCAACTCAACAATGTCATTATCAAAGAGCTGCTGTGGCGATATTTTCCTGCGCTGCCCAGAGCGGTCGATAACGGGTAGCCAACGTTCTGTGATAAGGCAAAACATGGAATCTCCTTTAAAATAGCCCCCACCCTAGGGGCATTGAGCAATCCTTACAAACCAAACCATAAGAATGAAATGATTAATTCCCACTCACCATGCTGGCGACGTTTAAAGATTATTTTCATTTACATCCATTTTGTTATTTGACTCCTCACAGAACGCTACTGTTATACAGGCTCGGCAACGATATGTAGTGTCCACCTTATTTGGCGTTCTAATGTTTGCCGCCAACACAGATTACGCTCAAGCAAAGTCAATATCAATAAGTGTATAGTTAGAAAAGGATTAATATTTAAAAGTTAATAGAAGATAATTGGAAACATTGTTAATCTTTTATGGCTAGTATTCCCCGCAACTGCGGGGATAAACCGTGTATTGTTAGAAAAGCTATTCGTTCCCCACGTCAGTGGGGACTTCCCTCAAGACCTGATTCTTTACTGTAAAACTCTGCAACCTTATCCCGCTCCAGAAGAGCTACCTGGGCTGCGGGATTGCGGATAGTTAACCGCATTTTTTCTAGCGCCTCGCCTTCCAGATGCGGGATTTTCTGAGCCAGCGTTTTCCACAACGAAGGCCGGATGGACAAGCGACTTTGTTCCCAGGGGTACGCATCCCCTTCAGCATAAGGTTCGCCATCTTGCCAGGTGAGATAGAGATCAACCGTGTCTGCATTCAAACGAGTCGCCAGATCAAGATTATCCCAGGGATAATCACTGGCTTTACGTGCATAACCCTCGTCGCGCCGCAGCAGCGTTTGAGCGGCAATTCCACTGGCGCTGAAGCTTTTCCCCATTGCCAGATCGCTTGCAGGCTGTAGATCAGATGGCGCGGCAATCCATTCCGCATACACACTTTCGACTAGTTCACGGGCATCTTCCGGCATCCGAATTGCCCCTTTCTCACGGAGAATTTGCTGTGTGCGCCAGAGGCAAGCGTGATCGGCATAGACAAAACCCGTTCCCGGGATAGATTCCTTTAACCAGTCAGATTCAGGGTCGGTCTGCCAGGCGGGTGCCAAAATATGGAGTACCGGAGGGATTCGCGTTCCACGTTGATGCCGTTGCAGGCGACCTGCACGTTGAATAAGTAAGTCGATAGGGGCCAAGTCACTAATCATCACGTCCAGATCAATATCCAGACTTTGTTCAATAACCTGTGTGGCGATAAGAACCTTGCTACGCCGACCAGCGGCGGTGCTTTCTTTACCAAATTGGTCCAGAGCCTGGGTTTCGACCTTCATCCGGTCAACAAAAGCAAAGCGGCTATGGAACAGCAGTAAATCCTCTTCAGGAAGGGTTCCGCACTCCTTCAGTTGGCGATAAACCTCAATCGCTTCATCCACAGTATTTCGAATCCAGCAGATGCATTGCCCGAGACTTACTGCCTGTTTGATTAGATCAACAGCCTGTTGCGTTTCTGTGAGCCACGCTACCCCCACCTCACGGGAAACTTCAGGACGTGTGGAAGTAAAGCTTTCATGAAGCGTTTCGGTAGTCAGCAGAGAAAACCAGGGGTATTGCGCATCCGGAGTCGGGTTGGGTAATTTGCCCCCCGTTCCTTTCTGGAATGCGCGCAGAAGTTTGTTACGCAATGAGTAAGGCAATGTGGCGCTGAGGATGATCGCACTCCCGCCCTGGGCCGCATGGAAGGTGAGCAAACCTTCCAGAAGACGAACCATATAGCTGTCATAAGCATGGACTTCATCTAAAATCAGTAACTTGCCAAAAAGGCCAAGTAACCGCAGTGACTGGTGTTTAAAAGGCATCACCGCCATCAATACCTGATCGAGCGTACCGACACCGACTTCAGCCAGTAGCGATTTTTTCCGTGAATCCGCAAACCAGGCATTGCAGGCGCTGCTGGCGGAACTTTCACCAGCCTCATAGTTAAGCTGCCCGCGATTCTCATCCCCCCATAATGAGTGGTTAAAATCATCAGACATATGGCGCGCACCATGCGCCAGAACCAGCGAAGGCAAACTGCTTTGCGTAAACAAAGCCCGATACGCCAGAGAGAGGCGACGGAACATGGCGTTTGAAGTCGCCATCGTAGGAAGCCCGACATACAGGCTATCGCTCTTTCCGGCTGACATCAGGCGGTGGGCCAGAATCAGTGCAGCTTCCGTTTTCCCGGCCCCAGTAACATCTTCGAGAACCAGCAACTGCGGGCCCGGGGCAGAAATATCGACTTCTAACGCTTTTTGCTGAAGCGGTGTCAAATGTTCAATAAAGGGAAATAACGCCTGATAAGAATGAAAAGTCTGTGTTGTGGAAGGATTTGGTAATTGCTGCAATGCTCGTTGCGCCAGGATTTGGGCTTTTTGCCAGTACTCAGCGAGAGGCAAAATATCACTCACCAGGGGAAAGTAAGACTGGTTTGAACCTAGCCAATCAGCCAGCACCGTCAACCCAGCCAGCAGCCAACTACTCTGCTTCAACTTATCTCGCCAGTCTTTGTCAGCAAAGAATCCAGGTATGGCATCAACGTCTAGTAATAACGAAAGGTCGGAAAGCCAATTCTCCGCAGCGATTTTATCCTCTTCAGTAAATGCCTGAGTTCCTTTGACTTCAGTTTCTGGCGGTTTTCCATGGTGCCCCGTTGCGATGCTAAACCAGCAATCAAGCGCATAACGGGATTTCTTTTTTTGTTCACAAATAGGAATGGCGCTGCAAAGACCTTCTTGCCAGCGCAGTGAAATATAGTCTTTCCACAGCCAGTAACCCAATGAATCATGGCGGGCGCAGTATGCTTTGCCGCTCACGGCTGGAACTAATAATGGATGTGCCCCGCGAAATAACTGCTGGAAGCCGCGAGCAAATTTTCCGAGATCATGAGCGCCGAGAATCCATGCAAACCAGCGAGCGGCTTCATCGCGATTAAATCCAAGCTCAGCAAAAATATCTGCTGCATGAAAGTGGTTACTCATCACCATCTGCCAGCCACACGCGGCAACATCCAGACTGTGCCAGGGCAATAAATGATAAGCCGAACTATCAGGGTCGTCTTTTCGACTCGTTTTTCCCCAATAGTGGAAATAATCGGATTGCTGATTCATGTTCAGTCGTCAAATATATATGCATACGACTACTAGAGCGTAAGTAGGATTTTTTATTTTTGATATCAATCAGATCATTTTGTATTTAACGGGGTTTTGTTCTGATAAATGGATATTTCTTTTCTCCCCCACAAGTGTGGGGAACACAGATAGTCGATGTAGTCAGCGTTGTGGAAGTCCGGTTTATCCCCACTCGCGTGGGGAACACGTCCGCCGCAGTGATTGGGTCAGCCATGGTTACGGTTTATCCCCACTCGCGTGGGGAACACACAACCTGACTCTTCAGCTCGTCACGCTCTGCCGGTTTATCCCCACTCGCGTGGGGAACACCCGACGCTGTTTCGCTGCACGTCGCTCTGCTGCGGTTTATCCCCACTCGCGTGGGGAACACTTCGGTCATTTCGATAGTTCCCTCTGTTGTTGCGGTTTATCCCCACTCGCGTGGGGAACACTCATGGATGCTGCCCAATTTAACGAATCGCAACGGTTTATCCCCACTCGCGTGGGGAACACTATGCGTCATTTCAGGACAGATGGCGTATATGCGGTTTATCCCCACTCGCGTGGGGAACACCAAAGCCATTTTCGGTCACACAGAAACGGATGCGGTTTATCCCCACTCGCGTGGGGAACACGCTGGTAGAGGCGCAGGATGATGATGATATAACGGTTTATCCCCACTCGCGTGGGGAACACATAAACTTACTCAGCATGGTTTCATATATGGTCGGTTTATCCCCACTCGCGTGGGGAACACTGAGCCATTTTCTCCAGGCTTATCAGCAGACTCGGTTTATCCCCACTCGCGTGGGGAACACCCTCTGGATAATTTCAACCAATCGCCTGACATCGGTTTATCCCCACTCGCGTGGGGAACACGGGAAATCACTAGCTGGAGAGGCTGGCTATGGTCGGTTTATCCCCACTCGCGTGGGGAACACACCATTCGGCATTGTTCGGCAATCAGCGCCGCCGGTTTATCCCCACTCGCGTGGGGAACACTTGCGGCAGTAACAAAAGCTGTGGTTGCGATGCGGTTTATCCCCACTCGCGTGGGGAACACTTCCTCTCCCGCCAGCAGCTGGCCTTTTTCATCGGTTTATCCCCACTCGCGTGGGGAACACATGTCGGCCGGAAGGTAACTGACAGCCATATCCGGTTTATCCCCACTCGCGTGGGGAACACGTTTAGCACGGTAATCGCCGCACCTGATGCGCCGGTTTATCCCCACTCGCGTGGGGAACACGCTCTTGTCACCGCGTGGCAAGTTGTAGAACGCGGTTTATCCCCACTCGCGTGGGGAACACTCTAAAAATATCTTACTGATCTATAAATATTTTTTTAACTTTAAAAATCCACCGGTTTTTTCTAATTTTTAAAGTGCACAACTCTTTGAATTTAAAATGATAAAAGATCACTCATACGGTGAATGACAAAATTCCCCGGCGGCTTCATGCTTATCTGGATGACTAAACAATCTTTACTGTCTTGAGGGGATTAATTAACCATTAATTATTCAAGCAGTTATTGATTAACGTCAGGTAGTCTTTAAGGGAGAAACATTCAGGAGGGAATAACTTAATTACAGCAATAAATATAAAATAACGCCGACCCTCTCTTTAAGGAGAGAAAGTCGGCGTTCAGCAATCAACCTTCGTGAAGACCACATTCACGCTTCAAACCAAAGAAACGGGTTTCTTCTTCTGCCATACCCTCTTCCCATTTGCGCGTGGTGTGGGTATCGCCGACGGAAAGATAGCCCTGATCCCACAGCGGGTGGTATTTCAGGCCGTTGGCGGTCAGGTACTGGTAAACCTGGCGGTTGTCCCAGTCGATGATCGGCAGAATTTTGAATACTTCGCGCTGAATCGCCAGCACCGGCAAATTCGCCCGGCTGCCGGATTGCTCACGGCGTAAACCCGCAAACCAAGTTTGCCCGTTAAGCTCACGCAATGCGCGGTTCATCGGCTCGACTTTGTTGATGTCATTGTATTTTTCAATGCCCTCAACGCCCTGCTCCCACAGTTTTCCGTAGCGCGCTTCCTGCCAGGCGGCACTCTCTTTGGCGCTGAAGACTTTCAGGTTCAATTTCAGCTTGTCCGTCAGCTCATCGATAAACTGGTAAGTTTCCGGGAACAGGTAGCCCGTATCAGTGAGAATGACCGGAATATTGGGAAACTGCTGCGTAACCAAGTGCAGGCTTACCGCCGCCTGAATACCAAAACTTGAGGACAACACAAACTCGCCCGGAAGATTTTCCAGCGACCAGGTCACGCGCTGCTCGGCGCTAAGTTTTTCGAGCTGAGCGTTGACCTCAGCCAGCGCCATTACACGCTCGACTTTCGGTAATTCATTCAGTGCTTTTAGATCGAGTACGGACATACGTGCCTCGCTTGTTGGTGAACCAGTGGTGGATGGCGCTGACACTTATCCACCCTACAAGTCCGTCATAGGACGGGTAAGCAATGCGCCACCCGCCGTTAAACCGTTAATCCCACATATCCCGTGCCGGATCGAGAACCGGACGGATAATCCCGGCGCGAATGGTAAAGTCGCCAAAGCCTTCGTCAGCCTCGCGTTCTTTCGACCAGCGCCCAACCAGCTCATCAATGGAAGCCAGAATTTCCGGTTCGGTAATATTTTCACGATACATACGTGGAATACGCGTCCCGATACGGTTACCGCCAATGTGCAGGTTGTAGCGCCCCGGAGCTTTCCCCACCAGGCCTATTTCCGCCAGCATCGCACGGCCACAGCCGTTCGGGCAGCCGGTGACGCGCGTTACGATGTGCTCGTCCGGCACATGGTGTTTTTCCAGCACTTCTTCAACTTTAGTCACAAACTGCGGCAGGAAGCGTTCAGCTTCTGCCATCGCCAGCGGGCAAGTCGGAAATGCCACACAGGCCATTGAGTTTTCGCGCTGCGGTTTCACCGCGTGCATCAGCCCATGGTCTTTGGCAAGTTTCTCGATTTTTGCCTTTTCGCTTTCCGGCACACCCGCCACGATCAGGTTCTGGTTGGCGGTCAGGCGGAAATCACCTTTATGGATCTTCGCGATCTCAACCAGGCCCGTTTTCAGCGGCCTGCCTGGGTAATCCAGAATACGACCGTTCTCGATAAACAGCGTCAGGTGCCATTTGTCGTCGATGCCTTTTACCCAACCAATACGATCGCCGCGGCCAGTGAATTCATACGGACGGATCGGTTCGAATGTGATCCCCGCCCGGCGTTCAACTTCAGCTTTGAAAACGTCAACACCCACACGTTCAAGGGTGTATTTGGTTTTGGCATTTTTACGGTCGGTACGGTTGCCCCAGTCGCGCTGCGTGGTGACAACGGCCTCCGCTACCGCCAGCGTGTGCTCCAGCGGAATGTAGCCAAATTCGCTCGCGGTGCGTGCGTAAGTTGCTTTATTACCATGTTCGATGGACAAACCACCGCCCACCAGCAGGTTAAAGCCCACCAGCTTGCCGTCTTTGGCGATCGCAATAAAGTTCATGTCGTTGGCATGAAGATCGACATCGTTCTGCGGCGGTACCACAACGGTGGTTTTAAACTTACGCGGCAGATACGTTTCACCGAGGATCGGCTCTTCATCGGTGGTGGCGACTTTCTCTTGATCCCACCAGATCTCAGCATAAGCACGCGTGCGCGGCAGCAAATGCTCAGAAAGTTTCTTCGCCCATTCGTAGGCTTCCTGGTGTAGTTCAGACTCCACCGGGTTAGACGTACAAAGCACGTTACGGTTCACGTCATTGGCGGTTGCCAGCGCGTCCAGCCCAACTTCATGCAACATTTCATGCGCCGGTTTCACGTTCTTTTTCAGAATGCCGTGGAACTGGAAGGTCTGGCGGTTGGTCAGACGAATGCTGCCGTAAATGGTTTTATCTTCGGCAAATTTGTCGATGGCACGCCACTGCTCAGTGGTGATGATCCCGCCCGGCAGGCGGCAGCGCAGCATCATCGCATGGCGCGGTTCGAGTTTTTGTTCCGCACGTTCAGCGCGAATATCACGGTCGTCCTGCTGATACATGCCGTGGAAGCGGATCAGCAAAAAGTTGTCGCCTCTGAAGCCGCCGGTCAGGCCATCCTGCAAATCTTCTTTAATGGTGCCACGCAGGTAATTGCTTTCACGTTTCAGGCGCTCGGCATCGCTTAGTTTGCCTTCGACCACTAATGGTCCTGGGTGTTTTTCGCTCATTAGTAGACATCTCGCTGATAACGGCGCTCAACGCGCAGCTCACTTAAAAATTCATCTGCCGTTTCGATATCCATGCCACCGAACTCGGCCACCACTTCCAGTAACGCCTGCTCAACGTCTTTCGCCATGCGATTCGCATCGCCGCAGACGTAAATGTGGGCACCTTCATTAATCCAGTTCCACAGTTCCGCGCCTTTTTCACGCAGTTTATCTTGTACGTATATTTTGTGTTGCTGGTCGCGAGACCAGGCAAGATCGATGTTAGTCAGCAGGCCGTCTTTGACGTAACGCTGCCATTCCACCTGATAAAGGAAATCGTCGGTAAAGTGTGGGTTACCGAAGAACAGCCAGTTTTTGCCGCCTGCTCCGTCGTTTTCACGCTGCTGCATAAAGGCACGGAAGGGGGCAATGCCGGTGCCAGGGCCAATCATAATCACCGGTGTTTCCGGGTTAGCAGGCAGACGGAAGTTGTCGTTATGTTCGATAAACACGCGTACTTCACCATCTTCTTCAAGACGGTCAGCCAGGAAACCTGAAGCGCCACCGGTACGGGCACGGCCTTCGATGTCATAACGCACAACGCCTACCGTAATATGCACTTCGTTTTCAGCTTCTGCCTGGGATGAGGCGATGGAGTACAGGCGCGGCGTTAACGGGCGCAGCAGCTCAATCAGTTGCTCAGCCGTTAATTCAGCAGGCGCGTAACGCACCATGTCGACAATCGGCGTGCTTTGGGCAAAGTGTTGCAGCTTCGTTTTATCACCAACTAAATCCAGCAGCGCGGCGTTGCGAGTAGTCTGAGCATATTTCTCAACGATATTGGCGGTGTTAATTGTTAGCTCAAAATGCCACTCCAGCGCTTCGCTAAGGGGCAAGGTTTTGCCATCAACGGAGACGCTTTCGTCGCCCTTCAGCCACAATAATTCAACCAACTCTTTCACGAGTGCGGGATCGTTTTGATACCAGACGCCAAGCGCGTCGCCCGGCTGATAGCGCAGGCCGGAATCCCCCAGATCGATTTCGAAATGACGCACATCTTTCTCAGAATCACGGCCGGTGATTTTCTGGTTAACCGCAAGCGTTGCGGCTAATGGCGCTTCTTTGCTGTACGGGCTTGAGGAAACTTCGTTAACCACGCCGGTGGCAGTCACTGCCGCTTGCGCCGGTGTTTCTGCCGGAACGCGAGATTTCAAAACCTCGACAATTTTTGCACGCCATTCAGCGGCGGCAGGCTGGAACTCAACGTCGCTATCAACGCGATCCAGCAGGCGTTCACCGCCCAGCTCTGCAAGTTTGGAATCAAAATCTTTACCGGACTGGCAGAAGAATTCATAAGACGTATCGCCGAGGCTGAACACCGCAAACGCAGTGCCCGGGAGTTTTGGTGCTTTCTTCGAGAACAGGAACTTGTGCAACGCCACGGCTTCTTCAGGCGGTTCGCCTTCGCCTTGTGTGGATGTTACGACAACCAGCAGTTTTTCCTGGGCAATTTGTTTGAATTTATAGTCGCCCGCATTCACCAGGTTGACGTTTAATTTTGCTGCGAGTAAATCATCACGCAGCTGTTCGCTGACGCGGCGTGCGTTACCGGTCTGCGAAGCAGAGAGTAGAGTGATAACCGGAACCTCTGCCGCTGGAGGTTGTGGTGCCGCTACCGCGCCGGGTTGTTGGTTAATCATTCCCCAGAAATAGCCCGATAACCAGGCCAGTTGAGTCTGCGAGAAGTCGGTTGTCGCCGCCTGGAGGCGCGCAAGCTGCTCCGGAGTGAGCGGCAGCAAAGCTGTCGGTGGGGCCTGTGTTGTCATGCTTATTGGGTTCCAGTAGCAAAAGATCCGTTTCATCATTCAACGGTAAAAAGCATTCATGGTGTAAGGTTAACCACCGGAATAGTAACAATTAAAGAAGGTATGGAAATAACAAATAACCAAAATGACTAACCGATTTTTCGGGTAAAACATAGTGTTAAAAGTGATTAATTAATTCATTGATTTATAAGAGTTTAAAAACACATTCCTGCTTAAAATAGGCAATACCGGACAGATGCTAGTTTTTGTTAATGCGTAAAATAGTGGTTTCCGGTACTATTCGGCGGTTTTTCGCCCTACTGAGACTGAAATCATGACCACCACCCTGTTTAAAGATTTTACCTTCGAAGCCGCTCACCGCCTGCCACATGTGCCAGAAGGTCACAAATGCGGTCGCCTGCACGGCCACTCGTTTATGGTGCGCCTGGAAATCACTGGCGAGGTCGATGCTTATACCGGCTGGATTATGGATTTCTCCGAGCTGAAAGCGGCGTTTAAACCGACCTATGACAGGCTGGATCACTACTATCTGAATGATATTCCAGGTCTTGAAAATCCGACCAGCGAAGTGCTGGCAAAGTGGATTTGGGATGAGATGAAGCCGCTGGTGCCGCTTCTAAGCGCGGTGATGGTGAAAGAAACGTGTACCGCCGGTTGCGTGTATAAGGGTTGACTCCTCGGCGGTAATGTCGGGTGGCCGCTTATGCCTTACCTGACCTACATGCGAAAAAGAAAGGCACCGTAAAGGTGCCTTTTTTGTTTTAAGCGATATTCAAATACTTATGTGTCTGCATCGACAGTCGCCAGTTACGGGCGATACAGGTTTCGATACACAGACGCGTAGCGTCTTCTTTCTGGCTGATAGGTTGGAGTGCAATCACCCGCTTTTTATCATCAACCAGCGTTGCCAGCAGTTCGTCCAGCGCTTCTATATCACGCATACGTCCTACCGGATGTTTAATTTCATCAGCGCGCTCCAGCGCCTGGGAAAGCACGTCGTAGCCACCGCGCATGTTCACTTTAGGGGAAACCGTTACCCAGGTTCCTGCGGTGCAACGCACTTCATGAGTGCCGCTGGTTTCAATCTGACAGCTATAACCATGATGCTCAAACAGCGAGGTTAACGGGGTGAGATCGTGAATACACGGTTCGCCGCCGGTAATCACCACGTGGCGCGCGGTGTAATCCTGGCGCTGGAAAATCGCCAGCAGGTCTTCAGCGCTGGCGCTGCCCCATTTGTCGCTTTCTTTGGTTTTGGCCAGAATGCTAAACAGAGAGACTTCACGATCCGCGAGTTTTTCCCAGGTGTGTTTGGTATCGCACCACGCGCAGCCCACCGGGCAGCCTTGTAGGCGAATAAAAATGGCGGGCACACCAGTAAAATAGCCCTCCCCTTGCAGGGTCTGGAACATCTCGTTAATCGGATACTGCATAGTCTTCTCAAAAAAGGTGTAAAGAGTAATTATCGCAGATGTGGCGGCTGAGATCATGCAAATGGCCGGGATTATCCCAGCCATTTTAAGTTCACTACAAAAATGCTTACTTCTTAGTTTTAAAATCAATCACCATACGGCCTTTGATTTTCCCTTCTTCCATTTCTTTGAAGATGGCATTGATATCTTCCAGAGGGCGCAGGGTGACTTTAGGCACTACTTTACCTTCGGCAGCAAACTGGAAGGCTTCGGCTAAATCATGACGGGTTCCCACTAATGAACCCACCACTTCGATCCCATCGAGAACCAGACGTGGAATGTTCAAGCTCATAGATTCAGATGGCAAACCCACCGCAACAATACGCGCGCCTGCGCGTACGGCGTCTACCGCAGAGTTAAATGCCGCTTTCGCCACGGCAGTCACTACCGCCGCATGTGCGCCACCCACTTTCTCCTGAATGACTTTGGCAGCATCTTCATTGCGCGAGTTAATGACCAAATCCGCCCCGCTCTCTTTGGCGAAATCTAACTGAGCATCATTCACATCAATAGCAATGACTTTGGCATTAAAGACATTTTTAGCGTATTGCAGCGCGAGGTTGCCAAGGCCGCCTAAGCCATAAATCGCGATCCACTGACCCGGCTTAATGTGGGAAACTTTCACCGCTTTATAAGTGGTGACGCCTGCACAAGTCACACTACTCGCAGCAGCAGATTCAAGCCCATCGGGAACTTTTACTGCGTAATCTGCCACCACGATACACTCTTCAGCCATGCCACCATCGGCGGTATAACCCGCGTTCGTGACGCTGCGACAGAGGGTTTCGTTGCCGGTGTTACAGTATTCGCAGTTCCCACAGCCCCGGAAGAACCACGCAACGCTTGCGCGGTCACCTACTTTCAGGGACGTGACGCCAGGCCCCACCGTCTTCACAACACCAATACCTTCATGCCCGAGGGTAATGCCGGTTACGTCACCAAAATCTCCATTTTTTACATGTAAATCGGTGTGGCATACGCCACAACATTCCATGTTAAGCAATGCTTCGCCGTGTTTAAGGGCGCGAACGGGTTTATCAATGATCCCTACAGAGTGGTCTTTATTCACAACTGCTGCTTTCATGTCGGTCTCCTGACCTGTGATTGAAAAAGTCCCCGTAAGCCTGGTCGACAGGCCAGGGTTGTGCAAACTTTACCCTCAAGGGGAGACATAAAGTGTTCAGAAGCCGACAAAAAAAGAGATAAAAAAACCCGCCGAAGCGGGTTTTTTGTAAGAATTTAAGGCAGTAACGAATTACTGACCTTTAACTTCTTTCAGACCGTTGAACGGTGCTGGAGTACCGGCAGCAGCCAGAGCTTCTTCGATACGAATCAGCTGGTTGTACTTAGCAACACGGTCAGAACGGCTCATAGAACCTGTTTTGATCTGGCCTGCAGCAGTACCAACAGCCAGGTCAGCGATGGTAGCATCTTCAGTTTCGCCTGAACGGTGAGAGATAACTGCAGTGTAGCCAGCATCTTTCGCCATTTTGATCGCAGCCAGAGTTTCGGTCAGAGAACCGATCTGGTTGAATTTGATCAGAATGGAGTTAGCGATACCGTTGTCGATACCTCTTTTCAGGATTTTGGTGTTGGTTACGAACAGGTCATCACCAACCAGTTGAAGTTTGTCGCCCATTACTTTGGTCTGGTATGCGAAACCATCCCAATCAGACTCGTCCAGACCGTCTTCGATAGAAACGATTGGGTACTGTTTGGTCAGCTCTTCCAGGAAGTGGGTGAATTCTTCAGAGGTGAAAGCTTTGTTGCCTTCGCCAGCCAGAACGTATTTACCGTCTTTGTAGAATTCAGAAGCAGCACAGTCCATAGCCAGAGTAATGTCTTTACCCAGCTCGTAACCTGCAGCTTTAACCGCTTCAGCGATTACAGCCAGTGCTTCAGCGTTGGAACCCAAGTTTGGCGCATAGCCACCTTCGTCACCAACAGCAGTACCCATGCCTTTAGATTTCAGAACTTTAGCCAGGGTGTGGAAAACTTCAGAACCCATACGGATGGCTTCTTTCAGAGTTTTCGCGCCAACTGGTTGAATCATGAACTCTTGGATATCAACGTTGTTATCAGCGTGCTCGCCGCCGTTGATGATGTTCATCATAGGCAGTGGCATAGAGAATTTGCCTGGGGTGCCGTTCAGTTCAGCGATGTGTGCATACAGCGGCAGGCCTTTAGAGGCAGCAGCAGCTTTAGCAGCAGCCAGAGAAACAGCCAGGATTGCGTTAGCGCCGAAGTTGGATTTGTTTTCGGTACCGTCCAGGTCGATCATGATCTTATCGATGTTAGCCTGGTCTTTCGCATCTTTACCAGTTACAGCCGCAGCAATCGGGCCGTTAACTGCAGCAACGGCTTTCAGAACGCCTTTGCCCAGGAAGCGAGATTTGTCGCCATCGCGCAGTTCCAGCGCTTCGCGGGAACCAGTAGAAGCACCTGATGGCGCCGCAGCCATACCTACGAAACCGCCTTCCAGATGAACTTCAGCTTCAACAGTCGGGTTACCACGGGAGTCGATGATTTCACGACCGATGACTTTAACGATTTTGGACATTAGATTTTCCTCAGTACAAGTTAAACTAAAACTCCAGACAAACAACGCGCGAACATTCGCGCGTTGTCGTTCTAACTTTCTGCTTACTTCGCCTGACGCTTTTGGTACTCACCTGCGGCTTTAACAAAGCCTGCAAACAGTGGGTGCCCATCACGCGGAGTAGAAGTAAATTCCGGGTGGAACTGGCAAGCAACAAACCACGGATGATTTGGCACTTCGATGATTTCTACCAGTTGGTCATCACCGGAACGGCCCGCAACGCGCAGACCTGCTGTTTCAATTTGCTTCAACAACATGTTGTTGACTTCATAACGATGGCGATGGCGCTCAACGATTGTCGGTTCACCGTACATCTGGCGCACCAGACTACCATCGGTCAACTGACACTGCTGGCCACCAAGACGCATGGTGCCGCCTAAGTCGCTCTTTTCAGTACGAACTTCAACGTTACCTTCTTCGTCGCGCCACTCGGTGATTAAGGCGACCACCGGGTATTTACAGTCTGGCACAAATTCAGTTGAGTTGGCGTTAGCCATGCCTGCAACGTTTCGTGCGAACTCGATCAGCGCAACCTGCATACCTAAGCAAATGCCCAGATAAGGAATGTTTTGCTCACGAGCATAGCGCGCGGTGGCGATTTTGCCTTCCACACCACGGTAACCGAAACCGCCAGGGATAAGGATAGCATCCAATCCCTTCAGCACTTCTTCAGCACCGCGAGTTTCAACATCCTGCGAGTCAATCAGCTTGATGTTAACGGTCAGGCGATTTTTCAAGCCACCGTGTTTCAGCGCTTCAATCACAGATTTGTAGGCGTCCGGCAGTTCGATGTACTTGCCGACCATACCAATTGTGACTTCGCTTGTCGGATTCGCTTCTTCGTAGATAACCTGTTCCCATTCGGACAAGTTAGCTTCAGGAACGTTCAAGCTGAATCGTTTACAAATATAATCGTCCAGCCCCTGTGATTTCAACAGGCCTGGAATTTTATAGATGGAATCGACATCTTTCAGAGAAATTACCGCCTTCTCCGGTACGTTACAGAACAATGCAATTTTTGCACGTTCGTTTGCCGGAACCACGCGGTCAGAGCGGCAGATCAGCACGTCTGGCTGAATACCGATGGAAAGCAGTTCTTTTACGGAGTGTTGAGTCGGTTTAGTTTTCACTTCACCGGCAGCGGCCATGTACGGCACCAAAGTCAGGTGCATATACAGGGTGTGCTCACGACCCACTTCTACCGCCATCTGACGAATCGCTTCG